>CAYJAJ010000055.1:0-1519 GCA_964368495.1 uncultured Holdemania sp. | reverse complement strand
TTCACATTACAACCTTTATTATTCTAGTTGTAGGATTAGTTAAATTTATCATAAACATTAAGTTCTTAAAACAAATTAATTATTACATAATATTTGGATTAATTCTTTATTCTGGAATCATGCTTTTTTATAACTACAACCATGCTTTAGGAATTGAAGCATTCGATTCAATGTTTTATATTTCAATGGTTAATGAAGCAGCAACAGCAGATTTTATAGGAAAAGTTAATTATTTTACAGGTACTGAAGTCAATGAATTTACAAGAATGTACGATTTTCAAACATATTACACTCTATGGGGATCTATGCTTTATTATCTCAATACAGTGTTATTCAATATATTCAATACCACAGATATTCATATGAATATTTTTATTTATGGTGCATCAATTTTGGTTTATATTTTAATTTACAATTTAATAGTTGAAGTATTTGTTTACTTAAAGCTTAAAGTTAATGCAGTAAACATAAGTATTGTGGCGATAACCTTAATTATTTTTTCTTTACAATACTATCACAAGTTATTTGGGTTTTATGGGAATACATATAGAACAGTGATTGTTGGATACCTATGTTTTGAACTTTACAAATTGTTTAAAGAGGGTGCAGTTGAAAAAACAAGATTTTTTAATATCGCATTGATTAGCAGCGCATTAATCGCTGTCACTTCAACAGGCTTTCCTATTATAGTTATTTTTGTATTTGTACTCATTGGAACCTTGCTGAAAGAAAACAAAGAAAATCTAGCATATGAAATTGGGTTGATATCCCTGCCGATATTTCAGTTTGCACTTTATTATTTAGGTTATATTATGTTGATTCCAACATTCGGGTTTTATACCTTTCTTTACGCATATCAAGTGCTGTTTAATCAAAATAAAAAAGATTTTTTTCGAAAGATTGCTATTAAAATAGTTAATTATGCACCATTTATTATCATGCTATATTCTATAGTGTTTTTAAATGATGTCTATACTATCGATCGTCATTTTTTTAATCTTCATTCTGGTTATGATATGGTGTTTAATTATTTCAGTTTTACAGATTTATATTCCGTAATAAATATCCTTCTATTAATATCCTTAATTTATTATTTGTTTAAATCTAAGGATGTTAAATATAAAAAAATTCTGATAGGACTACTTCTATTTATAAATCCAATAAGTTATGTGTTTCTTGTTGAATATTTAATGAGTGTTGTTTACTATAGAGCATTTGATTTAATTTTTAATATATTTACAGTTATGTTATTAATGAGTTTTACTTATAATAGAATAAAGATTAATAAGTGGATGAGCTCAATAATTTTAGCATTAATGTTATATATTGCTTATGAACAATATGCGAATATCTATACACATGTATTCGTTATGGAAGAAAATTACAATAAACAATACAAAGTAGAAAAAAATCAGCTATCACTAATTAATTATCTGAATAAAGACTTATACTATAATGACGAAGATAGAGTAAAAGTAATATCACAATTTATAGAAATAAAAGCATTTGTGCCAAAAAT
>CAYJAJ010000054.1:1283-1913 GCA_964368495.1 uncultured Holdemania sp. | reverse complement strand
GCCATTTACAGTTGTTGCGCCTGAATCTGGAGCTGTAGTAATATCTGATTGTGTTGCAATGATTAACGACGCTAAAAATGAAGCAAACGCTCGTGCATTTATTGAATTTGCAGGAAGTGTAGAAACACAATTAAGACTTGCAGAAGAATATAATAGAATGCCTACACATCCAGAAGCTTTGGCTCAATCTCCAGAATGGATGAAATCACTTGACTATAAACCAATGGAAGTAAATTGGGAAAATTTGAAAGATAATCAAGCAGATTGGATGCAAAAATATAACGATGATATTATGAGCACCACAAAAGTTGGTGGATAACAATTAATTAAAACAGAGAGAATTCGTTCTCTCTGTTTATAGAAAGGAAAGCATGGCATATTTAATAATTGATAATTTAACAAAAAAGTTCAATGAAGTTATAGCGGTAAATAATGCAAATATTTGTGTTGAAAAAGGGGAGTTTTTTACTTTTCTAGGACCTTCTGGTTGTGGTAAAACGACTACTCTTAGAATGGTTGCAGGATTTGAAACCCCAACTGAAGGTAAGGTTGTAATGGATGATAAAGATATTACAGATGTTGCTCCTGAAAAAAAAGAGATAGGAATGATGTTTCAGAATTATGCATTGT
>CAYJAJ010000054.1:0-1139 GCA_964368495.1 uncultured Holdemania sp. | reverse complement strand
ACCCAAGATTTTACTTTTAGATGAACCTTTGAGTAACTTAGATGCTAAAATGCGTGAAGAGATGCGTGTAGAATTAAAACGATTACAAAGAGAATTAAATATTACTATGTTATATGTTACGCATGATCAAAGTGAAGCATTGATGATGTCAGATAGAATAGCAATTTTTAGTAAAGGAGTAATCCAACAAATTGGAACACCAGAAGATATTTATAATAATCCTGCAAATAGTTTTGTTGCGAACTTTGTAGGACAAACAAACATTCTAGAAGTAAAACAAGTATCTAACAAACTATTTTTAAATAATGGATTAGAAATTCATCCTGATGAATTCTTGTCGTCATCAAAGAAAATATCTATTAGAAATGAATTGATTGTACTAAGCGATAATGAAACAAATAATGAAAATTGTTTTGAAGGTACAATTATTTCAAAACAATTTAACGGCATTGTCTCATATTTTACAGTAAGAGTTGAGGGTGTTGATTTTAATGTTACTACATTAAATAATATGCACTTTAAATATGAAGTTCATAATAAAGTTTATATTACAATAGAAAAAAACAATGTTGTTTTATTAGGTAATTAAGATGAAAAATACAATGAGTAGAAAATTAGTAACCTATTTATTTATGATTCCACTTCTCTGGTTTTTAGGATGGGCAATTTTTTATCCTGCATATAACTCGTTTATATTGGCATTTGGAATGAATTCAGGTAGTTTCACATTTCAGCATTTTCTAGATTTTTTCCAAAATCAACAAAATATGACAGCATACAAGAATACTATTGTATTAGGTATAGCTACTGTTCTAGTTTGTGGAAGCATCGGAACTTTTTTTGCCTTTATAATTAATCGATATGATTTTGTTGGAAAAAAAGTATTTGATATATTGCTCCTCATTCCAATGATGATTCCAGGAGTACTATTTACAATTGCTTTTATGCAAATTTACGGAGCTACCGGGTTTATTCCTCAAATATTAAAACAAATGTTTGCTTTGGAGACAGCTCCAACTATTTTAAAAGGGTTCACTGGAATACTTTTTGTACACGCTACAACTCAATATGTAGTTTTTTATGTTATGGTATCAGGAGCTTTAAAAAGAATTGATAGTTCGGTATATGATGCATCTAGA
>CAYJAJ010000053.1:0-2660 GCA_964368495.1 uncultured Holdemania sp. | reverse complement strand
GCATCATAGTTTTGTTGGTTCAAATAAACATCCCCTAGATTACAATAAGCATAGGACAACTTATTTTGATATTTACTAGAATCAAACTTCTCAAGCACATTTTCCAAGGTGTTAATTTTCTTTAAACTATAGTCAATTAATTTTTCTATATTTTCTTGTTTCCTTAAAGCCAAAACAATCCATTCATACATCATCACTAGGTCTTCAGCTGTAGTAAAACTACCAAAATTCTCATCTAGTTCCTTTGCTAACTCAAGCCCTCGATAAAAATACACTAAAGCCTCATCTGATTCGTTTAGTCTATGGTATACAGTTCCAACTTTAAAATTTGCTAATAACAGCGCTCTAGCACTCACTGGATTATCCATTTCTTCATGGATTTGAGTTTCCATTTCAAGAAACTTTTGATGCATAGCTAAAGCCTTTTCTTTTTCATCTAACTCAAAATACACATTACCTAAGTATTGATAACTTGAAGCCAAATCATTTTTAGATTCAGCAGTATTTAGTTGTTGATATAGTCGTTCTCTAATGGAAAAAGTCTTTTGATGTAGCTCTAGTGACTGTTCAAATTTATCCATAAGATAATAAATCTTTGCCATTCTTTCCCAGCTTATAGCTAAACCACGATAGTCCTCAGATGTTCCTAATTTTTCTGCAAGTTTGATACTAATTTCATTAAATATAATATATTCCTGTAAAGCCAACTCATATTCACCCATCGTTTCATAAAGACCCCCTAAAAGTTGACAGTGGATAGCATAGCTATCATAAGCTTGGTCACTACGCTCTTCCTCCGCCATAGCTTTAGTAAGATCATGAGCCTTTTGATAATGCTCTAATGCTTTATTATAATCCCCTTGGACTTCATAAATTGATGCTATTCTAGAATAACTTATTGCAATTTCTCTACGCATTTTCTTATCTGTTGTTTTTTCATACTCCTCTAGGCTCAATTTCAAATATTTTTGAAACATCCTCATTGCATCATCATAAAGACCATTTATTTTAAATGCATCTCCTAGTTTTTGACAAGCGACAGCTAATCCATAAGCTCCATTTTCATAGTTTGCTTGTGTTACAATTTCAGCATGATAAAAAGCTTTTTCAAAGAATTCTTGGGCTTTTTCAAATTTACCAAAAATGTGATTCATATCTCCTATTTTCTCATAGCTTATACCCAACACATAACGGTTATAAAGACTTTGCTCCTCTTCAAAATACTTTTCACGCGCATGTAGCATTTTTTGATACACAGCATAGGCTTTTTCATATTCAGCCAGACGTTTATAAATATCACCCATTTTTTCATAAGTGTCAATTAAATATTCTTCTTTAAGCTGATTAAAATTTTTACTTAAACTATAATCGCTAATTTTAATTAGCTCTTCCATTATTACTGCCAATAAGGTGTACTCACTTTGCGATGTTGAAAAACTTTCTATAAAAGCATAATTAAAGAAGATTTGAAAAAGTTTGAGCGATTCCATTTCATAGAAAGCATAATTAAACACAGTATAAATCCACTCTACATCACACAAAGCGATAACATGAAATTCATTAGCGATAATATTTCTGTTTTTATGGGTATATTCTGAAATATAATCACATACAAAAGCTACATCATCTCCAAGGTAGGCATGATATACAATTTCCTGTAATCTAACCTCATCTTCAAAGTCAAGGTCTTTTAGACATTCTAAAATTAGCGTATTACACTCATCGACATCAATATGTTCTAATAATCCTTCCCGTATAATGCGATGGGTAAAATCAACTCTACCATCATTTCTAAACAAGAAAAAGTTACTCATATATTTTGTAAGTAATGCAAAATCAATATTGTTAAAATTTTTATTTTGTATTTTAAAAATGGCCTGTAAATCACTTTCTCTTAAACCTCTTCTTGATAAAGCTAAAAGTGCTATAATTTTATTACAAAATTCATTATCAATTCTACTACTTGCCTCTAACAATAACATTACTGCCACTTCTTCTACGGTATCAGGAAAGGCTTTTATTAATTTAAGCATATAGGCATTAATCGCATCCATATCGTTTCCACCTAATGCAATTTCATTAAAATCATCTTTATCTAACATCAAAAGTCGTTGTAAGGCAATACTAATATATAAAGGATTAGTGCAACCTTTTAAATCTCCAATAGCACTAACAACTAAACTTGAGAGCTCTTTGCCATGAGCTTTTACAATACTTTCGATTATTTGAGGAACTTCTTCTTTTGAGAGTTCTTCTAATAAAATTAACTTGCTTTTTTCTTGTAAGGGATAAAAAGAAGGTATTCTAAAGGAATTTAAACAACTGATTACAATGGTGATGTTTTCAGGCAAGACATTAGGTAGCCAAGTGAATTTATCCAACACTTCACTTTTAGCCATTTGATCTAAGCCATCAATGAAAAAATAAAGTGGTTTATTTATTGTTTGATTATAATCAAAAGCATATTCACTAAATAATTTGATCCAATCTTGTAGCTCTTTTTGATCACTCTTATTAACTAACTCATTTTCATGTTCATTATAAACTGCATCCTTATTGGGCTTTTCTATTTGAAGTAATGTTTCTAACTTAAAAACCATTTGTTTAAGTAAATCATACTCGTTTTGAGAAAAAGTACTATTAGCACAACTAAAGAAAAA
>CAYJAJ010000052.1:404-2734 GCA_964368495.1 uncultured Holdemania sp. | reverse complement strand
TGCCGCCTTATAGTCAAAACTTAGAAGAAGATCAATTATTGGAAACAATAAAAAATGACATAGATGGTGAAATTTTTGTTGATGTAAACGATGCTTTAAAAGAAGAATCAGAAAACTTGTATTATGATAGTGATCATCACTTAAATGCCTATGGGTCTTATCTTACTTATAAGGTATTAATGGAAAAAATGAATAAAGAGGTTTACGAGTTCTCGTTTGAACAAGTTAGTGATGGTTTTAGTGGCTCGCTGAGTTCTAAAAGTGGGGCATTTTGGGTTGATGATGATGTAATTATGAAACCGGAGATGAATGAGGTTATTGACTATAATGTTACTTATGAAGGGAATGAAATTAGTAATAGTGTATTTAATGATGAAAATTTATTATTGAAAGATCAATATACATATTATTTGGATGGTAATCATGCCATAGTTGATATTGAAACATATCAAGATGACAAGGATAATTTACTAGTTCTAAGCGATTCTTATGGTCATAGTCTAGCGCCGTATCTTATAGGGAATTTCAACAAGATTACATTTATTGATTTACGTTACTATCATCGAGCGGTAAGTGAGCTTGTTCAAGATTATGATCTAGTTTTAGTGTACTATGGAATTGAAAACTTGATAAATGATGCTAATGTTACCTGGCTTAAATAAGTATTTAAAAAATGATAATTTAGTAAGAAAACATACGAAAAATATCAACTATTGAGTAATAATTAATGTGTTAATTTAAGAAAGGTATTAAGATTTAATCTTGTCTTCTTAAGAAGGCTAATTTAGATTATAATGGTATTGTGTGGGAGATGGAAAATATGATTAAATTAATAGTGAGTGATATGGATGGAACACTTTTAAATAGTGAAAAGAAGTTGCCGTATGATATTGAAGAAGTTATGAATAAATGCATAGAACATAATATTATTTTCGGAATTGCTACAGGAAGACAACTTAGAAATGTTGAACTTTACTTCGAATCTTATTTAGATAGTATGCTTTTAATTGCTGAAAATGGAACGATTGCAAATTATCAAAATCAATCATTTTATCTATCCAAATTAAATTCAAGTAGAGTGCCAGAACTAATCAAGAAGGCTCGTACATTAAAAAAATGTGGGGTTGTGTATTGCACTGCAGATAAAGCCTATATAGAAAATGATGATTTTAAGCTAGTAGAAGAGTGCCGAAAATATTATTCATCCCTTGAGATTGTGGAAGATTTATTAAAAATAGAAAAAGATTGTTTGAAAATAGCAATTTGTGATTTAGCGGGTGCAGAAATGAACAGCTATTGTCTATTTAAGCAGTATAGTAATGAATTTCAAATAACTGTTTCTGCAGATATTTGGTTGGATATTACAAACAAAAATGAAAACAAGGGAAATACTTTGGTGAAATTTCAAGAGCAATACAACATTACTAAAGAGGAAACGATGGTATTTGGGGATTATTTAAATGATGTAACTTTAATGTCATTAGCACAAAGCAGTTATGCGATGGAGAATGCACATCCTGATTTAAAAAAATTAGCGAACTTTATTGCTCCTAGTAATGAAGAAAATGGAGTTACGGTAGTTATTCAGAATTATTTGAGTAAAATTGGAGGATAATGAAATGCGTATTGGTACAATAGGAACAGGAATCATTGTTGAAAAATTTATTGAAGCTGTTAAGGAAAATAATGATTGCACAATTGTAGGATGTTATTCAAGAAAACAAGAAACTGCAGATGCATTTACAAAAAAAAATAAAATAAAAAAATATTTCATTTCTTTAAAAGAAATGCTACAAGATGAAGAAATTGATACAATTTACGTAGCTTCACCAAACAGCCTTCATTTTGAGCATACTAAATTAGCATTGTTGGCTAAAAAAAATGTGATTTGTGAAAAACCATTTACCTCTAATACTAGTGAGTTAGAAGAAGTTATTGCGTTGGCAATTGAAAAACAAGTGTTTTTATTTGAAGCGATTACGACAATTCATTTGCCAAATTATAAATGGGTAAAAGATAATTTATATAAATTAGGTGAAATAAAAATGGTTCAATGTAATTTTTCTCAATATTCAAGAAAATATGATGAATTTAAAAAAGGTGGGACTCCAAATGTTTTTAATCCTGAGTTTTCAGGTGGAGCACTAATGGATATAAATTTATATAATGTGCATTTTGTAGTGGGGTTATTTGGAGTACCAAAAGATGTTTATTATTTTGCGAATATGAATAGGAACATTGATACTTCTGGAGTAGCGATTTTAAAATATGATGAATTTATATCGAATTGTATAGGGTGTAAAGATACAAAATCGAAAAATTATATGCAG
>CAYJAJ010000052.1:0-394 GCA_964368495.1 uncultured Holdemania sp. | reverse complement strand
TATGCAGATTCAAGGAGATAAAGGGTATCTTCTTATTGAGGAAGAAGCAAGCAAGTGTTTAAGTGTAAAATTAATTACTCATGATGGTATGATAACTATTGCAAAACAAGAAAATTTGAATGCAATGTTTTATGAAGTGAAAGAATTTAATGAAATGATAAGAAATAAAGATTACAAAAAATGCTATGATTTATTAAATTATTCAAAAGCTGTTATGCAAGTTATTGATAAAGCAAGAGCTAGTGCAAATATTGTCTTTAATGCAGATAAAAATAAAAAATGACTTCTATTGAATAGAAATCATTGAGACGAGTTTGCAACTATATTTTAGTATATTTTTCTACTAGTATTGCACAGTCCTTAATTAAATCAGAGCAAGTGCGTGTTTCAGTGT
>CAYJAJ010000051.1:0-3017 GCA_964368495.1 uncultured Holdemania sp. | reverse complement strand
CATTTAGTAATTAGCACTATTCATGCTACTGATTGCAGTGGTGCAATTTTGAGGATGTTGGATTTAAATGTATCAGAAAATCATTTAAAGGATGTCTGTTTATGTGTTAGTAATCAAAGATTGTATACTAAAAAAAATAAGAAAGGAAAAATTGGTGTTTATGAAATTATGTCAAAAGCCCAGCTTAAGCAACTATTCAATAAAGAAGAAATTAGTGGGTTTACAACATTACATGATGAAATTGCCCAAGGTATTAAAAAAGGATTTTTATCTATTAAAGAAACAAAACATGACAAAATTTAGTCAACTTGATTGTGGTGGTATTGTAAGATTAATGGACAGTGGTTTTACATTAGTTCAAAGTTTGGAAATACTCAAAGAAAAAAACACAAGTGTTGTCATTGAAAAACTCATCAATGAGTTTGAAAGTGGTGGTTTTGTTGATGATGTGTTTTCATCAGCATTAAACAAAGATATGAGAATGTATTTTCAATCATTTATCCAGTTTGTTCCATTTAATCAGGCATTATCTTTATCTCTTGAATTAGTGGAATATGATAACAATACAAGAAAAAAGTTGATAAAAAATATTTTCAAACCGTTGTGCCTTTTTTTAGGTAGTTTATTAGCTGTGCAGCTGTTCTCTGTTTACTGCTTTCCAATATTAATTAATTTAATGAGTGATTTTAATTTAGATACAAGTTCTTTAAATATAATAAGCAAATCATTAAGTGTAGGAATTAATTTATTTCTCATTTGTTTATTAATGCAATTGATAATAATATTTGTGTTTTCTTCTCGAAAACGTATTGTACTAGGATATATACTTTTGTGCTATAGTCCCTGGCATAAAACTGTTAGAAAATTTTTAAGTGGTCAATTTGCTTATTATTTCAATGAATGTTCAAAAATGGGGTACAAAACACAAAAAACAATAACCATTATTCAAAGTATGAAGCAGAAACCACTCATTGTATTCATTGCTTACCATGTAGAACAAGGTTTATTAAATGGAGAAAAAATGGAAGATGCAATTCGTCATCGGTATTTAGACACATCATTACAAAAATTTATTAAAATTGCGATTTATTCTTCTAGTTTAACAAAAATGTTAGATAGTTATATTGAGCAAAACAATTATGCAATTGACGCACTTTGTAAGAAGTGGACAAAAAGAATAACATTGTTTTCGTATAGCAGTGTGGGGTTATTAATAATTATGATTTATCAAATATTACTTTTACCTTTAACAATCATACAGGAAATGTAGGTGAAAAAATGAAGAAAGGGTTTACTTTACTTGAAATGGTAATTGTAGTTAGTGTTTTGTCTATTTTATTTTTGTTGACAGTTCCCAACATACAAGCAGTTGTTAAAATTGTAGATAACAAGGGATGTGATGCCTTAATAAAAGTTGTGGACAGTGCAATATTGCAGTACAAATTGGATTTTGGTGATTTTCCAAATGATTTGAATGATTTAATTAATGCTGATTTATTAAGTGAGCAGCAAAGTGAGTGCAATGATGGCAGATTAATAATGATTTATGATGGTCAAGCTTATGCACAATAGTGGATTTTCAATGCTGGAATTGCTCGTCTCGATGTTTATTTTAAGTATTTGTATGTTGTTGTTTGTACCAGCGATTTCTATTGACTCGTTTAATCGTTATGAGTTTATTTATGAATATTTTTTAACTCAGTCAAATGCTATGTACATGCAAGAGCCACATGTTTTTAATAGTCATTACTCGAATATTTATCATAATTACCAAATTCGATTTAATGAGTTTGGACATGTTAATCAAGCTCAAACAGTTGTCGTTGATGAATTTAACAAAGAATATGAAATAGTTATTCAATTAGGTGGTGGAAGAATTGTCTATAAAAAGTAAAGGATTTATTTTTCAAGATTCATTGGTATCTATCTTTATTGTAATGATAAGTGTCCACATTGTTGTGGTTACTTATTTAAACGTGGTATCTTTTCAAAATCAAAAAGATACGTTAACACAAATCATTCAAGATGAAATTACTTATTCTTTGAACAAAGTTGAAAGGAACTGTGATATTGTATGTCCAAAAGAGGACGAAAACGAGGATTTATTGTCGAACAACTAATTTTTTCATTATTTATATGCAGTATGTTTTTAATGATATTAGTAAACTTGTTTTCAGTATTATCAAAGGTTTCGTTATATCGTGATGAGTTTCAAGATGAGATTTCTTTGGCCCAATTACGAAGAGTAATGAATGTTTGTTATGACAAAAGCATTCAGAGTAATCAGGTTAGTTGTCGATATAAAGGAGAAACTGTGAAGTTAACTAGTAATGATAATCATTTGTACTTATCACCTGGAACTTGGATATTTCTTTCTAATGTCGATGATGTGTCCTTTTTTGAAAAGAATGGCATGCTTTTTTTGACTTATAAAAGAGAAAATTTCACAAGAAAGGCAGTGTTAAGTAATGCGTAGGGGTTTTGTAAGTTTTATTTTTTTAATAATTTTTATGAACTGCATTTCTTTGGTTTCAATAATTTGTATGCAAGTCAAAACACAAGCGCAGATTTTATTAAAATAAATAAAGATATAACAATTGAAGCAGACATACTTGCTGAAACAAACTGTTATTTAAAAAATAGTGAAGTCAAGCGATTTACATCCACAGTGCTTAATGTAGAGTATGAAGCAATTATTTATGATGAGTATATTGATGTCATGATATACGATAGTAAAAGAGAACTTTACTTGATCATTGATTCGAATAGAAAAGAAGTTAGTGAAATCGTATTCAATCCTTGACAATTAAATGATAATCTTTAAAATATAAGGGTAGGATGGTGACAATATGATTATCGTAAATGATTTAAAACCAGGAACAACTTTTGAAAAAGATTCTAATATTTTTGTGGTATTAGATATTTCTCACAATAAAACAGCTATGCGTCAAATGATTGTAAAAGTTAAAGTTAGAAACCTGAGAACAGGTGTAATTAATGAAGCTTCTTTTACAGGT
>CAYJAJ010000050.1:0-3054 GCA_964368495.1 uncultured Holdemania sp. | reverse complement strand
AATAAAAAACTGGATAAGACAACAAAATCTTTCGATTTGTCATCTTTTCCAGTGTTATCTTTTTTAAATTCACCCTCCGACGGACAATAAAAAATATATTATAAAAAAACAAAAATGTCAATTTTTTCCATTTTTTTAATAGTAAAATTATTTTTGTATTGGTTGTTTTATTAATAAAGATATGTTGCTCTAATAATAGTCCTCTCTTAAGTTATCTATCTTCATTTCCAACTGCTTAATTTGGAATAGAACAAATGCAGGCTCAATGAAGATGATTATTTAAGGAAAATAACAGATATGTTATTATCATTAGTAAAAGCTAGAGTATTGGGATTTTTTAGAGTTAAAGTGAAAAATAAAAAATGTTTATACTATTTTTAACAGTATAAACACTTGTTTTTTTGGCACCCTCGGCGTGAATCGAACACGCAACTAGCCCTTAGGAGGGGCTCGTTATATCCATTTAACTACGAGGGTGTAAATGATTCAAGCTTTATTATTAAAGCGCTTAGGTTAAGAGAAGTTAAAGAGATTGCTACTATATTTTATACAAAAAAATAATATATTACTACCCTAAAATGATTTATTTTAACACACAAAATATTTGGTGTCTTGCATAGGGTAGTAAATTTGTTATAATTAAAGTGGTTTAATAATGTATTAAAATGAATACATGGGTATACTATGGATAAAGTTAAACCAGGAGGAATAAAATGAAAAAATTAGCAATTTTAGCTTTAGTTGCAATGTTATTAACAGGTTGTAGCTTTGGTTCAACTTCAAAAGAACCACCTACAATGGATGAAGTAAACGAAGTTTTAGCGAATTATGAAGGACCAAATTACAGTGTTGCTGATGATGTCGCATTGGATGCATTTTATAAATTAGATGTAAATCTTATTGAAGAATATGTGATATTAAAGCCAAATGTGAATACACAAGCACATGAAGTGCTCCTTGTTACTGCTAAAGAGGGAGAGTTTGAAACTGTTAAAGAACAGGTTGATACTTATTTTGGTTTGCAAGAACAAAGCTGGTCTACTTATTTACCAGACCAATATGATTTAATTAAAAACCGTGTTACAAAAGAAGTGGGTAATACGTATATTGTTGTTGTACATGAAGAAGCTGATGCTATAGTTGATGATCTTGTAGCAAGCTTCAAATAATGGTTTTCAGTTCACTAGAATTTTTGTTTTTTTATCTTCCTATAGTTTTAGTGGTGATGAAAGTTGCACCACTAAAATATAGGAATTTTTACTTTTTTGCTGTCAGCTTATTTTTTTATGGATGGAGCGAACCTTTTTATATTATCTTGATGCTTATTTCAACTATAGTAGATTATTACAATGGGATGATGGTGAAGAAGTATGAAGATAATCGAAAAAAGGCAAAACGATATGTTTTATATTCAGTAGTATTTAATTTAACTTTGTTAGGTTTTTTCAAGTATGCTGATTTTTTTATTAGTATAGTAAATTCATTTGGTTTTTCTGTACCGTTATTGAATATAACACTTCCGGTCGGGATTTCCTTTTATACTTTTCAAACAATGTCTTATCCTATTGATGTTTATCGCAGACAAGCAGATGTACAAAAAAATATTGTTGATTTTGGAACTTATGTTGCTATGTTTCCGCAACTTATTGCAGGTCCAATTGTCCGCTATAAAGATATTGCAAAACAGCTTAATGAACGATTTGTTACAAGCGAGAATTTTTCGTATGGAATAAAGCGATTTACAGTGGGTTTATTTAAGAAGGTATTTTTTGCAAACAATGCTGGTGCGATATTTGAATCAATCTCTTCAATGGCATCAATTAGTGCTTCAAATGCATGGCTTGCATTATTGGCTTATGCATTTCAAATATACTTTGATTTCAGTGGTTACAGTGATATGGCGATAGGGCTTGGGAAAATGTTTGGTTTTGATTTACTTGAAAACTTTAACTATCCTTATATTAGCCAATCCATTAGTGAATTTTGGCGCAGATGGCATATATCATTAGGAAGTTGGTTTAAAGATTATGTGTATATTCCATTAGGAGGTAATCGTCATGGTCTAGCTAAAACGATTCGAAATTTAGCGATTGTGTGGTTTTTAACAGGACTATGGCACGGCGCGTCATTAAACTTTGTGCTTTGGGGAACTTATTTTGGCTTTCTTATTATTGTTGAACGTTTAGTTGGGCTATCTATCTTAAATAGGCTCCCTCGTTTTATAAGACATTTTTATACCATGTTTTTAGTTCTTATTGGGTGGATGATTTTCGCATTTGAAGATTTCTCACTTATGAGTACTTTTGCTCAACAATTATTTAATTATAACTTGGTATTCGATGACGCTTTCTTGTTCATGATACGAAGTGAAGGTTTATTTTTAGTGCTATGTGCTTTAGCAAGTACTCCACTTGTAAAACTTGCTTATGATAATTTGATACATAAATCAGTAAAAGGTCCTCTGTCAATAGTGATGGTTATGGCTGCATTGTTGATATGTACTGCCTATTTGGTAGAAGCATCATTTAATCCATTTTTATATTTTAGATTTTAGGAGAACTGTATGAAAAAAACAGATAGATTATTAATAGTTTTATTCTTAACTTATTTATTTAGTTTTTTCATAATGCATCTTGTTTTTCAGGATGATTCTTTTAGTGAGGAAGAAAATAGAGTATTGAGTACATTAGATGACATAAAATTTGAAGAAGTACTTTCAGGAGATACTGCGCGTGATATTGAAGTGTATATTCAAGATCAATTTCCATTTCGCTCTTTATTTGTAGAATCAAAAACAAGAATAGATCAAACTCTTAATCGCACATTGATAAATGGTGTATTTATTAATGACAACAATACTTTAATACAACAGTTTAACAATTTCGATGAAGATACATATCATAAGAACATTGCAATATTGAACGAGTTCATTGTGAAAATTGATTTACCACTGTACTTAATGGTGATTCCTACTGCAGCGTCCATTAACAGTGCTATGTTGCCGCCTTATAGTCAAAACTTAGAAGAAGATCAATTATTGGAAACAATAAAAAA
>CAYJAJ010000049.1:0-3523 GCA_964368495.1 uncultured Holdemania sp. | reverse complement strand
TGTTCTGTAAACTATGCATATTGTTTATCTATGCAAAAAAAATATGAGGAAGCATTAAAAATTGATATTTTCTATAATCATGAACCAAGTTATTATTCGCCATATATACTTACCAAAACACTGTGTCTTTATCATTTGGATCATCTCGAGTGTATTAAATATATGGACTCCTTAGATGAGGAATTAATTGAGTTTGAATTCGTTAAAGCCTTTTTAAGAATAATGTCTTTATTGATTGAAAATTCACTCTCCAAAGAGTTCGAGCAGTTATTAAAAACTACACTTAGAAAACATGAGTCAGAGCTTGATAACAACATGAAAGAGTTTTTGCTCAATCATTTGTTAAACTATTATAGAGAAACCAAGAACATTAAAAAGCAAATCATAGTACTTGAAGCTTTATTGCGACTAAGTAGGTGACCCTATGAATGACATGTTAAATTCTATTATTTATGATTTAGAGTTATTAAAGGCGAAAATTATTAAACAAGAATGTTATGAAGAGGACTTATGTAATCTTATCAAAAAATATTCTATTAAATCTTCAAAAAATGGTTTGATTTCTTTATTACTTAACGAGGATATATCTAGTCAATTTATTGCTCAACTTATTTTATCTGAATATTTAAATCTTAAATATAATAATTAAGCCTTCAGGGCTTTTTTTATATAAAAAAGAGCTTTCGCTCTTATTTATGAATTTATTATTGCAACTATATACGGAAGAAAAAGCACAGCAATCATAGCTATACATATTAATAAGACAAATATTCTTCTTCCTGTTAATTTATATCCTGATTTCATTTGAATACTCCTTTATTTAATTTGAATATTACTGCTACAACTATTTATAATATCACAGTCAATTTTATCATTTTTTATGTGTTTTGCAATAGATTGTTTTTTATGCATTATTCCAATGGTTTTATTCATTTCATTTTCATGCTTTTGTTTAGTCTTCTCTTATAAGAAAAATCCATACATTAGTTACTCATTGATTAATCTAACATAAATGAATTTATGCGCATCAACTTATTCAATATCATTTCTTTGTTTATTATTTGTTAGGCGCTTTTCATCCTCAATTATGACAAAAACACATATTATAACTGTAAGGATTGAATCCTTGTCATAACATTTCAAAGGAGGATACAGACATGAAAAATTCATCATCTATGAGTAAAATGAATGTCGGTGATAAAGGAAGAGTATACAAGTTTATTGCGCCTGACAACATTAGAAAAAGGCTTCTTGATATCGGTTTATATGAAGGTTGTGTTTTAGAGTGTGTTCTCAAAAGTCCAAGTGGCGATCCAACTGCTTATAATATTAATGGAGCAATCATTGCTTTAAGAAATGATGATTGTAAAAACATATTGCTAAAAATTGAAAAACTTGGTGATATTATATGAAAAATGAAAATCTTCATTTAACCAAACAAAATAAAAATCATCGTATAATTTCACTTGCAGGCAATCCAAATGTTGGAAAGAGCACTGTTTTTAATGCATTGACAGGTCTAAACCAGCATACCGGTAACTGGCCTGGGAAAACAGTTTCACTTGCATATGGTGAGTTAAAATATAAAAACTATTTTTATACTCTTGTTGATCTTCCTGGTACTTACTCATTAATATCACATTCAAAGGATGAAGAAGTTGCTAGAGATTTTATTTGCTTTAAAAATGCAGATGCAACAATTATTGTGTGTGATGCTACATGTTTAAAGCGTAATCTTAATTTAGTTTTACAGACGCTTGAAATTACGAATAAAGTTGTTATTTGCGTTAATTTACTCGACGAAGCAAAGAAAAAAGATATCCATATCGATTTGGATTTATTACAGAGTTTGCTTAAAGTTCCAGTTATTGGTACAATTGCACGCGACAAAAATCAATTAATTTCTATCTTAAATGAAATAGATAAAATTGATATTACTAATAATTCTTATTATCAAATTTCTTATCCACCAATAATTGAAATAGCAATTGATAAATTAACAATGCATATCGAGAAAATCAACAACACTTCATTACCTTCAAGATGGATTTCATTACAATGTATTGATAAAAATGATGATTTCATCGAAGCAATTAATCATCATTTGAATGGATGCTTATTAAATAATAATTGTATACTGCATTCTATCGCTGATGCTCAATCCATGCTGATGAAGGCTAAACTAACTAGTGATCATATAAGACATGAAATAGGTAAATCTATTAATATTGAAGCCTCTAAAATCGCTGATATGGTAGTTACAATCAATGATATTGATTACCAAAGAAAAGATAGAAAACTAGATTATTTTCTTACCAACAAAACAACTGGATATTTAATTATGATTCTTTTATTACTTCTTGTGTTTTGGATAACTATTGTTGGAGCTAATGCTCCTTCACAAATGTTATCCAACTTCTTATTTTCATTTGAAACCCCCTTATATAATTTAACAACATGGATAGGTTTTCCAACAATTGTATGTGATATGCTTGTTTATGGTGTTTATCGAGTTCTTGCTTGGGTCATTTCTGTTATGTTACCACCGATGGCTATCTTCTTTCCAATGTTTACGTTGCTTGAAGACTTTGGATATCTTCCAAGAATTGCATTCAACCTAGATAAAGCATTTAAAAAGTGCAATGCTTGTGGAAAGCAAGCATTAACGATGTGCATGGGTTTTGGATGCAATGCAGTTGGTGTAATTGGATGCAGAATAATTGATTCAAAACGCGAACGATTAATTGCAATAATAACAAACAGTTTCGTACCCTGTAATGGCCGATTTCCAACAATTATTACTTTAATAAGCTTATTTTTCATAGTTAATATTAATGGTTTCGCTAATTCCTTCTTATCCGCACTGATACTAACCTTTGTTATTTTATTGGGTATAGCTGCAACGTTCCTATCATCGTACATTTTATCAAAAACTTGTTTAAGGGGCCAACCTTCATCATTTACATTAGAGCTTCCTCCCTATAGAAAACCACAATTTTTTAAAGTATTAATTCGTTCTTTATTTGATCGTACTTTGTTTGTTCTAGGTCGCGCTGTTGTTGCAGCAATTCCTGCGGGTTTTATAATTTGGTTATTATCTAACATTTTTGTAAATGATATGACAATTCTTCATCACATCACAGGATTTTTAAATCCTGTTGCTCAATTAATCGGACTTGATGGTGTTATTTTACTTGCCTTTATTTTAGGGTTTCCTGCTAATGAAATAGTCATGCCGATAATTATAATGACCTATATGTCATCAGGAATGTTGATTGAGTTTGACTCGCTCAACGAACTAAGAAACTTGCTTATCTTGAATGGTTGGACAATTTTAACTGCTTTAAATACAGTGATTTTTTCTTTAATGCATTGGCCATGCGCTACCACTTGCATTACGATATATAAAGAAAGCAAAAGTTTGAAATGGACACTTTACTCTATTTTCATTCCCACTTTATTTGGAGTCATTCTTTGTTTAATTACTACAAATATCTTTAAAATATTTAACTAAAAAGTTAAG
>CAYJAJ010000048.1:1238-4120 GCA_964368495.1 uncultured Holdemania sp. | reverse complement strand
AATCAATATTTGTAAAGGATACAACATAAAAAGAAGTTTATAAAATAAAATGTTAAATCATGTGTAATAGTTAATAGTTTATAAAAAAAATATAAATTTTTAACAAATATTTAAAAAAAGAAAAAATTTACCAAGAAAATAAATTAAGAATTATTGATACAAAGGATTTAATTTGGTATACTTTGCATTGAAACAAAAATGTTTTTACGGAGGAGATTTATGAAATACATTACTTTTGCGATACCAAGTTACAATTCGCAAGATTATTTACATCGCTGTGTTGATTCATTACTTCCTGGTGGGGAAGATGTAGAGATAATAATCGTTAATGATGGATCGAAAGATGATACAGCAAAAATTGCAGATGAATACGCACTTAAATATCCAAATATTGTAAAAGTAATTCATAAAGAGAATGGTGGACATGGCTCAGGTGTCAATTCTGGAATTAGTAATGCTACTGGAGTATACTTTAAAGTAGTTGATTCAGATGATTGGGTTGATTATGATAGTTATATGTCACTTCTTTCAAAGATAAAAGAAACAGTGGATAATAATGTTGATATTGATTTGTTTTTGGTAAATTTTGTGTATAACCGTCTGGAAGAAAAAAAGACAAATCCAGTAAACTATAAAAATATATTCACTCCTAATAAAATCACTACGTGGAATGAAATGGGTGCTTTTAAAGTTGGACAATATTTAATTATGCATGCACTTGTTTATAAAACAAAGGTTCTAATCGATTCCAAACTAAAATTGCCTGAACATACTTTTTATGTAGATAATATTTTTGCTTATCAACCATTTCCATATGTTAAGAACATATTTTATTTAGATGTAGATTTTTACCAATATTATATTGGTCGTGAAGATCAATCCGTCAATCAAAAAACAATGGTCAAACGCATTGATCAACAAATGCGAGTTACTAGGATAATCATGAATTGTGTGGACCTTAAAGAGGTAAAAAAGACAAATGCACAACTTGCAAAATACTTAACAAGATATTTTTCAATTATGATGACAATTTCTTCGGTATTGTGTTCTCTTTCTAAAGATGAGGCTGAGAAACAACAAAGAAGACTACTTTGGGAAGAATTAAAGAAGAAAGATATTAAACTATACAACAACATTAGGTATCGTTCTATAAATGTTCATATGGTAATGCCTGAACCAATTAGTGATGCGGTTGCAATAAAAGCTTATCATTTTGCAAGAAAAAAATTTATGTTTGCATAAAACTCATTCCAACAAGTCTTTGTAGTTTAATAAAAAAGGTAATAGTCTCTTTATAGAGGGGTATTACCTTTTTAATGTCAAAAAATTACATAGGTTGTTACAGGTGTTTTGCAGTAGCTATTTTAGATGTATATAAATTATAAAATTCATCATCATCTAATTGGTCAATAAAATCTTGTGATAACACAGTAAATTTATCAACTTTATGTTCCTTAATATAATAATCTGGACAAATAATTAAATCACCATTTTCTGCATAAAATTTACAAATAGCTTCACTACAAATTTTTTCAACTATAATTTTAGCATCCACTTCTTCAATCGTTTTTCTTGCAACGATAAAAGAAGGAAGAAGAAGTTTTCCTTCTTTTAATTCAACCATAAAATTATTTATATTATCAGCTCGTAAGGCATAAATAGAAGGTACTAGAGCTGAATTTGCATTATTGAGTCGAACAGCTTGATAAGATCCTATAGGCATGTCACTAATGATACTGTTGTTTAATAGATTGCTAGCACTTTGCTTGCCATAAAGTTGCCACACAGCCTTTGTAATCGTCTTTCCAGCTGAATTATTTATTCCTCCAAAAGAAAATAAATCTTCTTTAGAGAGTTCAGTAATGCTTTTGTTTTCAATTTCTTTGTCCGTGGTGTAACACACTAAAGGGATTGCTACAAAGGGTAGTAAAGTAGATTTTCTTTTGATGCTTTGAATCGCTTTGTTATCCTTTAGTTTTATCCAGTTTTCTACTTCATGAAGTGCACCTAGTTTATTGAAAATCCTTTTATGCTCTACAACTTCTAAATCAGCAGTAACAATTATATCAGGAAGTTGTGCATCCTCTTTATTTAAGTATTCTGCCATGTGATATTCATTGCCTAATCCAAAATAATGGATATCTAAATCAATGTTATGTTTTAGCAATTCCTCTTTTATTTCCGTTAAAAAACGTTTTTCTTGGTTGAATAATATGCATATATGGTTCCAATATAATACTATTTTTCTCATATGATTGCCTCTCCTTGTCTTAATTGGTGTTGATAAGATAATTGTAAATAATAGGCTTCACTAAGCTCTTTATAAATTCTTTTTTCCTCTTTTGAAGTTTTAATGATTTTGTGAACTCCTCCGTTTTTCATTATAATCCGACTGCTTGCTAATAAAGCAGTATGCGGATCATGGGTAACAATTAGTACTAATTTTTTATTGTCTACAAGGTGTTGCAACGCTTTTATCTTATCAATACCAGCATTTTCAATTTCATCAATTAGAATGATGGGACTATCGCAAATAAGTGCTATATCAGCAATCATTAATGCCCGAGACTGTCCGCCACTCAATAAATTCAAACTCATATCTAAGGTAATTGGTTCATTGGTAATGTTGTTGGCTAACTTCAATATGTCATCACTACTGATATTTTTATTTCTACAAGCATTATGTAAGTCAATGAATTCCTGCACACTTGTATCTAAAATAAAACGCATATTTTGGCTTAAATGAGCGATTAGTTTATAGTTCAAACGATCTCTTAAGTTTACTTTTTGATGATCAATAAGCACTTGCCTTTGAGTAATAGAATCTTTGGCTACTAATTGTTCGATATCTTTAATAAAACGACTTTTACCAGATCCAGTGT
>CAYJAJ010000048.1:0-1228 GCA_964368495.1 uncultured Holdemania sp. | reverse complement strand
AATGGCAACGATGATTCCCATTTCTAATGTAATTTCTTCAAAAGATTCCGTCTCATTTTGTTTGTTTTTTCCAGGTAATATAGTAATATTTTTCATCATTGCACCTCAATTTTCGAAATAATTCCTTGTTGAAAATCACTTCCAACACGACACTCTCCAACACAATAGGAGCACACTCCCATTGGCATTGTATTACGTAGTGTATCTCCTTCAAAACATATTTGATTATCACATTCAATTAGATACTGAGCTAACTGCTGAACACCATAACCTGCTAAATTATCAACTGCAAATAGTCTTGCTGTTGGATTTAATTCAGTTATTTTCCAAAGTATTATTTCTCGTTCTGCTTGAGAAACCATGTCTATTTTAGTAACTACGATAAAGTCCGCATAAAACAACATTGGACCTAAACTTTGAGGTGCCTGTGTACTAGAAGTGCAATCAACAATACAACCGGCAATCATTTTTTTTGTTGCGGGAGAGCAGCGATGACAAAGTCCGGCAGTTTCAATTAACAATGTATTTGCATTAACATTTGAAGACCATTTCCATAATTCAGGAAGATTGGATACTAAAAAATGGTCAGGGCAAATATCATTGCTTGCGGCTAATAAATAAGGTATATTTATGTTTTTAATTTTTTCTTTGTTATCGAAGCAATCAATTTTACATAAACTTAAATTCAAATTTGAACTTTGGAAATAAGGAATTAACCATTTAATTAAAGAAGTTTTTCCTACAGCGGAAGAACCAGAAAATAATATAATTTTATTTAACATATAACATTACTCCTATGAAAGTTAGTTTAATGCAACATTACAAATAAATCTGTCTCATTTGATACAATAGAAATGATTTGATATAATTATATCAGTTGCAGAATGTGTTATATCTGCTATAATTATGAGTAAAGTTAGTCTAGGCTAATTTGATTATTGAAAGGAGAATATGTTTGAATCACAGTAATAGGCTAAGAGATTCAGAGTTATTTAAAGATATTTTGTTGCCTGTGGATAAGTTGGTGTTAAAAAAATACGATAAGAACCAACTTATAAATGTGAATACTAATGCTATTGGCGTAATAATAAAAGGTAGTGTAGAAGTATTTCAATTACTTCCAGATGGATATGAAATTCATCTTTCCACTTTAAAAGAAAACGAAACCTTCGGAATCAGTACTATTTTCTCAAAGGAAGAAATGAGCACATCTTTAAAGTGTGTATGT
>CAYJAJ010000047.1:0-4431 GCA_964368495.1 uncultured Holdemania sp. | reverse complement strand
TTGTAAAAGGTAGTGGTATTTCTTTTGTCCTTGCATCTATTATCGAAAGCGCAAGTAGAGCGCTTGTCAAAAACATTGCGGTAAGTGTATTTAAAGTAAAACCAAAATGACAAAAAATGATCATATATAATACCCCGTTAACCGCTTCAATTAAGGGATATTGAAGCGATATTCGGGTATTACATTTTGAACATCTTCCGCGTAATAAAATATAAGAGAAAATAGGTATTAATTCATACCATTTTAAGTTTTTTCCACATGACATACAGTGAGAAGAGCCAACAACCACGCCCTCTCCCTTAGGTATACGATATATGCAAACATTTAGAAAACTACCTATGCAGAGTCCTAGAATTCCTACTATACTGTATATATAAAACGTGGCTAATGTTGGCATATTTTTTCTCCTAAATTTTTTTTAAGTTTGGCTTAAATAAAGATTAGTCTGCCCAAGCGTTGTAGTCATACAGATTTTGAAATCTGTCTTCAACAGATACTGTAACTATACCATTGACTTCATTTATAGCAGATGTAATTGTCCCTGCACTTGATGCATTTACACTCTCTGTTACTAATTCTTTATTTTTAGTGTCAGCAGAAACTCCTAATTGATTTCTAACATTGATTGCAAGAGCCGAGTTTTCCGTAAACGGACTACCCGTCCATACAAACAATGCGCCATTGGTAGTGTTCCACCTAACCTCATCACCAGGAGTCAGGTCGCCAGTTGCAACAAAAATATTAACAACTTTTTCAATTGAAGCTGCTATAGACACATCAGTAGATTCTCTTGAATCTTCAACAAAACGCAAATACTGCGGTGCCAACACTGCTGCAAGAACAGCAATAATTACAATAACTATAATCAGCTCAACCATTGTGAAACCTTTATTTTTTAAGTAAATTTTTCATGTCCTGCTCCTAAAAATCTTTTAATTTATAATTGATGTAATTACAAAATTAGTCAGCCCAATCGTCGTAATCTACATTAGAAGTTACACTTGGATTTCCTAGAGCGTCTTCTGAAACTGTGAAAACCACCGTAGTCGCTGCCTTAGCATTAACACTTGAAACAGCAAGATCAGCAGCTCCATCAGCATTTAATTGATCAAAGAATACATCTGGATTAGTAGTAGTAGGAACAGCAGGACCCTGTAATCCACTACCAAATGCAAGTGCACCAGTAGCTACAGTCCATGTTACAGTGTTGTTTGTTGCTACTGCAGAATAGGTGATGTCATCAGCAGCGATAAGAACATTAAGCGTTGTCTCGATTTTTGCAGCTGTATCAACATCTGTAGACTCTCTTGAATCTTCAACGAAACGTAGGTATTGTGGAGCTAGAACTGCTGCAAGAACAGCGATGATAGCAATAACAATGATAAGTTCAACCATTGTAAAGCCTTTGTTGTTTTTAAAGAATTTTTTCATAACTTTTTTCTCCTAATTAATTTTTTTATATTTTAAAATGTTGTTATCCCTTAATAACTACATTCTAAAAACTAGTTTAATATTTGCCATCTCTGTGGCAAGTAATGTTATAGGTTGTCCAGTCCATTCATCATCTCTGCCATAGGCATCATAACTGCAAGAACTATAAAACCAACGATAACTGCAAGCACCATAATCATAGCGGGCTCTAGTGCTCCAACTAAGGCTGCAACAGCATTCTCGACCTCTTCTTCGTAGTACTCTGCTGTTTTGTCCATCATGCCCTCAACATCACCAACTTCTTCACCAATTTTAATCATGTGTTGCACCATAGGTGGAAAAAGATTCGATTTTATGAGTGGTTCTGATAGTGTAGTCCCCATTACAACATCATCTTTTGCATTGATAACCGCATCTTTAAATATCCTGTTTGTCATAACATTGGAGGTAATATCAAGTGCATCTATGATAGGAACACCTGCAGATAAAAGTGTTGACATTGTACGACACATACGAGCTGATGCTGTTTTAACACCTAGCACTTTGAAAAGTGGTGTTGCAAGCTGTAGCCTCGAGAAGAAGTATTGACCGGCAGTGGTTTTTGAATAAAGGTAAGTGGTATATACGATACCACCAATAGCCCCTAATACCAAGTACCAAAACTTCTGCATAAAGGCGCTCATAGAAACAACTATTTTTGTGATTGTAGGTAAACCTGTTCCAAGGTCGTTCAGCATTGATTCAAACTGCGGAACAACGAATACAAGTAATACAGCAACAACTATTAAAGCTATTACCAACACAACTAATGGATATGTCATAGCCTTTTTAACTGTTTGCTTTATTTTTGCATCTTTCTCAAACTGGGTAGCCATACGCTCAAATGAAATATCCAAACTACCAGAAGCCTCACCTGCTGCAACCATTGTTACTAGAAGTGACGGAAAGACTTTCGGAAATGAAGACATTGCTTCTGAAAGTGATGAACCTGCTTGAATAGCGTTTCTACACTCACCAATGCTGTTTGCAAGCATCTTGTTTTCTGTTTGCTCACTTAGCATTCCAAGCGCACTTGCAACAGGAACACCAGCATTGACTATACTAACAAATTGTCTACAAAATACTGATAAATCGCGAACGCTAGGTTTTTTTTCAAGAAAAGAAATATTAATGTCTTTCCCAAGCATTCCGGCTTCCTTAACACTAACAGGATACATCCCCTCACTTTTAAGCCAAGCGATAACCTCATTTGTATCTTTGGCTTCATATGAGCCCTTTTTTTCTTTTCCGGCAGTAGTTACTGCAACATAGGAATACGTAGCCATGTGTTTTCTCACCCCCTTTAAAATAGTTTGTGTGTATTTTTTATTAAGAAAGCACTTTTAGTTTAGAAAATAAGTCTTTTCATTATGGCCTCTCTGTCTTGAGCGAAGGCAATTGCATTTTCTTTTGAAATATACTCTTGCTGATAGAGTTCAAACAAAGCATCATCCATTGTTTTCATACCTATTTTCTGATTGGTTTGAATAACTGTTTGTATTTGGAAAGTTTTTGAATCACGAATATTATTTCTAACAGCACTATTTGTAAACATTACCTCAAATGCACCCACACGTCCACCATCTAAGCATGGCACAAGTTGTTGTGATACAACACACTGCAAAACATCTGCAAGCTGTGTTCTAACTTGTTGTTGCTGTGCAGGTTCAAAAACATCAATAATTCTATCAATTGTATTAACTGCTCCTGTTGTATGTAGGGTAGACAAAACAAGGTGTCCTGTCTCAGCAGCAGTAATCGCTATTGAAATAGTCTCTTGATCCCTCATCTCACCTATCAAAATAACATCTGGATCTTGTCTTAGTGCCCCACGCAATGCAGATGGAAAACTATCGGTGTCTGTTCCTATCTCACGCTGATTAACTATTGATTTTTGATGGCGATGTAGATATTCAATTGGATCTTCAAGAGTTATGATATGCCCTGAGTGCCTTTGATTAATGATATCAACCAGACAGGCTAACGTTGTTGATTTCCCACTCCCTGTAGCTCCCGTCACAAGAACAAGCCCACGCTTTTTATCGCAAATCGAAAGCAGAGCAGGTGGAAGTCCGAGGGTTGCAGGATCAGGAACTTTCGAATTAACAACACGGGCAGAAATTGCAAATGAATTGCGCTGTTTAAAAGCATTCACACGAAAACGTCCTCGGTTTTTTAAAGAAAAAGCAAAGTCAATTTGTCCTTTATTTTTTAAAATATCAAGTTGTTCACTTGTGAGTATCTCACCACAGTATGACTTTACATCATCTACTTCTACTTTTTCCTCACCAATCGGGGTAAGTTTACCGTCAATGCGAATCATTGGTGGAACACCCACAGTGATGTGTAAGTCAGAAGCTTTTGACTCTAGTGTTTTTAATAGTAATTCTTGAAAATCCATCCAAATCTTCCCCTTCCCACATTAACATTTAAATAATATTGCAAAATATATTTTTTCAATTATTTCTCCATAGAAACTTTTTTCATCTCTTTTATTGATGTGACACCCTCTAAAACAAATTTTGCTGCACTCATTTTAAGTGTGCACATACCATTTTTTATGGCCTGTCGCTTTACCTCTTCAGTAGAACCATTTTTAGAAATTATGCTCCTTAACTCAGCAGTCATCTCCATAATCTCATAAACACCAATACGATCATAGTATCCACTATTGTTGCATTGTGGGCAACCATGTGGCTCATAAATGGTGATTTCATCATTTATATTGCAACCTAGTTCTTCTTTTTGATAGTCGTTTGCTAAGATAGGCACTTTACAGTTAGGGCAAAGACGTCGAACAAGTCTTTGTGCTATAACTCCAACAATAGAGTCAGCAAGTAAGAAAGACTCAATACCCATGTCAATAAGTCTGGTAATTGTTGCGGCAGAACTGTTTGTATGAAGTGTACTAACAACAAGATGACCAGTAATTGAGGCTTGAACCGCAATTGAAGCTGTCTC
>CAYJAJ010000046.1:2606-4434 GCA_964368495.1 uncultured Holdemania sp. | reverse complement strand
ACACTGGAAAAGATGACAAATCGAAAGATTTTGTTGTCTTATCCAGTTTTTTATTACCCTATCAAAAACATCACTAAAATAAAGGAGACATTATGAGTATACAAATTTCAGATAACTTTACATATAAAAAATTAATACAATTTACAATGCCTTCAATCATAATGATGATTATTACATCAGTGTATGGTGTTGTCGATGGCTTATTTGTATCAAATTATGTGGGTAAAGAAGCTTTTGCATCACTTAATTTAATCATGCCATTTATCATGATTTTTGGAGCATTTGGATTTATGCTTGGAACAGGTAGTTGTGCTCTGGTTGCAAAATTTTTGGGGGAGCAAAACAAGAAAAAAGCAAACGAAGTATTTACAATGGTATTTGTTACACTGTTTGTCGGTGCTGTTCTTCTTTCTACACTAGGAATTATATTTATTGAACCAATTGCAATTGCACTTGGTGCAACTTCTGATATGTTAAATGACTGCATCACTTATGGAATTATTAGTTTAATCGGAATTCCTGCATTTATTTTACAGACTTCTTTTCAACCATTTGTTGTTGTGGCAGGAAAACCAAAAATGGGAATGATTCTCTCTATCGCATCTGGTGTTGCCAATATCGCTTTAGATTATTTGTTTATTGTTGTTTTTAAATGGGGTATTGCTGGTGCTGCTCTTGCAACAATTACTGGTCAAATAATTGGTGGAATAATACCTCTTATTTACTTTATGAGTAAATACAATGACAGTACTCTAGTTTTCACAAAGTTTAATTGGGATTTCAAAGCACTGTTTCAAAGTTGTTCAAACGGTGCATCAGAAATGATGAATTCTGTTTCGATGTCGCTTGTAAATATGCTTTATAATTTACAGCTTATGAAATTCATAGGTCAAGATGGTGTATCTGCATATGGCATTATCATGTACATTTCATTTGTTTTTTTATCTACATTTATTGGCTATACCATCGGATCATCCCCAATCATAAGTTATAATTATGGAGCTAAAAACTACACAGAACTTCAATCGATGTTTAAAAAGAGTATTGTTCTCATGTTAACCACCTCAATTTGTTTAACTATTATTGGAATTTCTTTTGCAAGTCCTTTAGCTAGAATTTTTGTGGGATTTGATGCAGAGTTATTGAAGTTGTCTGTATTTGCACTTACATTGTATTCAACATCTTATGTTTTCGCTGCTATTAATATTTTTGCTTCTGCATTCTTTACAGCACTTAATAACGGTAAAATTTCAGCGTTCATTTCTTTTTTGAGAACTTTAATACTTCAATCAACCATGATTATGTTGTTGCCACAATATTTCGGAGAAATAGGTTTGTGGCTTGCAGTTCCTGTTGCAGAATTAATTGGGGTTAGTGTTTCAATTATTTTCTTCATTAAATACAGAAAAAAATATCATTATTATGAAGAGAAAAATTAGTATTAAATACTAATTATCTATAAAAAAACCGATAAATAGGATTATTCCTAAATATCGGTTTTTAAATGTTTCTTCTGTTTTATAAAGGCAACTCTTTGTCTTTAATGTTAATCGTCGTGCTCTACATCAAACTCCCAAATCGTTCCATCAATAGCACTGATTGAATATTCGTATTCCATTCTGTCGATTTTCCATTCCACTTCATATTCAGCATGTCCATCATCAAAGTCAAAATTACATTGAATATAATCAGCTTCACTTTCCATCACACCTGCGTGTGCAAATGCTATCGCTTTTGCTTCAGATTCCTCAATATATTCAGTTGATGTAGATGCATTTGGTGCTACTACAGCCTGTGCATCATAACTTTCCATATCATAATCATAGCT
>CAYJAJ010000046.1:0-2506 GCA_964368495.1 uncultured Holdemania sp. | reverse complement strand
CATTTGGTGCTACTACAGCCTGTGCATCATAACTTTCCATATCATAATCATAGCTAATGATTTCACCGCTTACTGCATTAATTTCATAATCGTATTCCTTTGTTCCATCCCAAAATTCTACCTCATACTCTGCAACACCATCATCATAATCAAACTTACAAAGCACATGTGTCACATTGCTTTCATCTAATCCCGCATGAGAAAGGGCAATAGATTTTGCTTCAGATTCTTCAATATACTCAGTTGATGTAGATGCATTTGTAGCTGTTGTATCCTTTGCATCATAACTTTCCATATCATAATCAAAGCTTATGATTTCACCGCTTACTGCATTAATTTCATAATCGTATTCCTTTGTTCCATCCCAAAATTCTACCTCATACTCTGCAACACCATCATCATAATCAAACTTACAAAGCAAGTGTGTCACATTGCTTTCATCTAATCCAGCATGAGAAAGGGCAACGGATTTTGCTTCATCCTCACCAATATAGTTTTGGTTGCTATCTTCTAAGTTTTGTGTTGGTAAATTTGTTGTATCCGTTTCAGGTTGACTTACAACAGGTTGCTTTTGTTGTCCTGTCATAGCCACAACACCAATGAATATTCCTGCAAGAAGCACACAAGAGATTATGGCAACATTTTTAAATGACAGTTTTGATTTCATATAAATACCTCCTCGTATTTTGTTTATCATTTTTCTTTGATACCTTTATTTTCTATCTTAAAAATTAAAGTAACATTAAAATACTATAATTTTTAGTTTTTTTATTTTGGAAATTTTACTATGAATAAACTACCCTCATTTAAATTGCTCTCAAGTAAAATTTTTGCATGGTGAAGTTTTGCAATTTGTTTTACCATCGATAGACCTAATCCAATGCTTCCGTGCTGACTTGACGTGCGTGAACTATCTACCTGATAAAACCTATGCCAAATCTTTTCTTGATGTTGTTTTGCTATACCTATTCCATCATCTTTCACCGAAATGATAATTTCTGAATCTGTTTCTACGAGTGCAATATGAGTATTGCCATTTTCTTTCCTGTATCGAAATGAATTACTGATTAAATTTTCTAATAGTCTGCTAATCATTATAGAATCAAACTGTCCTATAATATTTGGTTCAATACTATATGTCATTGTTAAGTCAAAAGGGGCTACTAACTTTTGATCATCACAAATTTCTTTCATGATATTACTGAGATTTATCTGTCGAAGTTCAGCTTTTTGAGCACCTCTATCCATCCGAATGAGATTTAATAAATCTGTGCTAAGATTGGACATCTTTAATGCTTGTCTTTGTACTGTTTCAAGTGCATCCTCCTTGTCCTCAAGAGTGATATCCTTGCCGATTGCATACTCACATTGAGCTAAAATAACGGCAATTGGCGTTCTAAGTTCATGAGAAACATCAGATGTAAATTGTCTTTCTGCTTCAAATGCACTTTCTAAACGATCGAACATTTTATCAAATGTATCAGAAAGTTTACGGATTTCAGGACTTCCATTTTGCAAGTCAATACGATGAGAAAGATTTTCACTTTTACTTATCTGTTCTGCCGTTTGTATAATTTTATCAATAGGACGAAAAGTCCATTTTGCAATGAAGTAACATCCTATTGCACCAAAAACAACAAAAAAAGGTAAAAAGAGTAAAGCGATTTGTAAAATACCGTTTGTAGCACTTGTTAGCTCATCTACAGCTATAATTCCTCGCAACCAAACAAGAGAGCGTGAATCCTCTACAGACGAGAGTCTATCATAGATATAATATTGCGTTTTATCTGCTATAAATTCAGTAGTTTCTTTGTCTTGAAATGGGTGGGTAAAAATATCTTCTTGAGGAAAATTACCCTCAATAAATTGACCGTCTTGAGAATATATTAGAGTGTATACACCATTTTTGAAAAAATCCACATCATCTGTATCAAGCTCCCCATCATCATACTCTAGCTCATTTGAGTTATTATCTATAACTTCTGTTAATCGTGAAACGCTATTGGCCAGAATAATATCATCACTGAGCATAAACATTAGTCCAATTAAGACACTTGCCATAAGCAGCATTAGAAATGTTGTAAAAAGGGTAAGTCTAATTTTCGCCGATACTCTTTTCATAGTTCCTCCCTAATGACATAACCACTGCCTCTTACTGTATGTATAAGTTTTACGTCGTAATTACTATCAATCTTTTTTCGTAGATACCTGATATATACATCAACAACATTTGTCCCTCCAGCATAATCATAATTCCAAATGTGATTTTCAATTTTTTCTCTTGATAAAACAATCTCTGCATTATACATCATGTATTTCAAAATGGCATACTCTTTTGCGGAAAGATTTATCACCTTATTTCCACGCTTTACAATATGTGAGCTAATGTCTATTTGTAAGTCTGCAACAGATAGTATGCTTGTGGATTTTCCAGGTTTTAGCCTAGTCAAAACACGAATACGAGCCATCAATTCCTCAAAGGAAAAAGGTTTTACAAGATAATCAT
>CAYJAJ010000045.1:0-5906 GCA_964368495.1 uncultured Holdemania sp. | reverse complement strand
CGATAGTGTTATTGAATGTTGAATGAATATGTGCAACACCTTTAGCTATATTCTTACGAACGCGTTTTTTACGTCCTGTAGTTTTAACTTTTGCCATTATCTTTCTCCTCCTATCGTCTATTTCTTCTTATTCGCTACTGTACGACGTGGTCCTTTACGTGTACGAGCATTTGTTTTTGTACGTTGTCCGCGAACAGGAAGTCCACGACGATGACGGATACCGCGATAACAACCAATTTCCATTAATCGTTTAATATTTAATTGTGTTTCACGACGTAAATCACCTTCAACTTTAATTGAATCGATTTCTTGACGAATTGCAGATACTTGTTCGTCTGTTAAATCTTTAACGCGAATATCCTCATTGATATTGCATTTCGCTAATACAGAAGAAGCTGTGCTACTTCCGATTCCGTAGATATATGTTAGTGATACTACTACACGCTTGTCGCGTGGAATATCAACTCCAGCAATACGAGCCATACTTGTTTTTCCTCCTAATTTCCTTGACGTTGTTTGTGTTTAGGGTTTTCACAAATTACCATGACGCGGCCTTTGCGCTTAATGATGCGGCACTTATCGCATATTGGTTTGACTGATGGTCTTACTTTCATGCTAGTTTCCCTCCTAAAAGTCTTATTTATGTCTAAATGTTATACGCCCACGTGTTAAGTCGTATGGTGAAATTTCAACAGTGACACGGTCCCCCGGTAAAATGCGAATGTAATGCATACGGATTTTACCAGAAACGTGAGCTAATATCACATGTCCATTTTCAAGTTTCACTTTAAATTTTGCATCAGGAAGTGTATCTTCTACAATTCCATCAATTTCAATTACATCTTGCTTACCCATAGACTGAGTCTTCCTCCTTAAGTTCATGATCGATAGTGAGGATTTCATATCCTTCATTCGTAACCAAAACAGTGTGTTCAAAATGTGCAGCTAAACTGCCATCTTTTGTAACTACAGCCCAGTTATCTTGTAGCACTTTTGTTTGCGGTTTACCTATATGAACCATTGGTTCAATAGCTAATGTCATTCCTTCTTTTAATAACACCCCTTGATTAGGATGTCCAAAATTAGGAATCGCGGGTTCTTCATGCAAATGTGTTCCTATACCATGACCAGTGTATTCAATTGGAACAGAATACCCATTATCTGATACAAATTTGCCAATTGCATGAGATACATCTCCTATACGATTACCAGCTTTTACCATATTTAAACCTGTAAATAATGCCTTTTTAGTAACATCCAATAGTTCTTGCGCTTGCTCACTAATGTTCCCAACCGCAAATGTCCATGCATGATCACCATGGTAACCCTTATAATATGCACCACAATCAATTGAAATAATATCGCCTTCTTCTAAGATAACTTTATCGCTAGGAATTCCATGAATAATCATATCGTTATGAGAAGTGCAGATTGATGCAGGAAACCCACCATAGCCTTTAAAAGATGGTGTAGCTCCCTGACTGCGAATTACTTCTTCAGCTATCTTATCTAATTGCATCGTTGAAACACCAGGTTTGATTGCTTTTCCAACAGCTTGCATTGCCATCGCGGTAATCTTACCAGCTTGCCTCATCGTTTCAATTTCTCTATTTGACTTTTTACTAATCATTGATAGCCTCTAAAATACTCATTACATCTGCCCAAACTTTTTCGATATCTTGAGCAGCATCGACTTTTTTTAATAAACCTTTTTCAGCGTAGTGAGTTAACACAGCTTTCGTGTTGTTTTCATACTCAGAAAGGCGTACAGTTAATTGTTCTTCTGTATCATCACTACGTTGCATTAATTCATTATTACAATAATCGCATATTCCATCAACTTTCGGTGGATTATTTGTGATGTGATAAATCGCACCACATTTTTTACATAAGCGACGTCCTGTAATTCTTTTAACTAATTCTTTAAAATCAATAACTAGATGAATTACTACATCAATTCCATTATCAAGATTGGCAGCCAATTCATCAAATGTTAATGCTTGAGGTATTGTTCTTGGAAATCCATCCATTAAATAACCTTCGTTGCTCACATTTTCAGCTATCTTTTCTTCTACCAAGGAAATTACAATTTCATCAGGTACAAGTTTTCCTTGATTGATGAATTGTTTCGCAGATTTACCCAACTCTGTTTCATTTTTCATCGCATTTCGCAACAAATCACCAGTAGCTAAATGAGTAACTCCATATTTTGAAACAATTCTCGATGACATAGTACCTTTACCGCTTCCCGCGGGACCCATTAAAAGAATGTTCATACTATTCCACCTCTATTTTTTTAGAAATCCTTGGTATTGTTTTTGTGTTAGTTGTCCTTTTAAGTTAGACATTGTTTCCATTGCTACCCCAACAACGATAATAATCCCTGTTCCACCAATTGAAATTGATGATGGAAGATTGGTTACCATCGGTAAGATGTAAGGAAGTATTGCAATAAATAATAAGAATGATGCTCCTAACACAGTAATTCTATTTAAAACTTTAGCCAAATATTCTTTTGTTTCATTTCCAGGTCTAATCCCTGGAATATAACTTCCACTTTTATTTAAGTTTTCAGAAATTTTAGCAGGATCCACTTGTAAATTAGTGTAGAAGAATGTGAACATTACAATTAATACACCATAAATACATAATCCAATTGGTTCTTGCATATTAAGCACTGAGTTCAAAAATATTGTAAATTCATTTTGCGGAAAGAAACTTGCAATAGTTATAGGTGCAGTCATAATCGCTGTTGAGAAAATAACTGGAATAACACTCGCAGAATTAATCTTAAGTGGCAAGAAATTCATGTTTTGCTTTCCATTTTGAAGTGTACTTGATGTGTATTGAATTGGAATTTTTCTCACTGCACGTTGCATAAAGATTACAAGTACAATAATTAGTAAATACATTAATATGTATAAACCAAACTCTAACATTCCGTTAAACATTGCAGTACTACTTGATGAATCAACTAAAATTTGGAATACTTGTGAAAATTGGAATGGCATACCAGATACAATTCCAGCAAAGATAATCATTGATACACCATTTCCAATTCCATGATTAGAAATACGATCACCTATCCATAGCAAGAACATTGTTCCTGCTGTAAGTACAGTAGCCACATACAGATATACTGATAAACTTCCACCTTCAATTATTCCTGTTACCCCATTGAATGCTCCATTGTCAAATGCCCAAATCATTGTACCTGCTTGAACAAATGATAATACAACTGCAAGATAACGTGTAATTCTATCCATTTTCATACGACCTGTTTGTCCAGACTTAGCCATTTCACTAAGTGCAGGAATAACATCCATAGAAAGTAGTTGAATAATGATTGAAGAAGTAATATATGGCCCAACACCAAGTGCAAATATAGATAATTGTTCAAGTGCTCCACCACCCAGTAAATTCATCATACTTAGCAGTGAGTTATCAACTATAGCAGCATTAATAACACCTGTATTCACTCTTGGAGCTGGAATAGCAGTACCTAATTGATAGATGAATAGCATTGCTAGTGTAAATAAGATTTTCTTGCGAATTTCCTTATTTTTAAACAAGTCTACACATGTTTGGATCATCTAGATTACCTCTACTTTTCCGCCTGCTTTTTCAATTGCTTCTTGAGCTGATTTTGAGAACTTATTAGCTTGAACAGTTAATTTTTTAGTAAGTTCTCCAGCACCTAAGATTTTAATACCATCTAACTCTTTACGAGCTAATTTAGTAGCTATTAACATTTCGATAGTAACAGTTGTTCCTTCATCGAAACAGTTAAGTGATTCAACATTTACAATTGCATACTCTTTACGAGTAAAATTTGTAAATCCACGTTTAGGTAAACGTCTATATAGTGGAGTTTGCCCACCTTCAAATCCGATTGCAACTCCTCCGCCACTACGAGCGTTTTGTCCTTTGTGACCTTTTCCAGCAGTTTTACCATTACCAGATCCATGTCCGCGTCCAATACGCTTTCTATTACGACGAGCACCTTCTGTATATTGTAGTTCATGTAAATTCATATCAGTTTTCCTCCTCGTCTACTAGCGGATTTCTTCCACTTTTTTCTCACGTAATTTAGCAACACTATTCACAGTTTTAAGTTCTTTTAAACCTGTAATTGTTGCACGTACCATATTAACTGGTGTACGTGATCCAATACATTTTGATAATACATCTGATACCCCTGCAAGTTCAAGTACAGCACGTACTGGACCTCCAGCGATAACCCCAGTCCCTTGTGCAGCTGGTTTCAAGAATACACGACCAGCGCCATAACGACCAGTTACTTCATGTGGAAGTGTAGCTCCTTTATTTACTAAAGGCACACGGAATACGTTTCTTTTTGCAGCTTCCACAGCTTTTTTGATTGCATCAGGAACTTCGTTTGCTTTACCTGTTCCAAATCCAACTCTACCTTTTTTGTCACCAACAACTACAAGAGCTGCAAAGCGGAAACGACGTCCACCTTTTACTACTTTAGTAACACGGTTGATGACCACGACTTGTTCTTCGAACTCTTTTTCACGTTCTACTCTTCTTGGTTTACGTTCCATTTGCTACCCTCCTAGAATTTAAGTCCAGCTTCTCTTGCAGCATCTGCAAGTGCTTGGACACGTCCATGATAAATATATCCACCACGGTCAAATACAACTTTTGAAATTTTTGCAGCAACAGCTAATTTAGCGATTTCAGCACCTACAGCTTTTGCAGCTTCTACATTCCCACCATTTGCTAATTTCATAGAAACAGAACTAGCAGCCACTAATGTTTTACCATTTACATCATCAATTATTTGAACATGGATATGGCTATTTGAACGGAATACGTTCAAACGTGGGCATTCTGGAGTACCACTGATTTTTGTACGTACACGAGCGTGACGACGAAGTCTTTCAGCATTTTTACTAACTTTCTTAAGCATTGTTCATATTCTCCTTTCCCACTATTTCTTAGCAGCCGTTTTACCTTCTTTACGGCGGATTCGTTCACCTTTGTAACGAATACCTTTTCCTTTATAAGGTTCAGGTTTTCTTGTAGCACGAATGTTTGCAGATAATTCACCAACACGTTGTTTATCAATACCTGATACGATAACAGTTGTATTATTTGGACACTCGATAGTTAATCCTTCTTCAGCAACAAATTCAACTGGATGAGAATGACCTACATTCAATGTTAATTTGTTACCAGTTACAGCAGCACGATACCCAATCCCAACGATTTCCATTTCACGTTGGAATCCCTCATGAACACCCACAACCATGTTGTTGATAAGTGCACGAGTAGTTCCGTGTAACTGTTTTGTATGTTTTTCTTCATTCGGACGAGATACTGAAAGTATTCCATCTTCAATTTTAATTCCTAAAATTTCATTAAACTGACGTGTTAAAGTTCCCTTAGGACCTTTTACAGTCACCTCATTCCCAGCAGCAATAGTAATTTCTACGCCAGAAGGAATGGTAATCGCTTTATTTCCGATACGTGACATTATTTAGTCTTCCTTTCAACAATTACCACACGTAAGCGATAACTTCGCCACCCGCATGATTTTTTCTAGCATCTTTATCAGTCATAATACCACTAGATGTAGAGATGATAGCGATTCCTAAACCATTTAGTACACGTGGTAAGTTTCCACTTTTTGCGTATACACGTAAACCTGGTTTTGAAATACGTTTGATACCACTAATAACTTTTTCGTTATTTGGTCCATATTTTAAAGTAACTACGATTTTTTTCTCAGCTACTTTTTCACCTTCAAGTTTGAAGTTTAAGATATAACCTTCATCTTTAAGAATTTTAGCAATTGCTGCTTTTTCTTTACTTGCAGGAATATCTACAGTTTCGTGACGAGCTTGAACACCGTTACGAATTCTAGTAAGCATATCTGC
>CAYJAJ010000044.1:0-6115 GCA_964368495.1 uncultured Holdemania sp. | reverse complement strand
TCTCATCGTCTAACAGCTTTATTTTCACTACATTTTCAATATAAGCTGGGGAGCTTTCTTGAATCAGCCCACTGTAAGTAATTGCTATTGTGTCACCTATATCAAATTCGGATATTTCCATAGGCGTATATCTCCATTCAAGCTTTGTTTTTTCTCCATCTATATTAAAATTAAATTCACCTCTAAAATTAATGTCATTTATAGAAAGTCCTTCTACTAAAAGATACATATCATCAATATCAGTAATTTTTGCATAAAAGGTATCTATCTCTATATCAGTATATGAATTTTCAATTCTATCATAAGATATCTTGTATCCTAAGAAATAAAAAGTTATAGCAACGGCAATCAACAATAAGCAAATTACAATCCAATGTTTTGTCTTTTTCATAATATTTTACTCCAATCATTATATACTTTTTCTTCATGATACAATTATAAATTATTTCGTCTTGTTATGCTCATTTTCTTATTTAATGTACCACAATTTATTCAGGGTTTCTCGCTATAAAAAAGTATCTCGACATTTTAGTTTGATATACTTCAAATGTTGTATTGACATATTCTGTTTGCCATATTAACATATCATACCACTTCGAGTTATTTTCTTTCTCAAACTCATTTTTCATTCTACTTAAGCTAATTCTATAATTAATCGCCAATAAAACTATCAAGATTATTAAAGCATACATCAAAGTGATTACCCCCATGATTGCTAAGGCAATTACTGAGATAGATATAATTATCAATCCACTTTCGAACACTGCTTCTCTTCTTTCTTTATGAAGCTTCCTCAACTCAAACTCATTAAATGTTGTAACCATATTTCTGTGTATATCATATCCTTTGTCTTTCATATATCCTCCTACGTAGTTCTCCTACATTTAAGATATACTCCTTGAAATTTGAAATCCTTAAAAAAAGTTAAAAAAATTAGTGATTATGCAAGAAGATGAGTATTCTTGTTTGTATTCGCTTAAATTAGTACAATTGATTACTTCCAGATTCGATTAGTAAAATATAAATTCTGACCAATCCCACCTCAGTCAGTGTCTCAAGTTGAATGATATCTATCATCACTGTTGATCAGTGTAAATCTACAAAGCATTAAAAAACGCCCATTTCTAGGCGTTATTTGACGCGATATCTATCGCGGCGTGTTTAAATGGTGATCCCTTAGGGATTCGAACCCTAGACCCACTGATTAAGAGTCAGTTGCTCTACCAACTGAGCTAAGGGATCATTAATCATGCAATATGATTATAATCCACTCTGCTTAGTAAATCAAGAGAATACATTTATATTATGATAAATCTTCTTTTTTGGGTCCTGTATATAACATACCTGCTATGTTGAAGATGTGATCTCCAATTCTTTCAATGTTAATTAATATTTCGCTATAAAGTACACTGGCATTAGCATCACAGCATCCAGATTTTAATCTTTCCATTTGCTTTATACGGAAAGACTCACATAGTTCATCTAATAAATATTCATTTTTAGAAAGAATTTCATATTTTGCAGCAACATTAAATTCACTCATTGAATCAAATTGCTCCAGACTTTGCATAATAACTTTTTGTAGTTTTTCTAACTCCATAATCGCATATTCAGAGAATTTAGCATCAGATTCTAACAACTCCAATAACTCTTCATTTAAATTGAGTGCATGATCTCCGATACGTTCTATATCTCCATTTAACTTATACAATATATTTAGTTTCTTTGATTCTTCAATAGACATAGATAAAGATGTTATTTTCGGAATTGTCTTTATAATTTCATGGTGAATTAAATCTATGTTATCTTCATTGATTTGAATATCTCCATTTGTTTTTTCACGTGTGATTAATCCATTAATCGTAATAGAAACATTTTCATAGCATAGTTTAAACATTCTATCAATTTCTCTTTGAACATCGAATAATGCTACTGTAACACTTCCAAGTCTCATATTTGGTACTGTAATATGAATACTATTTTCTTCTTCGTTTGAATCCTTTAAAACATATGTAGATATCTTAACTAACACATTTGAAAATGGTAATAAAATCACAGTTGTAGTTATGTTAAAGAAAATGTGCATATTTGCGATTTGTGCTGCTGGGTTACTTGGAAACCACCCTTCAATCATTGAAATTAAAGGTGTGAATAAACAAATCCCAATGAACAAGAATGCACCAATACAGTTAAATAATAAATGAACTACCGCAACACGTTTAGCATCCTTGCTACCGTGAAGTGATGATAATACCGCAGTAATACATGTACCAATATTTTGTCCAAACAGTACAAATGATGCTGCCCCTAAACTTATTAAGTTGCTCATCGCAAGAGTTTGTAAAATACCGATACTAGCTGATGAACTTTGAATAATTGCAGTAAATAATGCTCCAGCCATTACACTAAAAAATGGATTATTAAAAGTAGTCATAATCGCAATGAAGCTAGGCTCATCACGTAATGGCGACATTGAAGCACTCATCGCATCCATACCAATAAATAATATACCCAAACCTGCTAAAATTAGCCCAATTGAATTAAACTTCTTATTTTTAACAAATGTAACAAATACAACACCAACAAAGGCTAATAAAGGAGCTATTTCTCCCATATCTAATGCGATTAAAACCCCAGTAATCGTTGTACCGATGTTAGCACCCATAATAACACCCACAGCTTGCTTAAGTGTCATTAACCCAGCACTAACAAATCCTACAGTCATTACTGTAGTTGCACTAGAACTTTGTACTAATGCAGTAATAACTGCACCAATAAATACTGCCATAAACAAATTACTTGTTAATTTTTCTAAAATTCCTTTTAATCGATCTCCAGCGGTAGCTTCAAGTCCCTCGCTCATCATATGCATACCATACAAGAACAATGCTAAACCACCTAATAATGATAAAATATTACCTATCCCCATAAATTCCTCCATAATACAATTACATAAAAATGCAATAAGCATATTTTATACTATTTTTCATCAACGAATTGTTAAGATTTTGTTAACTTTATTATAATTTTAAATTTTTACTAAACATTTATACAAAAACCATGTTTTTCATAAAAAAAAGCGAATGCACATATTATTCATTCGCTTTGCTTTATGATGTTTTTTTACTAATCTTTATCTTTCAGTAGATAATCTTTACCTGGATGTTTAAGTGTAGGCACAAAATTTTGAGCCATAGATGTTTTATACCCTTTAGTTTTAACATAAAAGTACCCAGATATAGAAAACAATACTGCCCCTGCAAAATTGACAATTATATCTTTCATTGTATCAATCAGTCCAATATCCAAGTATCCACCTAAACCTAAAGGTTCACCATTAATAATCACTTCATTAATATCGGTAATACCTACTACAGCATTCGATCCCATTGGATCTAGATTAACTGAATAAATTGAATTGATAATTGTGTCTTTTTGCATATCTAATAGAAAGAACCAATCCATTGAAAACTCAAACATTTCCCAAATTACCGCAACAGTCATAGAAAAACAAAACGCCGTAATTGCCATAAAGGAAGGAGACAGTTCAAATGTTAATTTTTCATCATTATTTAATAGAACAACTAATGAAAAGCCAACAGCAGCAGCCAGAAAGCCATTTAATGTATGCAAAATGGTATCCCAAGAAGGAATTATAATATAAAATGCATGAACTTCGCCTAATATCTCTGCTGCAAATATAAAACAAAATATTGTAATCTCTAACACTGGCGGTAATTCAATATGCAGCCTCACTTGCAGCCAGCTTGGCAAGTAAAGTAAAGCTACCGTTAACGCACACAAGAATAAAGTTGCATAATTTTGCAAAAAGAAACTACGTATCATAATCCCGATTACGATCAATCTCAAAACATTGAACACAATGAATGAGCTTTTGTGTTCTCTTAATTCTTTTTTTACTGCTTCATTAAATCTTTTTTTTGCAATTTTCTTTGATTGTTTATCTTTTTTCATCTTTAATCAGCACCCTCTCTATAGCTTTATAAACCCTGATAACTACTTTCCTTTGAATACTTATATGATACCATGTACCCCCAAATTATACATTATATTTTAGTATACACAAAAAAAAGTCCTTTCGGACTGATTTGTTTTTATGCCATTACTACTTTCAATAATATCATTAATTACTAGTAAAACTTTAACAAAGAATTTAATTTATATGTGATTCAATGTTATAAGTAATATATTTGGCGAAAACATTAGTTCTTTTGTAAACTAAGCATAACCAGTGTTAAATGTATTAAGAAAATGAACACTTCCATATAAATTATAAACAGACATTATTGCTAAGACAAATGCTAAGTAAATTAAAGTATAGTACTTAATTCTTCTAAAACTATATAAATCAAATATTAATTCTTAATTTCCAATTTATAAATTTCCCAATCTCCCTCATTTCTTGAAAAAATAAGCGTAGAAGCATTGTTTATTCGTCTAAAATATGATGTATTTAAATTTTCAAGAACTATTTCATTTATATACCCATTGGAATATTGCAAAATATAAGTCTTCATATCCCTTCCTATTGCGACAGCTATATTTTCACTTAAAGAAACGTAGTCATAGTAAGCTTTGTTATGATCAATATCGACAACTGTGTTTGTATTTTTATCAAATAAATAATTTTCTAGATCACTAACTTTGCCATCTACCATTACGAATGCCGCACATAAATAATAATCACCGAAAGAAATGGCATATTTTGTATTTTCTTTTATCAAATTTTTTATCAATTTATTATCAGAATAATGATTTAAATATACTTGATTATTTTGTTCGCTCAAAAATGATATTGAATTCTCATTTATGTCTACATAGTATTTTAGATACTCAACGGTATCATCACCAATAGAATAATCAGCATAATCTCCAATTGTTTGTTCAATTAATTGAGCTTTATTTTCTTTGAATTCCCAAAATTCACACCGATATTTCCAATTAATGTTATCATCATAATGATCATACGATTTTATTGTAAAATATATATTGTCATTTAACACTTTAAATACTGGAGCCCCAAATATATTATAAGTATATCCAACTGTAATGACATTTTCTTGATTTCCATTTTGATGTATTATTTCATATTTCAACAAACCTCGATCATTAATTGAAATTAAGTCAATAATGCAATACAAGGTATTACTCTCATCAATAATTATTGAGCCCCATACTCTTTTACTATTTTCATCGTGAATAGTTTTTTCATTAATCAGGTTATCTTTTAAGGAAACACTACCAATTCCCGTATCATATATTATATCAGTTCCCTCAATTGAATTTAAATTCGTAAAATTTAAATCATTATTATAAAACTCCCCGATTTGTGTATTATCTAAATCAAGGTTATTCAACAAATCAATTTGAACTAATTCAAATTCTATTTCCTTATAAGAAGTGCCACTATCATCCCAAGAACACCCCACCAAGCACAGTATAATTAATATAATTATATATTTACTTATTTTGTTAATCCTTTGCAATGCAATCCCCCTCCTATCGTTTTTTTCGTCCCCTAATAAGTCAATCGAAACATAATAACCACTATTTGCTTTGTTTCTAATCTCTACAGATAACTTTTTATTTTCTTAAAATATCTTTAATTCAACAGACGATTTGTAGTTAGAACCTGTAATATATACAGTTATATTCCGTAATATTCTACCTGCACTGATTTCTTCATCTACTATTATTTTTTAGTATTTATATCTTGAAACTTTATCGTGTTTCTCCATTTCCATTATACATCATAAATCGCATTTATTTTCAATCGATTTGTTCTTTTGATAACACCTTGATTGACTATATCTATTGAGCGATTTATATTTTTAAAAAAATGAACTTCATCATTCGCTCAGTGTCATATATTATTCTAAAAAACATATCATCAAAATTATGCTCTTTACATGATATGAAGGCATAAACAACATATTTTTTAAAAATACTATTAATTCTTTAAAACCTTTGAGTACTTTTCTCAATTCTACATTTAAGCATAAAAAAAACCCATTTTACTGGGTTATCTTTAAGCGATATCTATCGCATATATTTTTTATGGTGACTCGTACGGGATTCGAACCCGTGAATGACG
>CAYJAJ010000043.1:0-6514 GCA_964368495.1 uncultured Holdemania sp. | reverse complement strand
GTTGCGTTAATGTCATAGGTAAAAGAACCGTCATCGTTTGTATAATCCCAATAATAAGAACTAGTTGCCTCATCAAAAAATGGTGCAAATTCATTAGAAACTATAACATCTGAACTAGCAGGCATAATACCATCATTAATTAACATTAGTGGCGATGCTGAAAATAACGACACTCCTGCATCTTGAGCAACAGTCGTTTGAGTTGTTGTAACCACCGGTGATGTCGTTGTAACTTCTGGCGCTGTCGTTGTTACTTCCGGCATTGTCGTTGTAATTTCTGGCATTGTCGTTGTTGTTTCAGGCAATGTCGTTGTAATCTCTGGCATTGTCGTTGTTGTTTCTGGCATTGTCGTTGTAATTTCTGGCATTGTCGTTGTTGCCTGTGATGTCTGTGTTACAACTTGTGCATTCACATTGTTATCAGTATTTGCTAAAGCTGATACTACCATAGGTCCAAAAACCTGGAATATCATGAGTACTGCTAAAAATAATGCTAAAACACTCTTTTTTTGATTCATAAATATCTCCCTTTATTTTCTCATAAAATCATTGATTTACAATCTGTAAATGAATAATTAATACTAATTTTTTTCATTCATATAAAATTAGCTGAATGTAATATTATAATATTTTTCTAATGAGGTCAACTACAATAATCACATTTATTTAATGATAGCGTTTCCAATTGGAATTTTATCTATTATACGGTTTTTGCTTGTTAAATATTCTATTTTTTTAATTATATGTTGTTAAATCTATACTAAAATATCACAAGCTCATACTACGACTTTTCATACAAAAAAAGCATGGCTTTCGCCTTGCTCTTTTTGTTGTTTCAGTTTATTTTGTCTCTTTTTTCTTCTTTGATTTTGCTAGTAATATAACAATAATTGATGCTGAACCACCCATCAGTAATATCCATAAACCTAAATTGATAATATCGCTAGTGTCTGCAGGATTATAACTTCCTCCTGAAATCACTGGTATATTAATTAATGGCTTATATTTTTCATCAATGAATCCAGCATTATACCCACTTAGATTTCTAGCTATAGTCGTATCATAACCTTCATAAATACCTGTTAATGCTCTACCTTTCGGATCTTCATATGTAGCTGGGATAATGATACCCGTAACCTCTTCATTTTGGTTACCATAGTATCTGTTATCTTTTGTTTTAGAAAGTATTGGTGTTGTAGATCCAAGAGTGTCTTCATCTTCAGTATCTTCACTAAGTATATAAAGTGCACTTGCATTATCAGTCGATTTTATCATGTATTTCGCTGGAATGATTCTTTCACTGATTGCTTCTTTTTCTACCACTTCCGGAGTTGGTGTAGTAGTTGGTGTTGGCGTTGGAGTTGGCGTTGGCGTTGGTGTAGCTGTTGGAACCAAGATATTTGTGTTATCACTAATATCTAAAGTATATCCCATTAAGCGCTCAATACCCTCTACAACTTCATACGAGTTTACATTGAAACTATACTTGCCATCACCTGCTGTTGAGCTATTTACTATTACTTGCTCTGTAGCTTGATTTGCAGCATGAGGGTAAGGTAACCACATTTGATTTTCATCCAAATAGAATTTATTTAAAGTTACAGTAAACTCTAACTCATGTGTGCTTTCAATTAGTTCTTCCGTTTTTAAATGCTCTACAAAAGAAGCATACCCTTCACCTTCATCAACTAATCCGTTGAAATTTTCATCAAGGAATATCGTTCCTTCAATTAAACCATCAGGTTCAACTTCCTTGAATCCTGCATCAACATCCAATACCATTATTGCCTTAGAAATATCATATTCAGTACCGTTCGCTTCAAATACATTATCAACATGAGAATGTTCTGTTGCCTCTTCTGCAATAATAATGTAATCATCAAAGTTATGTGGTGTTAAATAACCAACCGTAGAATTTCGTGGTAAATCACTGTCATTAACTCCATTATTTGTTTGGAATTTAGTAATATTGAATTTATCATCAACAGTGTCCAAGTCAATGCGTACACGATATCCTACTAAATAAGTTATATCTGTAGTTGGTTCTTTGTAAGATGTAGACAAGTTTTCAAAGATATATATTCCTGTCTCATCAGTAGTAAGTTTTATAGCTGGCTCTCCTGTCGCTTTCCAGTATACCGGTTCAATTGGATTACCCTCACCATCAAGTAGTGGATTACCCTCATCATCTAATTCAGGAGTAACTTCATAATCATAATAGAATTGTTCTAAGTAAACATCAACATCAGCTATACCAGGTTCAGGAACTAAATTTCCTGCTGCATTTCGATATTCACTTCTTATACCGTCATAAAGTTCATCATTTAGTTCTTCCCAAATATAACTTCCTATGAATCCGAATCCTTCAGGAACGAAACCTAAATCAATGTTGTTGCTAGGACCATATATACCTGCTCCATTGTCTAATATTTCATTAGTGTCGTAATCTCTTGGTGCATCTGCATAGAATGTTGAAGTAATAAATTCTTCATTTTCATCAATAAACAAGTCATTGTCTTGATCATTATCAAATACTCCTAAGTTAATTCTAAATGGCGTTGGCTTATATATTGAATCAGTAATATTTTCAGTAGAAGCCTTAACCATATATTCCTTATGAGGAATTAATTTTACTTCAAAGTATCCATCTTCATCACTCAATACCACAGCATCTTTGCCATAAATATCTTTCGCAAGTACTTGTTTTCCATCCGCAACTTCATAGAAAGAAATCTCAACACCTTCTAATCTTGCTTCAGTACTCGGGTCATCAATAAGTCCATTACTTGTAAGTGTGCTACCTACAGTACTTTGATCAACCCATGCAGTACCTGAATAAATAAATTGTTTTCCTAATCCTAAGCTATATCCAGTCATCTTCGCATCATACGCAGGATGATCACTTGGATTGTTACTTATTGCTTTTACTTCAATTGAATCAGTAATGATAATTAGTTCATCATTAACTTCATATCCATCTTTACTATCAACACCTTTCCCTGTATGACCTAAGTCAGGTAGGGTTTCACCATCACGATAGACAGTTACTGGCGTATTTGTATCACCAATGGTTAATGTGCTTATATGATAGTCATTGTATATCGTCTTTGGCATCGTATAGCGTAGACGGTAATCGTTTGGATTTAAATCTGCGAAAATGAAGTAACCATTGTTATCATAGATATCTTCTCTCGTATAATACGTCATTGGTCCTTCTAGTGAATACCTTATAACACCATATTCATCTTTAGAATATTCGCCTGTTGCTTCATCAATAATAGCATAGCGATCACTTTCCATACCATACTCATCAATATAAGGAGCAATTGCTTGTCCTAATTGATTTGCAGAATATCCAGTATCTGTTAGTAATTCAACAAACACATCATTGATACCTGGGTCATCCAATTCTCCATCATAGTTTAAATCCTTAGTTAATGTGTCTAGGATTAAACGACCATCTTCACGTCTTACATAGCTTGCTTCATCAAGTTCTGCATTAATGTTTTCATCATACCATACATAACTTCCGATATATCCTTTTTCTAGTGGAGCCTCTACGAAAACTCCTGCAATTTGTGATTCATAGTATTCAGAAACTCCATTTGTAGCATCCTCAACATAAATCCCAAATGTATTCCATCCAGTGATACCCTCAGTTTTATTTAGTATGTCATGGTCTTCATCTGATGCATAAATTACACCTTCAAATAATTCTTTATTTAATGGCGTTTGCATATCGTAAACTAACTCAAAATTAACATTTCCTTTTGTTGTAACTTCTGGATAAACATTAGGAATCATTTGAACCCAAATTGCCATCGCATTTTTACTTAATTCATTGTATCTTTCAGGATTTGTTTCTTTTACAGCAATTAAATCACTTAATCTTACAAAATAATTTGATTTTTCACTTCCAGTAACATCCGCTTGTAAATTATTGTAGAACTGTGTTGTTTTTGTTTGATCAAATGTTGGTAAATCATCCACAGTCTTTTCTACTATATTACCACCTTCATAAACAAATGGACCAACCCAAATTTCAAATTCTCTACTTTCACCATCCAAATGTTCCGTGACAACTGGTTCTTCATGGTCTTGTTCAGATTCAATAAGTTTAATGGATTCTGGAATTAGCCATCCTGACCACTCTGAATTTCTTTCTTTTGGTAATTGATCTTCTAAATCAGCATTTGGATTTGATGCAGTTTTAATGAATTCATCACCAACATGCGGAAGAACATCGTAAATAACCATACTACGGTACCCTTCGATACCAGCAGAAGATTTTACTGATACAGATGAAATAAATGAATAGATAGTTCCCTCAGTTACCAAGGCAGGTCTTTCATCTGAATATCCTTCTGGATTGTAGTCAGTATAAGCTGTTTTCTTACGAATAATTTGTAATTGTGTTTCAAATGGTACACCTCCAATTGTATCTGTCAGTGCTTGTTCACTCTCATAAACATTGTTGTCATTAACATCTTGAGTATCAAGTACAAATCCCATCTCATGACCTGTAGGGAATTCTTGAAGTACTACCGGTTTGTATGCCCCTAACTTATAACCATAAGCTGAACTATTTGCCAAAGCTTGTGGTGTTTCTGCAAGCTCAGTTGCTCCGATAGGTAACATATAATCAATAACAATTGTTTGTCCAGGTTCTAAAACATCATTAAATGCCCAATTCAAAATCTTTCTTTGCGAACCATTTATAGTAACTTGATCCACTGTTATTGTGAAATCATCAAGCGATACTCTTGGATTTTCTACTGGATTTCCATCTTCTCCAAGAATGTAATATGTCCATGATGCCTCATTTGATTCTAAACGTTTTTCGCCAATATAATCACGATTTAACGGAGAATTTTCATAAGCTGCACTTCCATATTTTATATAGTTATTTATGAATAATGTATCATTATAATCCTCAAAATTCGGCACAATTGCCACCACTTGTGGATTTGTCATGTTATCTTGTTTGATCGTATGATCAAGCACATTATCTCCAAATTTGCCATCTGGATCACTTAACTGTGCATCCGAAACATTTTGTAGCTGAGCTTGATACATTAACATATAACTTGTTTGTCTTACAATGATATCTTTGTCAATCCACTTGTACTCAAATATCATGTTGCCTGGATTTTCAGTATCCTCTCTTGAATAGTAAGAGTAATAAGATACATTGTTTTCTACGTACATTAACGGTACTTCAATTGCCAAGTAATTACCTACAGTATTGCTTACAGAAATATCATCTAAATTTTTATTAGAATATTTTCCAAAAGTTTGCACGACATTATTAATATGTAAAATGTTTCTTACATCGGTACTTATCGGTCTTGTTTTAATGTACGGTGCATTCTCTTCAATCGATGAATTAATGACATAAGTTTGTTCTTGATTTGGATCAACTTCAAACATTTCTTCTTTAGCTGTTGTACTTAAATCTCCATCCACATCAATCCTAAAGTTCAAAGGAACTAATTCTTGATCTGGATTATTTGATGATTTAATGACATATCTAATTTGAACAATGTTATCTTCAGTTGTAAAATCATCAACATTAATAATAATGTCATCGCCATCGATATCTTTACCTGATATTGGATATCCTTCACCATTTTTATTTAATGACACCCAATTATTCGCCCTTGTATAAAGGCTATTAATTTCTGGTTCATCATATTCAAAGTTTTTGATGTCATCAACAACTCGAGCATAAACATAAACCTTTAAATTTTCATTTAATAAAGTTCTTTCTTCTTCACTTAAATAGTCAGGTAAAGCATAGGTACCTACTTTAACCTCTTCTACTGTATTTGTGACTGAAATAGCATTCTCATCATCTGGTCCTACTTGACTGTCACTTCGAATTATTGTCCCATAATGGGCAATTTTTATATCAATAATAAATTCTTCAACTGCACCTTTATGATTAACACCTTGTTCTACATAAAGTTTTAAACCTTCTTCACTACCACTTTTTATTGTTCCATCTTTGATAACATCACCACCAGCACTTCCATGGAAAATGACTTCTCGTGGTACATGTGCTACAAGTCGGTTTGTTGCATCAGGTTTTAATACGGTAATTCTTGCAGAAGTATCTGTAATAAATAGTTCTGTTTTATTCCCGTCGTTATCAAAATCTAAATCTTCTGTAACTTCATCAACAACTCGAATGTTTTCTTCAGTAATGACTACTTGACCACTAAGCTTATCAAGATCATTCATTCCTGGAAGATAATCACCATCAGTTTCCTTAAAGGTTACATAACTTTCAGCGTAATAATGATTATCCCAATAATCTAAACCTTCATTTACAGTTAAGTCATCATCGCTATCTACTTTAGCCTGTATTTTAACTGAAAGTGTTTCATTTACTGCGAAGTATCCCGGTAAACGATCACCTTTAATATAGGCGTCATACTGTTCTTCTGGTTGAGTAATTGTAGCTAAATCTACTTCTGATGGAGTTAAAATTTCAAACACGACGATTTCTGTA
>CAYJAJ010000042.1:0-8965 GCA_964368495.1 uncultured Holdemania sp. | reverse complement strand
AACTTTGATGTTTGTGGTAGCAGGTGCATTTATCCTAATTAAAAAGAATAAATAATGGTGCTTTCTAGTCTATAAATTATCGTCAAGAGACAAAATTAATTATAATCAAATTGAAGAGTATATAAGAGCAAAAAGATTTACTAAAATAATAAATAAAAAATTTACTAAAATTGACAATTATTTATACCATGCTATATAATAGTGTTCGTGAAATAAAAATCTTATAAAATAGGTGTAGGAACAAATTATGGAAAAAATGAATTATGTATACACTATCTCAAGTGCTTGTGTTGGCTGTAATAAATGTATTTTAAAATGCCCAATAAATGCTAATAAAGCCATTTTAGATAATCAAGAAAATAAAGTGATAATTAAAGAAGGCTTTTGTATATCCTGCGGCGAGTGTATTTCTGTATGTGATCATCAAGCTCGTGATTATGTGGACGATTTAAAAGAATTTTTTAGTGACTTAAAAAAGGGGGTTTCAATATCTGTAATTGTAGCTCCAGCTGCAAAAACTAACTTTGATAATCTTAATCAGGTACTAGGATATTTAAAATCATTAGGAGTAAATAAAGTATATGATGTATCACTAGGTGCAGATATTTGTACATGGGCACACTTAAAATATATTCAAGAAGAAAAACCAAAAACGCTTATCTCGCAACCTTGTCCAGTTATAGTTAGCTATGTTGAAAAATATCGTCCAGAGTTAATTGAATATTTATCACCGATTCAAAGTCCCATCCTATGTATAACAACTTATTTAAAAAAGCATTTAAAAATTCAAGATAAAATTTTATTTTTATCACCTTGCATTGGAAAAAAACGTGAGTTTTCTGATGAAATTTCTAATGGGTGGTTAGATTATAATGTAACCTTTGCGAAATTTTTAGATTATATTAAAGAAAACGATATAAATTTTAATGATTATCCAAATGTGAACTTTGATAATATCGAAGGTTCTATAGGTGCTGCTTTTTCAAGACCGGGCGGACTTGCCCAAAATATTAAATATCACTTAGGTGAAGATGTATGGATTAAATCTATTGAAGGCATTTTCAATATAGAGAAATACTTTAAACAATATATCGAAGACCTTGCTAACAATGATCCAGTGCCTTTAATTGTAGATACGTTAAACTGCGAACATGGATGTAATATAGGAACGGGAACTTATAGAAGTGCCAAATTTAATAAAATTGACGAACTTACAAATGAATATGTTAAAAAAATAACTGTGGATAAAACAGAACAGCTTATGGAATATTTTGATAATAATCTTGTTTTTAAAGATTATACAAGAACTTACACTAATAAAAGTAGTCAATATACTGTCAAAGAAAATCTTGATTTAGAGTTAACTTTTATTGAACTTGGTAAATTTAAAGAATCAGATAGACATATCAATTGTTTTTCTTGTGGCTATGCTGATTGTACTAGTTTTGCTACAGCCATGGCACAAGGAGATAATCACAAAGACAACTGCAAGTATTTTCTATTAAATAAGTACCATAAATTAAGCTATGTTGATGATTTGACAGGGGTTAAAAACCGCAACAGTTATTCTACTAAAGCATCAGAATTACTTGAGGAACATCCTGGGTTTGTGGGAATATTATTTGTAGATATTAATGGATTAAAAGAGGCTAATGATAGCCGAGGACATAGCTTTGGAGATAGTTTGATAAAGGACTGTGCAAATGTTTTAAAAAGCATATTTAAACACTTTGTATATCGTGTTGGAGGTGATGAGTTTATCGTCTTAGATACAAGCACAGATGCTACAGAATTTTATGAAAATATATTAAAACTAGAATCAGAAGTACTTAGTAATGATGTATTAACAATCTCAGTAGGTAAAGCGATAAGTTTGTCTAGTGATGACTTTAATGATTGTGTAGCAAAAGCAGATGAAGAGATGTATAAAAGCAAAGCTGAGTTTTATCAAAAACACCAACGTGTTGATCGAAGAAAATATTAATATTAAAAAAGGCTATTAATAAAGATTGAACTGCACCCTAATAATTAAAGACAATTAGAAAGGTGTGGTTTTTTTATGGAAAAATAACAAGAAAGCAACAAATAGAGATTTATGAATTAAGGAAAAAAGGTGTAACTAGATGAACTGTGCTTTGATTGAACCTTGAGCCATTATTTTACATAATTATTGGTTGAAAAAAATATAATTGAAAGAAGCTAAAAACAAAGTAATCTAGTAAATAAAACACAAAAAAACGGGTACATTTTTTGTATGAAAACAATGTAAAAATCATGATAACCAAATTGTATAATTTGTGGAACGCGTGGTCCTGTGGTAAAATAACTAGGAGGTGGTAAAGTTCATGAAAAAGCGAGTAGTATTAGTCAGTGGAATGTCAGGTGCTGGAAAAAGCAGTGCTGTATCTGTATTGGAAGATATGGGCTATCATATTATTGAACAATTTCCGGTACAAATGTTGAATGAATTAACAGATTTAATAGAAACAAGCATTGACCCTCGATATGAATATATCGCTCTTTCTACATCTGCAAAAGATTTCCCAGAGTTTATAAATGCATTTAAAACTGCCGATGTTGATTTACGTATTTTATTTCTTACAGCAGCAAAGGATGAATTGCTTTTAAGATATAAAGCGACAAGAAGATATCACCCATTATTAATTACTAATGTTACAAATACTTTAGAAGAAGCAATCCATGTAGAAAGGCAAATGCTTTCACAATATAAAGAACATGCAACAGTGATAATAGATACAACATTTTTAAGCATTGCTGAATTAAAGAAAAAAATTGATAATAATTTCAATTTGAAAAATAGTCCAACATTTACAATAAGTTTTATTTCTTTTGGATACAAACATGGGGTTCCGATGGATGCAGATTTAGTTATTGATGTTCGTTTTTTGCCAAACCCATACTGGGATGTCAATTTGCGATTGTTTTCTGGTGATGATGAAGTAGTATATAATTTTGTTATGGATAGTGCTGAAACACAAGAATTTATTGAAAAGTTAAATCAATTTTTAAGCTATCTGTTTACAAAATATATACAAGAAGGCAAATACCATTGCACAGTTGGAATTGGGTGCACTGGAGGTCAGCATCGTTCTGTATCAATTGCGAACTATTTATTTGAAAAGTATTCTAATGAGTACAAGTGTTTTAAAGACCACAGAGATAAGGCGGATTACCCACATGAATAAGAAAAATGTAGTTGTTATAGGCGGAGGACATGGTCAATCTGCAATACTAAGAGGCATTAAAAATATTGATAATATCGAAATCACCACAATTGTAACAGTAGCTGATGATGGTGGAAGTACAGGTAGACTAAGAAAACATTTTCATATACCGGCAATGGGAGATATTCGAAACGTTTTGATATCGCTAGCTGAATCTGAATCTTTATTATCTACACTTATGGAGTATCGCTTTGAAAGCAATCATGAAGAAGATAGTGATGTTATGGGACATAATTTAGGAAATTTAATCTTAACGGCGATGACACAAGCTAGCGGAAACTTTATGGAAAGCATCACAACATTAAGCAAGGTTTTAAATGTAAAAGGTAAAATTATTCCTGCATCATCAGAAGTAATAACATTGTATGCAAAAATGGCAGATGGTACTATTGTACGTGGAGAGTCTAATATTCCAGACATGAATAATCGTATACAAGAAGTTTTTTATACGGAAGAAGTTTCAGCAATGCCTGCAGCAATCAATGCAATTATTGAAGCAGATGTGATTATTTTAGGAATTGGTAGCATTTATACTAGTATTTTACCAAATGTTATTATACCAAAAATTAAAGAAGCACTTAAGAAGACAAAAGCGAAAAAAATATATTATTGTAATGCAATGACACAACCTGGAGAAACAGATGGCTACAGTTTAGAAAATCATGTTAATGCGATTATTGACCATGGTTGTGATGTTGATGTAGTTGTGTTCGCGAGCAATAAGATTCCTGATCAATCAATTACAAAGTATGCTGAAGAAAGCAGTATACCGGTTATTATTAATGAAGAAGAACACCCATATAAGATACTGAGTTATGATTTGTTAGATTTTGAAGATTATTTAATTAGACATAATTCATATAAAATACAGAAAAGTTTCGAAGATTTGTTAAAGAGGTATTAGGATGTCATTTACTACGGATGTAAAAAAAGAAGTCGCATTTAATGAGTTAATGGAATGTTGTAAAAAAGCAGAACTGTCTGCACTTGTCCAATTATGTTCAACACTTTCAATTAGTTCATCAGGAATGAAAGTAGTGGTAAAAACAGAAAATGCAACAATTGCAAAACGCATTTGGACAATGATAAAAGAAGAATTTAAAGTAGATTGTCAATTATCTGTAATTAAAAAAATGAAGTTAAGGAAAAACAATATTTACCAAATCACTATTTTAGGCAAATCAAAAGAAATACTTGAAGAATTGAGTATACTAACACCAAAGGGGCTTCAAGAAAAACCTGCTCATCACATTGTTGCTAAAGAATGTTGCGCAAGAGCATATCTTGCTGGTGCATTTATGGCTACTGGTGCAGTGAACGCTCCTACAAAGACAAACTATCACTTAGAGATAGCGACAAATAATGAGAAGCATGCGGAATTTATACAAAAACTGATGAATCGATTTAACCTTCCGGCTAAAATCATTCAACGGCGAAAACAGCATGTTGTTTATTTAAAAGCTGCAGAGAAGATTGCGGATTTTCTTAGATGTATTGGTGCAATTGACTGTTTGTTTAAGTTTGAAGAAATAAGAATCACAAGAGATTTGAGAAACAGTTTAACAAGACTAGATAATTGTGAAATCGCAAATGAAATGAAAAGCCAAGAAGCGGGATTTAAACAAGTACAAGATATTGAGTTATTAAAGAAGGAAAAGATTTATAACACATTAGACGATAAACTCAAAGAAGTTGCTGAACTGCGTATCTTGTATCCTGAGGCTAGTTTAATTGAGCTTTGTGAACAATTTGAATTAAGCTATGGGGTTACAATAAGCAAATCAGGGATGAGGCATCGATTCAAAAAAATACAAGATAAGGCAAGTTTGCTTGCATTAAAGTAGAAAGAGGAATATATATGGATTTATTACAAAAAATTATGGTGGCAGTTGTGATTGTTATTGTGCTGTCGATTGTTGCTCAATTATTTATTTTCTTATTGCCATTTTTGATATTATTTATTGCATTTATTATTGTTCGATCATGGTGGATAGGACAGAAAATTAAAAAAGCAATTGAAGAAAACGAACAATCTAGTCCATTTGAAAATGACTACAATAATTCAAGGGAATATAATTCAACAAATTCAAACGTAATTGATGTTGAATATACAGAAAGAAAAATTAATAATGACGAGTAAAGATTTAGAGTTATATTTTGATGCAGTAACTGCAGAAGATATTGGCGATATTATTCGGTTTTTAAAATTAAGTAATTATGAAGAAAGCAATCATAACTATTTAAATATGATGATATGGAAGCACTGGTATCCTCTTTATAAGGTAAAAGAAAAAAATTATTATTTGTTACTTGGAATGCATGAAGGAGAACTATTTTTATTTATGCCATTATGTAAATCAAAGTATTTTGATGAAGCTTTAATAAAAGCAAAATCAATTTTTGATCGGTATGATGTTGCATTTATTCTGAGTTGTTTCACAAAAGAAATGGCAATTAGAGCAACAAAATTATTTCCATCATTAAATGCTTATCATGTTCCTGAAAGCAGTGATTATATTTATGATACAAATAAATTGATTCATTTTAGTGGAAAAAAACTACAAAAGAAAAGAAATCACTTGAATGCATTTTATTCACAATATGAAAACAGGTACAATTATGAGAGTTTAAATGAAGAAAATGTAGTAGAGTGCTTACATTTTTTAAGCACATGGAAAGCAGAAGAAGTCAGTGATGATGATTATTTCATCAATGAAAAACTTGGAGTTGAAAATATTTTAAGAAATTATACAACTTATAAATACAAAGGTGGTTGTATAAGAATTGATGGTGAAATAAAAGCATTTGCAATTGGTAGTGAACTAACAAAGACAATGTGTCAAATGAATGTAGAAAAAGCTGATAGTGAAATTCGAGGGCTTTATCAAGCAATTATGAAAGAAGTATTGATTCATGAATTTAGTGAATATGAAGAATGCAATCGTGAAGACGATTTAGGTAGAGAAAACATTAGAAAAGCAAAACGTGCTTATGCGCCGAAAAGAATGATTGATAAATATAGATTAAGTGAGGGGTGAACCTATGGTTATCAAGGCAAGCAACAAAGATAAAAAAGAAGTTTATTCAATGTGGAAAAATATTTTTTCACATGATGATGGTGGATACACTGACTATTATTTTAATGTTTATTATGAAAGCTTAGATACGTTTGTTAAAAAAGTGGATGATGAAGTAGTGGGGTGTGCAAGTAAACATTCACATGAAGTTGTATTTAATGAACGACTATTAAAATGTAGTATGATAGTCGGTGTAGCTGTTAAAGAAGAATATCGTCAAAAAGGATACATGAATGAAATGATGCAAGCGATGTTGGATGAAGCAAACCATCAAGAGCTTATTACGATGATTCAAGCCTATGATCCGAACATTTATTCTAAGTATGGATTCGAAACAGTATATTTTCAAAGAGTTTGGAATATCAAAAAAGAAAACATAAAAAAAATACGTCCTCAAGTTACACGAATTCCGAATGCACTTGATTGTTTAAAACTATATGGAAAGTTTGTTTCACGATTTAGTGGATATTATATTCGAGATTTAAATTATTTTGAGAAATACATCAAAGAAGTTACAGCACTAAAGGGCAAAATCATTTCATACTATAATAAAGATGAATTAGAAGGTTATGCAGTAGTTTATGAAGACAACAATGTATTAGAAATAAAAGAATGCATATACTTAAACAGTACAGCATTGCTTCATATATTTAATTATTTTATGTATAAGGATAAAGAGATTTATCTTTATACAAGTAGTGCAGAAAACATGTCCCTGATATTCCCAAATTGTGAATACAAGGAAGTTCCTTACACAATGGTAAGATTGAATGATGCAGAGTTATTTAATCGATTATATAATTGTGATGTAAAAAATGCCAAAGAAGCAATGAATATTTTGGAAAAACCATTGTTTTTAAGTGAGAGTAGATAAAATAAGTGTCTGAATTATTGTATATGTAAGGTTGTATTGCTTTAAAGTATGTTTTATCTTGTATATGTGTGAAAAATTATGCTATCTTCATGTATACAAAATATTTTGTTATCATGTATAATATGGATAAATTGGAGGTAATAAAGTGAGAGCGAAAATACTATGTCTTATGTTGTTTTTTTTAAGTGTTTTTGGATGTAGTGCTCCTGTGAGTCAAGTTAATAATGATCATATTAACAATCCAATAAGTGAGTCTCCAAAATTAGAAGATGTAAAAATACCACAAGCACCGGGTTCAAGTGTAAAAAGTGATGATGTTGTGCTGATTGATTACAGCAATATTAAACATGGATATATACAAGCGAAGACTAAAACAGCTAATCACAAAAAACTGAAAATCCAGGTGATCAAAGAAGAAGTAACTTATAATTATGATCTTAATTTTGATGATATCTACGAAACATACCCACTTAATATGGGTGATGGACATTACATAATTCGAGCTCTTGAGAATATTGAAGATACACGGTATGCGTTGTTATTTGAATTTGAAGTAGATGTAGAGTTAGAGAATGAACTATATCCTTATCTATATCCAAATCAAGTATCAAATTATGACAAATCCACTCAAGCAGTAATTAAATCATTCGAGATAACACAATCACTTGAAACAGAACTTGAAAGAGTTCAAGCCATCTATGATTACATTGTTTCAAACATCGATTATGATTGGGGAAAAGTTGATGAAGTAAAAGGCGTGTATGTTCTTCCAGTTGTGGATGAAACATTAGAAAGCGAATCAGGAATTTGCTTTGATTATGCTGCTTTAATGACTTCAATGCTACGTTCTCAAAATATCCCTACAAAATTAGTGACTGGGTATGTTGATGAAGGATATCATGCATGGATTGAAGTGTACATAAGCAATATTGGTTGGATTGCACCACATGTATACTTTGAAGAAGAATATTGGACATTGGTTGATCCGACATTCGATTCATTAAACAAAAATTATAAGGGAAGTTATGAAACAAAATATACATATTAAAAGGGGGGTAAATATGAGTAGAAATTACAATAAGGAAGTTGCCTTGTTTTGTGAACAATTATCAATGATTTTGAAATCGGGTATTTCGCAAAGTGATGGGGTATTGGCAATAGCCAATGAAGTTGAAGATCAAAAGTACAAGGAAATTTTATTAAAAATGGCAGCACAGTTAGATGAACATGTGCCTTTTAGTGATGTGTTAAAAGATGCAGGAATCTATGATCAAACAATGATTCAAATGGTTGATATTGGAGAGAAAAGCGGTTATTTAGATAAAGTAATGGATCAGCTTGCTTTATATTATCAGCGTACTGATGAAACAGAACGAAAAATAAAAGAAGCTATCAGTTATCCTAGTATATTAATCATGATGATGCTAGTTGTGATTTTTGTGCTTGTGGTCGAGGTTTTACCAATTTTTAGACAAGTGTTAAATAGTCTAGGAATTGAAATATCATCACTGGCAATCGCTCTTATGAACTTAGGAAACACTTTGGTTCAATATAGCTATGTATTTTTCATAATCTTTGCATTATTTGCTGTTTATAAATTAATAAAAATTAAATCAAATAACAACTCGACAAGTATTGCCAATAAATTAGTTTTCAATAAAAAATTGGCATACGATATGTCAGTCGCTCAGTTTGCATTTGCAATGAGTTTATTAATGAATAGTGGATATGATAGCGATGAAGCACTTACCTTGCTACCAAAAATGTTG
>CAYJAJ010000041.1:0-9005 GCA_964368495.1 uncultured Holdemania sp. | reverse complement strand
TGCTATATTGCTCTTCTGTTTCTACACTTTCTGACTCTTATCTCTCTTTTCTTGACATCAATACTACCGTCTCAACATGGGTAGTCAAAGAAAATAAATCTACAGGCTGAATCTCTTTAATAACATAGCCATTCTTTAACAAATAATCTGTATCCCTTTTTTGTGTTATGGGACCACAAGAAATATAAACTATTCTCTTAGGCTTTAGATTGACCATCGACTTTAAGAAGCGTTCATCACTTCCCTCTCTTGCAGGATCCATAATCACCACATCATATTTTTGTTTTTTACTAGCTGCTTTCATCATGTATTCACTACAATCACTTGTATAAAAACGCACATTGTTAATCATGTTATTTTTAGCATTCACAATTGCTTGTTTGATACTTTCAGCATTGATTTCCACACCGTCTACATGGCTACATTGTTTAGCAGCTAGTAATGATATCGTTCCAATTCCACAATAAGCATCCAGCACTACATCCGATTTCTTCAAATTAGCCATTTTCAAGGCAACAGAGTAAAGTTTTTCAGTTTGATAAGGATTAACTTGATAAAAAGTTTTTGCCCCAATATTAAAGTTTAATCCTAGTAAGTTATCTTTGATTGTTCCCTTCCCATACAACACTCTTTCTTGATTACCAAGAACAATACTTGTTTTACGATTATTTACATTCATCACTATTGTTTTAATTTCAGGATGTTTTTCTTTTAATCTTGAAACAAGATTTTTGCTACCACCAAACATTGTGTTTCCAACTACAAAACAAACGAGTACTTCATTGTAGTACGCTGAAACACGAATTAACACATGTCTTAAAAGTCCACTTCTTCGGTCTTCATCATATGCAGTGTATTTCATCTGATTAGCTAAAGCAACAATTGATTTCAAAATATCATTTGCTTTTTTATTTTGAATAAGACAATTTTCTGTCTTCACAACATGATGACTATTCTCCTCATAGATTCCCGCAACAATTTTTTTATTTTTATCTGTACTAAATGTTGCGATTACTTTGTGGCGATAATTCTCTGGATTTTCCATCTCAATTATCGGATTAATTTTATAATTTTTAAATAAATCTTCAATAAACTTCATTTTAAAATTACGTTGTGCCTCTTTAGTCATATGAAGCATTTGACAGCCTCCACAACGATCATATACATGACAATTTACTTTTTGCCGCTCTTTTGAAGATGTTAAAATCTGCTTCACTTTTACTTCTTTTTTACTTACTTCTACTAACGCTTCCTCATCTTTTAATAGATTTTGAACCGTTATTTTCTTTTTATCAATCTCAATAATTCCTTTTGCTTGATTATTAAGTCCTTTACACACTACTTTATATTCCATATTCTTCTCATTTCTTATTTAATATTTTTTCAACCAATTCGTTGAATGTTTTGCTGTTTTGAACTCTCATTTGTACTTCTTGTATATCGTTACCAAAGGATCCTTTGCTTAAAGTAAGAAGTGGTGGTGTTTGATAACGTTTAAACGAATTTCTTTTCATTGTGTTCATTACCCACTTTAAATCATCAATAAAATTCTTAGGATTATCTAATTTATAGTACTTTAGCCATTTCCCAACTTCCCTTTCAAAAATAGAATCATCTAAATAACTTTGCATCAAATCTTCGATGGACATTGTTGCTGTCAATTGTTCAATCAACCAATCATGATAATACCATTTCATTGGATCAAATTGTGCATCTTTTAGTTCAGCAGAAGGCAAAGTCTCCCACGAAAAATTGCCGTCTTTAAACTGTGGAATTAAATTATCAGGAATAATCGTTGCATTAAATGTATCATTGATATCCTTTGCCAGTGTAAACAAGTCAACTTTCGTAAGATCTCCAATCGGACTTATTGCTCCTACTGCATCTCCATAAAGGGTACAGTAGCCTAATGCAGTTTCTACTTTATTCCCATTGTTTAGTACAACTCCACCTTCAATAGAAGCAAATGTCGATAAAAGATGTCCACGGCAACGTGCTTGAATATTTTCATACACTAAACTTGGGTACTCATCTTTATACCCATATTCTTTAAGAGTTGCAATTGTAGCATTTGTACAAGCTTCAATACTTCCTTCATGAAAACGTATATTTAGCTTCTCACACAACATCCGTGCATTGTTTTTTGTGGCTTCGCTGTTGTATTTTGATGACATTGAATAACCTATAACACGATCACTTCCAATCGCTAAACTTAATAAAGCAGCATTCACTGTACTATCTAGACCCCCTGACACTCCTAAAATCCATTTCACATTGCTTGAAAATATTTGTTTATCAAACTCTTTTAATGCATTAACACAGGCACTAAGCGTTTTTTTATTCGATCTTTTTCTTGGATTATTTTGTAAAAGACTCACAACTTTACACTCACTTGCAAATGAATCATTGCATCCATCCACAAAAATTCCATCATTAGTATACAATGAACTACCTCCATCGTATACTAAAATTGATTTACCATTGTTTTGCATACCAACGCAATTGACATACACAAAGCAATTCGGTCTGATTGGAAAGTTTTTTCCAGAATCTTTTATCATTTCATCATGATTTTCACCTATAATATAGGGAGATGCATCCATGCACACAACTAAATCTGCATCGCTTAAATGAACTTGATTGGATATTTCTACTGCAACACGAAATTCTTTATCATCTTTTTTTAATACAAATGGACTAAAAATCTCATCCTTACCAGAATCGAAATATCGACTTTCATTATAAAAGCGCACATCGTTGTTTTGTCGTTGTAGATGACGGTTTTCATTGCTATTTTCTTTTTTTACCCATTGTTGATTATACGCAAAATAAGCACAACTTAAAAGGGACTTGTCGTTTGTTTTATTTAAATTTGAAAATGGTTTTGTAGAGATATTCCCAAACAATATCCCTATTCCTATAGACCAACTTAATATTTTTTCATTTGCCTCTTCAAGCTCACTTAAAAAAATGTTATCTAACCATTTGTCCCCTAATAAACATCCACTAACACAAAGTTTAGGAAACACAATAAGTTCAGCTTGTTCTTGTTTTGCTTGTTCAATCATTTTTTTCATTTGTGATAAGTTTTCATCAATTTGTCCTGCAACTACATTCATTTGTCCTAATGCAATTTTCATAGTTAATCTCCTATCTAATCTTTAAGCAATTCAATTATTTCATCCATTGACATCGATGAGATACTTCCAGTATTTCCTTCAACAAAAGCATCAGCTAAATTTTTCTTTTTAACTTGCAATTCTTGTATTTTTTCTTCAATACTGTCTTTCATAATCAATTTGAACACTTGTACATTGCGTTCTTGGCCAATGCGATATGCACGGTCTGTCGCTTGATTTTGTGCAGATACATTCCACCATGGATCATAATGGATAACAGCTTGTGCTGCAGTTAAATTTAGTCCAGTACCCCCAGCCTTCAATGAAATCAAAAATACAGTTGAATCATCATTTTGAAATGAATTAACACGTTCTTTTCGTTGCATTTTGTCTGTTTTACCAGTGATTGTGTGATATTTAATTTTACGCTTATTTAGCTCTACTTCAATTAAATCAAGTGCACTTGTAAACGATGAAAAAAGAAGCACTTTCTTTTTACTATAATGTAAAGCTTCAATTAACTCCATGCAACCCTGTAATTTACTAGAAAGTTCTTGAATATTTTCATATATCATTCTAGGTTCACAACAAATTTGCCTTAATCTTGTAAGCATTGCTAAAACTTTAATCTTATCTACATTTTCAATATCTAACTTCACTTGAAGTTCTTGATTTACTTGCATTAAATTTGCCAAATAAAGTTTCTTTTCCTCTTCATTGAAATTAATTGTATAGATGTTTTCAATCTTTTCAGGCAATTCAGCTAACACTTCTTCTTTGTTTCTTCTTAAAATAAATGGTTCTACTAGACGTTTTAATTGTTTTTGCTTCTCTTCATCTTTTTCTTTAACAATCAACTTTTCATAATTCTTTTGGAAAAAATGATAATTATACAAATAATTTGGCATCAAAAAATCAAAAATTGACCAAAGCTCAGCCAAGCTGTTTTCAATCGGTGTTCCAGTAAGTGCAAAACGATGTTTTGCTTTTAATTGCTTCACTGCCCACGCATTTTTTGTTTTTTGATTCTTAATATACTGTGCTTCATCTAAAATAATTGTATCAAATGTATATTCTTTTAAAATTTCGATGTCTCTTCTTAAATAGTCATAAGAAGTAACTACAATGTTTACTTCAGGTATTTGTTTCATTCTCTCATTTCTTAAATTTGCACTACCGTAAATACATAGAGTTTTTAAACTGCTATTGAATTTATTTATTTCATCTTGCCAGTTCAAGATTAAACTTGCTGGACAAACTACAATATGTTGGCTTTTTGATTCATTTCTCATCTCCAAATAAGTAATCATTTGTAATGTTTTACCAAGACCCATATCATCAGCAAGTATTCCACCAAATCCATAATCACTAATCTTATTTAACCAGTTAACTCCTTCTTTTTGATAATCTCGTAATAGATTAAAATAATGACTAGGGATGACTCGTTTATTCTTTTCATGATTTTTAAAATTATCTATAAAATCTTTGAACATCACTTCTTTTTTTACATCCACATCAACAAATTTCTTAACATGATCATCCATTAAAAACGCACGATATGCAGGCAATTCAAGATGATTAGCATTAAAGTCTTTTGTATTCACATTTAAGCTTGCCAACATTTCATCTATTTCTTTTAATTCATTTGATTGCAAAGAAAGTAAAACACCATTCGTTAGACGATGAAATTTCTTTTTACGACGATAACTTTGAAGTACATTCATTATTTCATCTTTATTTATATCAATACTTTGTAATTCAATATCCAACAAATCATGCTTAATGCTAAGTCCAACTGTCATTTGAATCTTTTTTGCTTTTCCTAAATTAACAAGTGCATCACTAATAAAAACTTCACACCAATCTCTAATAATCGATAGACCATCTTGCACAAAAGAGTACGTGTTTTCGTTTTGTGCATCAAGATAAGCATGCCCGGTTTCTACATCAAAAACAGAATCATATTGCTCAATTACTTTTTTAATTTTTTCAACTTCTAGTGATTGATTGCTATGATTAAATCCATAATATTTTTGATTGTTCACTTCATAATTTAATAGCAGTCTAATTCTAGTATCCTCGTCGATATCACCGTACAACATAATGTTGCTTACTTCACTGCAGTTGACATATTTATGGATTTCTTCCGTATTAATAAATTCTTCAACCTCAGATACTACATACTTATAAAATTCATCTAATTCTTCTTGCTTCATCAACAATTCATTACGATAAGAAAACATCTCTAACAAAGAAACACACATTCCACTATCATCATATTGATACTGTACAATTCTCTCATTACTCAATTGATAAGCATGTTTTTTACCTAATTTAAGCTCATGTTCTCTTAATGTATTGATTTGTATCGAATAATAGAATTCTTCATCTTCGACAATTTTTTCTACATTTAAATCTAGAAATCCCATTTCAGTTTCAAATATACATCTGGACAAATTGTAGGGCAGGTTTGAATACAGTTCAAAATAATCATCTAAAAATGAAAAAGAAAGCGGAATAGATTTTATTACATAATTATCCTTACTATGATAAAGATATTTCTTCATAAATTCAATCTGCCTTAAAGTATCTTCATCAAACAATTCTATATCATGTTTTAATGTTAAACTTTTTCCATATTTAACAACCTGTTTATTTTCAATGCTCAATAAAAATTCTCCGATGTTTTTTATAACATAAAATTTATCGATTCCAATTTTAAACGTGACATTATCACTTTCATAAACACTTTGATCAACATGTATTTCAGAAATGATTTTCACGTTATCTTGTTGTTTAATAACTCGTAAATCACTATCAATTTTATTTTGAAACTCTGTGATTAAACTTCTAGTAGCTAAAGTATCCTGACTAATTTGAGATTTACGAAACATCCTTTGCATGTGACGTTCCTGTTCAATTTCAAGTTTTCGCTTTATATCTTCATTATATGGTAATGTTGTGTTGTTTGGCAGATTCATAATGTAAAGAAGAGTTGCTCCAACATGAGCACAAGCTGTCTGTTCATTACAAAATGGACAATCACATTTTATTGTACTTGCTTGTCCAACCTCATCTATCTTTAAACTAATATTATTTTTATAATACCTTGCACGAAATACAGCTTGAACTTGATATTCGTTTTTTTTATTTATATCTGAAATGACAACAGACTCAAAAGTTCCTTTACTAAAGTAATATTCTGCTAATTCTTCATTGTTCGCATCATTCATCACTCGATAATACTCACTTTTTTTTATCAACATAGATTAACCTCTCATTTAATGATTATACAGTATTTTTTTAAAAAATACTCAAATTTCATATAAGTTCATGTATAATTAATGAAGAGGTGATAGATATGGAAAAATCAAAAGTATATTTTACTGATTTACACGCAACATCGCAATGCAACTTACTAGATAAAATAGAAAAGCTTGCAGTTACTGCCGGAATTAAAAACATCGATTTCGATAAAAAATTTGTAGCTATAAAAATTCACTTTGGTGAACCTGGCAATTTAGCGTATTTAAGACCTAACTACGCAAAAAGAATTGTTTCATTAATTGAATCACTTGGTGGAAAACCCTTTTTAACTGATTGCAATACTCTTTATGTAGGTGGTAGAAAAAATGCACTTGACCATCTTCAATCTGCATATGAAAATGGATACAATCCATTTAGTGCAGGCTGTCATGTGATTATTGCAGATGGACTAAAAGGTACAGATGAAGCATTAGTAGACATTAATTTAAAACATGTAAAAGAAGCTAAAATTGGACAAGCCATTATGGACGCAGATATTTTTATCTCAATGAATCATTTCAAAGGTCATGAATCTACAGGCTTTGGTGGTGCTTTAAAAAATATCGGTATGGGCTGTGGCTCTAGAGCTGGAAAAATGGAAATGCACTGTACTTCTAAAACAATTGTAAAACCTGAAGTCTGTCGTAGTTGTAAAGCCTGTACAAAAATATGTGCACATGATGCCATCAGCTTTGATGCAAATAACAAAGCTGTAATTAATCAAGATAAATGTGTTGGGTGTGGTCGATGCATTGGAATTTGTAACTTTGATGCCATCGCACCATTAGCTTTTGCAGCAAACGATATTTTAAATGAAAAAATTGCTGAATATACATATGCAGTATTAAAAGATAAACCTCATTTTCATATCAGTTTAGCTATCGACATTAGCCCAAATTGCGATTGCCATAGTGAAAATGATCTTCCTATTTGTGCAGACGTAGGAATGTTTGCCTCATTTGACCCTGTAGCCTTAGATATGGCTTGCGCTGATGCTTGTAATGCTGCACCAATTATCCCAGGCAGTGTTCTAGATAAACAAGAAAAACATCATCACGATCATTTTATTAACACTCATCCAGAAACAAATTGGAATGTATGTGTTGATTATGCTGAAGAATTAGGAATAGGTAAAAAAGACTACGAATTAATCGTTTTAAAATAAAGTAAAAATGCAATCATACAATAAAAGTAGACAAAGTTAATAACTCTGTCTACTTTTTAATTTTATTCTTTATCCTCGTCTAATTTTCTAAATCTTCTTTAATTTTTGTAGTAGATATGCCCTTTGTTCGTGTCAAATATTTTATTTCACATACACCGTTTAATTCTTCATCAAACTTACCTAACCAATCATCACCCATTACAAAAATATCTACATGATAATCTAATACATCATTTCTTTTTTGATTCCAGTGGTTTTCTGGAATCACCAAATCAACATATCGAATTGCTTCTACCATCATCTTTCTTTCTTCATATGGATGGTAAGCTTTTTTTCCTTTAATCTGGTTAAATTCATCTGTACTTAATGCAACAATTAAATAGTCGCCCTCTTGTTTAGCTCTTTGAAGAAGGCGTATATGTCCCCAATGCAATAAATCAAATGTCCCGTATGTTAATACTCGTCTCATTGAATTTCTCCTTTTAATTTCAATTAACTGTTTATTTTACCAGAGTTATTAATTGATTAACCTTAACTCCTCACAATTATTTTGCAACTATTTAAAATAGTTATTCTTTCTAATTGATTATATATTTTATATACTAAAAAATAAAGCATTTTAAATTAGATTTATGACACAATAAAAATGTTTTTAATAGAATAAGAGATAATCTCAATTAGATGAGGTTACCTCTTATTCTATTATTAGATTGTGAGCAATTTTTCATTAGCCTTTAAAACATTCGTTAACGGTAAACCCATACCATAAACTTCAATGTTCAATGACTTTAACTTGTCTGTCACTTGAAGCATGTTAGCGCAAGCAATGCATGCCTTAACACTTACTCCAGCTTGTATAGCTCTCTCTATTTTTTCTTGAATGCTTTCATCCTCTGCTGCAAGCTTAGCTGTTGGTCCCCATATTATTATTTCAACCTCATCAAACCAACCGTGAATTTTAGAATTGATAGCATACATAAATACCATTGTATGTGCAGTTATTGGATTATCATTTACCCACAAAATATTTAGCTTTTCCATTATTTTTTCTCCTTCTATATCGTAATTATAAAGGAGTTAATATTCCATATCAACAATTATACTTTCACTTTTAGAAATGAAAAGAGCATGGACTATGCCATACTCTTAATTTATTTTGATTTAATTTTTTTCATATTTCTTTTTTGATTTTGCTAATAAGAACATAATGATGCATGCTGATACTCCCATTAATGTAAGCCATAAGCCTAAATTAATAACATCGCTTGTATCTGCAGGTGCATATGATTCTGTTGAAACTTCAGAATCTGATGAAGATGATGTTTCTGAATCAGTTGAAGGTTTAGTTGTAGGTGTTGGTACAACTTTATCTTCTAATTTTGGATAAAGTGTAACTGGTTCAGTTATCGGAGTAT
>CAYJAJ010000040.1:0-9370 GCA_964368495.1 uncultured Holdemania sp. | reverse complement strand
GGCTAACTTCAATGATCGACTTGAATTAAAACAAATTGAAAATATGACGTATATATTTGCAGTGCCACTTGAATTAGTTGAAAGTGGGAATGTCTATGTCAATACGATGGGATTTCAAAATTATGTCTTTAGTAATTTTGCCTTAATTTATTTGTTGTTGATCAGTGCGGGAATTTTATTTTTAGCCTTGTTCATACCTGTAAGAGTTGTAAAGGAGTGGAGATGGTATCAAGCATTAATGTCGATTAAGTTTGAAATATTGGTATTAATGATAAGTATAGCTCTAGTTTTTTTAGGCTCGATTAATATTCATATTGCGTATACTACAATCTATTTTGGATTAGAGAGTTTTATAGGACAATTAGGAATTGATGAGGGTGCAGGAATAATAGAAGTGTTGATAAACCTAGGAATGTGGTTAACATACTATTGTTTAATATTAGCGACTGCACTGTTAATACGATTTATATTTCATAAAGGATTAAGTAAGTATATCATCAACAATACATTATTGTTTGCATTAATTAAACCGGTGAGACAACTGATAAAAGTGGTGTGGTTTGAGTTTAAAAAAATTTTGAATGCAACTAGAAAAACTTTAGCATTTGACTTGAGTGATAAAACACAAAGATTTTTAATCATAGCTGTAATAGTCAATGCAATAGTTGTATCCATACTAATATCATCTTTTAGATTTGATGCGGTAATGGTGATTCTTTATTCTTTATGCTTGTATGCTTTTGTAAGTAGAAGTTTAAATAGGGTTAAAACGGATTATAGTGCATTATTGGATGTAATCACTAAATTATCTAATACAGACTTTAATGTGGTGATAAATCGAGATTTAGGAGCTTTTGAATCTGTAAGAAAGAAACTTCAAGATTTGAAAATAGGATTTGAAAATGCAGTTAATGAAGAAATAAAATCACAAAAGATGAAAACAGAATTAACTACAAATATTTCTCATGATTTAAAAACGCCACTAACTTCCATTATCTCTTATGTTGATTTGCTAAAAGACGAAGAAGATGAAGCCAAAAGACAAGAGTACATCAATATTATTTCTAGGAACTCTCAAAGATTAAAAAACTTAATTAATGATCTATTTGAAATATCAAAAATAAATAGTGGGAATGTCAATGTGGATTTAATTGAAGTTGAATTGGTGTCGTTAATGAAACAAGTGCTTAGCGAGTGTCAAAATACTATTGATAGTTCTGGGTTGGTTATAAAATTGAATGTGAGTGAAGAAAAAATAGTTCATCAGTTAGATAGTTTAAAAACATACAGAATGTTTGAAAATTTAGTAGTGAACATATGCAAGTATGCAATGAAGAATACGCGTGTGTTCATAGATGTAGTTGATGATATTGATAAAATCATAATCACCATGAAAAATATATCAGCGAGTGAAATTAATTTAAATGATGTTGAAATTACCGATCGTTTTGTACGTGGAGATAAATCAAGAAATACGGAAGGTTCAGGATTGGGTCTTGCGATAGTAAAAAGTTTTGCTGAAATTCAAAATGGTAGTTTTAAAGTATCGGTTGACGGAGATTTATTTAAGGCAACCATCGAGTTTAAAAAATAATGTGTAAATAAAAAGATGACCTTGCAATTGACAAGGTCATCTTTTTAGTGATTAGCTCTTAAAGAATATCGATAAGTTCTTTAATTTGCGAAATGCTTAAAACATCTTTTTGTGGGCTACCAGAGCGATTAATATAAATGGATTGCATGCCGGCGTTTTTAGAACCTAAAATATCAACTTCATAGTTATCACCAACGTATACACAATTTTCAGGAGCTACATTTAATTGTTCTGCAACATAATGAAATATTTTAGGGTCAGGCTTATTGACATCAAATTCACCAGATATCAAGCTAAAGTTTAAATAGTCACCAATGTTTATGGTGGACATTTTCCTTCTTTGGGATAATTTGTTGCCGTTACTTAACACAGCTAATTTGTATTTGGGTTTTAAGTAATTTAATGTTTCAAGTACATCATCAAATAAATAAGCAGTTGTTCCGCTTTCTTTTGACCAGTCTTGATCTAGCGTTTCGGCGCTTACTTCACTAATATGGTATATTTCAACTAATTTTTTAAATACTTCTAATCGTGGTACTGTTCCATTGTTATCCCACTTCAAAATATCGTTTATAACATGTGTTATATCACCTTGTATATAATGTGTTAGTTTTTTGTATAACATTTCAGAAAATGCGCGTTGGCGATCAATTAATGTATTGTCTAAATCAAAGATAATTGCTTGAATGTTTTGCATAGATTGGTCTCCTATTTATATATAGTTTAACATATTATGAAATTGTTTTGTTGATTGCAATAAAGAATATTAATGAGCGAGTAGTATATATTTCGATAGGAAGTTTTATAACTGGTGGATATAAAAAAGTAAGTATATTTTAAATTGTATATGATGGGTTTGTATTAGAAATGTAGGTACAATAAAATAATTAAAAAAAGCCTTGCAATAGGGGTTATTAAGTGATACTATATTGTAGCACTCGCATGGACATGGGAGGTTGCTGGCACACTGAAAGGCGTTGTCACGGATGTGTAGCTAGGGAATTTCTGTAGAGCGAGTCTGCTTAGGCAGAATGGAATGAAGGAGGAAGATTTCATATGGCAAAAAATAGCGTAAAAATTCGCTTAAAAGCTTACGAGCACAAAATTTTAGATGCTGCATCAGTTAAAATTGTTGAAGCGGCAAGTGCACACGGAGCAAAAAAGATCGTTGGACCAGTACCACTACCAACTGAAAAACAAGTGGTAACAATCTTACGTGCAGTACATAAATATAAAGACTCACGTGAACAATTCGAAATCAGAACACATAAACGTTTGATTGAGATTGTTGGGCCTACAGCTGAAACAATCGATTCATTAAGTCGTTTAGAGCTACCTAGTGGCGTTGATATCGAAATCAAACTTTAATAAATGGAGGTAAACATCATGAAAGGAATCTTAGGAAAAAAACTTGGCATGACACAAGTATTTACTGCTGATGGAACTTTAGTTCCTGTAACAGTAATTGAAGTACAACCAAACGTAGTTATGCAAAAGAAAACAGTTGAAACAGATGGTTATGAGGCTGTGCAACTTGGTTACGAATCTGTAAAAGAAACAAGAAGTAACAAACCACAAGTTGGACATGCTGCAAAAGCTAACACTGCTCCAAAAAGACACATCAGAGAATTCAAAGCTGATGAAATGATGAACTTGGAAGTAGGATCTGAAGTAAGCGCTGATCTCTTTTCCGCTGGTGATATCGTTGACGTTACTGGAATCAGTAAAGGTAAAGGATTCAGTGGAACAATCGTACGTAACAATGCAAAAATCGGTCCAAGATCTCACGGGTCAGGACATCATAGACACATCGGTTCATTAGCAACTATCGGACGTAATAACGGGGTTATTAATAAAGGTACTGTAATGGCTGGTCAAGAAGGTGGGTTCACAACTACTAATCAAAATCTTGAAGTTATCAAAGTAGATGCTGAAAATAACTACATCTTGATTAAAGGAAATGTTCCAGGACCTCGTCGTGGACTTGTAGAAATTAAAACTACAGTAAAAAGAATTAAAAATGTTGCAGCTAAAGAATTGCTAAGCTACTCTCACGAAGCTGCTGAAGAAACAAAAGTGGAGGAATAAGACATGGCAAAGTTAGATGTATATAATCAAGAAGCTAAAAAGCTAAAAACTGTTGAAGTGTCTGACGTTGTATTTGGTATTGAACCTAATAAACAAGCAATTTACGATGCAGTTATTATGCAACGTGCAAGTCTTAGACAAGGAACACATAAAACTAAGACGCGTATGGAAGTAAGTGGCGGAGGTAAAAAACCTTGGCGTCAGAAAGGTACAGGTCGTGCAAGACAAGGATCTACTCGCTCACCACAATGGCGTGGCGGTGGAGTTGCATTTGGACCAGTGCCAAGATCTTACGCTTACAAATTAAATCGTAAGATTCGTCGTTTAGCACTTAAATCAGTTCTTTCTGATAAAGTAGCTAAAGAAAACATGATTGTTGTGGATGCACTAAAATTCGATGCAATCAAAACTAAAGACTTTGTGAAAGTTATGGAAGCTTTCAAGTTTGATAAAAAAACATTGTTTGTGGTAGATGTTACTGAAGAATTCGACAATGCCTTCTTATCAATGAGAAACATTCCTAACGCCTTAATGTTAACCGTAGAAGGTCTTAACGTTTATGATATTGCGAATGCAGACAAAATCGTCATGACTGAAACTGCAGCTGCTAAAGCTGGGGAGGTATGGGCATAATGAGTAACGCTAGAGATATAATTATCCGTCCAATCATTACTGAAAAAACAATGGCAATGGGTGAGGCTGATAACAAAATTACATTTGAAGTAGCAAAAGGAGTTAATAAAACTCAAGTTCGTATTGCTATTGAAGAAATTTTCAAAGTAAAAGTTGAAAAAGTAAATATTATGAATTGTCGTCCTAAAAGTAAAAGAATGGGACTTGATCCAAGAAAAATTCACACAGGCAAAACAAAAGCCATTAGAAAAGCAATTGTAAAATTAGCTGAAGGTGAAGAAATCGAATTATTCTAATAAGAATACAATATCGGAAGAAGAACGCTATTTCCGGAATAAATGCGTAAGGAGGACTTAAAAAGTGGCTATTAAAAAATATAAGCCGACCACTCCGGGTCGTCGTGGGATGACTGGTTTAACGTTTGATGAAATTACAACAAACAAACCAGAGAAATCACTTACGGTGTCCCTAGGTAAAACAGGTGGTCGTAACAACAATGGACGTATTACAACTCGTCACCACGGTGGTGGACATAAACGTCTATATCGAATTATCGATTTTAAAAGAAACAAAGATAACATTGTGGCAACAGTTGCTACAATTGAATACGATCCAAATCGTTCAGCAAACATCGCGTTGTTAAACTATGCGGATGGTGAAAAAAGATATATCTTAGCTCCTAAAGGACTTGAAGTAGGTCAAAAAATTGTATCTGGTGAAACAGTAGATATTAAAGTAGGAAACGCTTGTGAAATGAGAAACATGCCTGAAGGTACTGTTATTCACAACGTGGAATTAAAACCAGGTAAGGGCGGACAGTTAGCGCGTAGTGCTGGTGTTTCTGCTCAAATCTTAGGGATTGAAGAAAAATATGTAACACTTCGTTTAGCATCAGGTGAAGTAAGAAAAATCTTAAGTAACTGCCGCGCTACTATCGGTGTTGTAGGTAATGAAGATTACAGCTTAGTAAACATTGGTAAAGCTGGTCGTTCTCGTTGGATGGGTATTCGCCCAACTGTACGTGGTTCGGTTATGAATCCTAATGATCACCCTCATGGTGGTGGGGAAGGACGTACACCAATCGGTCGTAAGTCACCAATGACACCTTGGGGTAAAAAAGCTATGGGTGTTAAAACTCGTAAAACAAAAAATGCGTCTGACAAATTAATTGTACGTCGTCGCAATGCGAAATAGGACGAAAGGGAGGAAATAATACATGAGTCGTAGTTTGAAAAAAGGGCCATTCTGTGATGATCATTTAATGAAAAAGGTCGAAGCATTGAATGCAGCTGGTAAAAAAGAAGTAATTAAAACGTGGTCTCGTCGTTCAACAATTTTCCCTGATTTCGTTGAACACACATTCGCGGTTTACAATGGTAAAGAACATGTGCCAGTATTCGTATCTGAAGATATGGTTGGACACAAATTAGGTGAATTCGTGCCTACACGTAAATACGGTGGACACGGAGACGATAAGAAAGCGTAAGGAGGAACTTAAAATGGAAGTAAAAGCTACTGCAAAAACAGTCCGTATCGCTCCTCGTAAAGTACGCTTAGTGCTTGACTTGATTCGCGGTAAAGACGTTGAACAAGCTACTGCAATTTTAAAATTCACACCTAACCATGCAGCTGATGCAGTTGGGAAAGTATTAAAAAGTGCAGTTAGCAACGCTACAAACAATCATGAATTAAATGGCGATAACTTATATGTAAAAGCATGTTACGCTGATGAAGGTGTTACAATGAAGCGCTTTATGCCTCGTGCAAAAGGAAATGCTTCACAAATATTAAAACGCACTAGCCACATTACTGTTGTGGTTGAAGAGCGCTAGGAAGGGAGAATACGATATGGGTCAAAAAGTTAGTCCAATTGGATTGCGTGTCGGAGTTATCCGTGATTGGGAATCTCGCTGGTACGCTGAAAAAGAATATGGAACTCTACTTATTGAAGATAACAGAATCCGTGAGTTCTTAGCAAAAGAACTTAAAGCTGCTTATATTTCAAGAGTTGAAATTGAACGTTCAAAAAATCGTGTGGATGTAATCATCCGTGCTGCTCGTCCTGGTGTTGTTATTGGTACAAATGGAGAAAATGCAGCAAACGTAAAAACTAAATTAGAAAAATTATGTAAAGACAAACAAGTCAATGTTCGTGTACTTGAAGTTGCGAATCCTGATTTAGATGCTCATTTAGTAGCTCGTAAAATTGCTGAGCAACTAGAACAACGTGCATCATTTAGAACTGCACAAAAGAAAGCTATTCAACAAACAATGCGCTCAGGAGCTAAAGGGATTAAAACTATGGTTTCTGGACGTCTTGGTGGAGCTGATATGGCACGTAGTGAAGGTTATTCAGAAGGTGTTGTTCCTTTACACACACTTCGTTCTGATATCGATTATGCTCATTATGAAGCAATGACTACTTATGGAATTTTAGGAGTTAAAGTTTGGGTTTGTCGTGGTGAAGTATTACCAGGTCAAATGGTTGTTGAACCAGAAGCTCCAAAAAATCCTCAAGGACGCGATCGTCGTCGTCCTCGTAATGATCGCAGAAATCCTAGAAACAACAATCAAGGAGCTGCAAAAGAAACTGCTAAAACTGCAGAAACAACAGAAGCGAAAGCTACTGAAGGAGGTAATTAATTATGTTAATGCCTAATAGAACAAAATATAGAAGACCTCACCGCATTAGCTATGAAGGTCGTTCTAAAGCAGGACGTGAAATTGCGTTCGGTGAATTCGGTTTAGTTGCTGAGTCAGGTGCATATGTATCAAATCGCCAAATCGAATCTGCTCGTATTGCGATGACTCGTTATATGAAACGTGGAGGAAAAGTTTGGATTAAAATTTTCCCTCACTTAGCTATCACTAAAAAACCGTTGGAAGTACGTATGGGTTCTGGGAAAGGTGCACCTGAAGGATGGGTTGCAGTTGTTCAACCAGGACGTGTAATGTTTGAGGTTAGTGGAGTGCCTGAAGAAGTAGCACGTGAAGCACTTCGTCTTGCATCTCATAAACTTCCAGTTAAAACAAGATTTGCAAAAAAAGGCGAGGTGGAGTAAGAGATGAAAATTAAAGATATAAGAGAAAAAAGCAATACAGAATTGCTTAAAGATATCGATTCTTTAAAAGAAGAATTATTCAACTTACGCTTTAAGCAAGCAACTGGTCAACTTGAAAATCCTTCACGTATGAAAGAAATCAAGAAAACTATTGCTCGCATTAAAACAGTGATCACTGAGCGTACGCTTAGTGAAGCTAAGTAAGGAGGAGCATAGTTATGGAAAGATCGAATCGTAAAGTATTACGTGGAACTGTTGTTTCGGATAAAATGGATAAAACAATTACTGTTCAAGTTTCTACAAAGAAATCACATCCACTTTATTCAAAACGTGTAAAATATTCAAAAAAATTCAAAGCTCATGATGAAATGAATGAAGCAAAAATGGGAGATATTGTGGAAATTATGGAAACTCGTCCACTATCTGCAACAAAACGTTTTCGCTTAATCAAAGTAGTTGAGAAAGCTGTAATTCTATAGGACTGGGAGGGTAAATCAATGATACAAAATGAAAGTAGATTGAAAGTTGCCGATAATACCGGTGCTAAAGAGGTTCTTGTTATTCGCTGTTTAGGTGGATCAGTAAGAAAATCAGCAAGTATTGGTGATATTATCGTGTGCACAGTAAAAGAAGCAGCACCTGGTGGTACTGTGAAAAAAGGTGATGTAGTTAAAGCTGTTATCGTACGTACAAAATATCCTGTGCGTCGTGAAAATGGTTCATACATCAAATTCGATGATAACGCAGCAGTTATTATCAAAGAAGACAACACTCCAAAAGGTACACGTATCTTTGGACCTGTTGCAAGAGAACTACGTGACAGAGAATTCATGAAAATTGTTTCTTTGGCACCAGAAGTACTTTAGAAAGGTGGCTTAACGAGTATGAAAATCAAAAAAGGTGATACAGTTAAAGTCATCACAGGACGCAGCAAAGGAACAATTGCTGAAGTTATCAAAGTATTCCCTAAAGAAGACAAAGTTCTTGTTGAGGGTGTAAATATGGTCACAAAGCATCTTAAACCAACTCAAGCTAATCCTGATGGTGGCAAAATTGAAAAAGAAGCACCAATTCATGTGTCTAACGTTATGGCTTACGATTCTAAATCAAAAACAGCTAGTCGTGTTGGATACAAAGTTACTACTGATAAAAAAGGCGTGAGCACTAAAGTTCGCGTATTCAAAAAATCAGGAGCTGAAGTTAAAGGAGGTAAGAAATAATGAACCGCCTACAAGCTAAATATAAAGAAACTGTTATCTCAAAACTAGTAGAAGAATTTAACTACAGTTCAGTTATGGAATGCCCAAAAATTGAAAAAGTAGTTATCAATATTGGTCTTGGTGAAGCAATCGCTAACCCTAAATTATTAGATGAAGCAGTTGCGGAGTTAACACAAATTACTGGTCAAAAACCAGTTGTTACAAAAGCTAAAAAGTCAATTGCGAACTTCAAACTTCGTGAAGGTATGCCAATCGGTTGTAAAGTGACACTTCGTGGACAAAAAATGTATGAATTTTTAGATAAATTATTCAACATCTCTCTTCCTCGTGTACGTGACTTCCGTGGTGTTAGCAACACATCGTTTGATGGTCGTGGAAATTATACATTGGGTGTAAAAGAACAAATTATCTTCCCTGAAATTAATTTCGATAAAGTAAATAAAGTACGTGGTATGGATATTGTTATCGTAACTACTGCTAAAACTAACAATGAAGCGAAAGCATTGCTTACTGAAATGGGCATGCCGTTTGCTAAATAAGGAGGACTAAAATGGCTAAGAAATCAATGAAAATTAAACAACAACGTCCTCAAAAATTCAAAGTGCGTGAATACACTCGCTGTGAAATTTGCGGACGTCCGCACTCTGTACTTCGTAAATATAAAGTATGCCGTATCTGTTTCCGTGAATTGGCTTATAAAGGTCAAATCCCTGGAGTCAGAAAGGCAAGTTGGTAGGAGGACTAGTTATGATGAATATGACAGATCCAATTGC
>CAYJAJ010000039.1:0-9871 GCA_964368495.1 uncultured Holdemania sp. | reverse complement strand
CTCTTTAATATAATTCATTAAATCTTCATTGCTCCAGCCACCCGGATTAACAGTACCCTTAGAATCATTTTCAATCAAATGATCAGCACGGTGGCGTACTTTACAGCTTTTGCAATCCATCAAAGGATCACTAAATGTTTTTAAGTGCCCTGATGCTTCCCACACTTTTGGATTCATCAAAATAGCCGCTTGAATCCCTGTGTTATGTGGATTAGTTTGAATAAATTTTTTCCACCATGCATTTTTAATATTATTTTTAAGTTCAACACCCAAAGGACCAAAATCCCAAGTATTACTCAGTCCACCATAAATTTCAGAACCTTGAAATACAAACCCACTATTTTTTGCATGATTGACTATTTTTTCAAAATCTTTTACAGCCATGTTTACCACTCACTTTCTAACTCTGCTTAACCTATATAATATACACTTTTTAAGCCTTCAAGTCAACTTGTCCAATCTTTGAAAACTTGCCAATTTCTCAGTCTTATTCCTGTATGAAATATTAAAAATTCAACAAAAACAGACACATCAGCTAACCTCACATTACAATTTGTTTCTAAAATTGAAAATTGTTCAAAACCAGCTTTACAAATGTATCGAAAATTCTTTAGCGCATCGAGGTCACATTTCATGCTTTTTGTGTTTGTTGCACACTTTAAGCAAACAAATCCGCCCTCAGCAATGGAAATCGTATTTACTTTTAATTCTGAGCAATTTACGCATTCATCTACTTCAGGTTCTATTCCAATTTCCTTTAAACACTCCGAAATATAAAAAGCTAAAACTAAATATATATTTTTCTTTTCATGAAGTTTGGTTAAACAAAATAAAAACAAATTATAAAAGTTTTCATTTTGTACTTGTGGTTCTATAAATTGCTCCAATATTTCTACCATCAAATTTGCACAACTGATTAAATCCAAATTATCTTTTATTTTATAAAACGAATGTTGAAGACTACCTGTTTTTAATAAGAAAATTGACTTTAATGGTGAATAATCAATTTGAAATTGACTACATGAAAAAGGAGCACACAGTGCTTTATTTTTACTATTTTCTTTTAGTCCGCCTTTTACAACAAGACTAATTTTTCCATGTTCCTTTAAAAATACATTTAATAATAAATCATTATCTTTGTATTCACTTTGTCTTAAAACTATGCCTTCAAGAATATCATTCATCATCAATCTCCATTTGAATATATCCTAATTGTCGTAATTTTGCCTCCTTATTACGCCAGTTGTCTTCAACTCTTACAAACAGCTCTAAAAATATTTTTTCATTTAATAATGCTTCGAGTTCTTTTCTTGCATTAGCACCAATCTTTGAAATCATGCTACCTTGTTTACCGATTAAAATTCCCTTTTGTGAATTTCTTTCTACAAGTATCATTGCATTAATAATTAAATGGTCTCTTTTTTTGCGAATTCTTTCTATTACAATTGCGACACTATGGGGAATTTCTTCTTCCGTATAAGCTAATACTTTCTCTCTAATAATTTCAGCCATGATGAACTGTTCAGGATAGTCACAAACCATATCATCAGGATAATATTTTATCCCATCCTCCAAATAATTTTTTGTGACACTTACTAATTGATCTAAATTATCACTTTTAAGTGCCGAAATTGGAATGATTTCATCAAACTGATGTCTACTGTTCCATGCAAGTAAAAGTTGCATCACTTCTTCTTTATTTAATTCATCAATTTTATTTAATATCAAAAATACTTTGCAGTGTAATTTTTTTATTACATCAAGCACAAATTCATCACCACGACCAAATTCTTCAGTCGCATCAACCATATAATATACTACATCGACACCTTTTGCTCCTGAGTAAGCTTCTTTATTCATCTGTGTACCAAGGCGATGTTGAGGCTTATGAATACCAGGTGTATCAATAAAAATAATTTGACTGTCTTCGTCGTTATATATCCCTCGAATACAGTTTCGTGTTGTTTGAGCCTTCGGTGAGATAATCGCAACTTTTTGCTTAATCAATGCATTAAGTAATGTGCTTTTTCCCGCATTAGGCCTTCCTACGAAAGCAACAAAACCAGATTTCATTGTAAATCCTCCATTGAAAAACTCATTGGTAGTAATTCTTGAATATTTGTAATCAAAGTCTCTTTTTTATTCGACAATATAATCGGAGTATTTTTATTTAATAGCTCGGATAAAACTTGTCGACATATTCCACATGGAGCCCCAATACGCTCACCATCACTTACAATGGCCACCGCAACGATTCTGTCTTTACTATATCCATTTGAATATGCGCTAAAAATTGCACTTCTTTCTCCACAATTTGTTGCACCATATGAAGCGTTTTCAATGTTACATCCTTTAAAAGTCGTTCCATCATCACAAAGTACACATGCACCTACATGATAATTAGAATAAGGCGCATAAGCATTTTCCATTGCTTCAAATGCTAAATTTAATAATTTATCTTGTTCCATAACCTTCCCTCTCTTTGCTTAAGTAATTAAGATGAAAAATGCAATAACTGCCGCAGTGATACATGACAACAAAACCGCAGCACTTGACAAGTCTTTAATTTCTTTTATTTTTTCATCATAATCAACTTTCATGAAATCGCAAATTTTTTCAATACATGTATTAAACATTTCTGATACAATTACAAATCCAATTGCAAAAACAACAAACATCCATTCAAGCACTGTAATTTTCAAAATTAATCCTAAAAAAACTGTACCTATCGCTAAAAAAAATTGTATCTTAATATTATAATCACGCCATGCAATCAACAAACCCTTAAACGCCACATAAAACTTGTTCATCGTGCCACAATTGGGTCTAATAATTTGCTTTGTAAATCAAACATGACCGACTCATCTTCCTTACTTAAATGATCATAACCTAAAGTATGCAAAAGCCCATGAATAAACAAAAAGCATATTTCTCGTTCTACACTGTGTCCATATTCAATTGCTTGTGAAGTTACAGCATCAACATTAATGAATATATCACCCAACTCAAGATATTCTTCCGCAACAAACAAATCTCCTTCATTTGCAGCAAATGTTATTACATCAGTCGATCTATCAATGCCACGATAATCGCGATTAATTTCATGTATTTTTTTTTCTTTAACCAAAATTATGGAAACAATGGAATCTTCGCGAACATTGCAGTGATTCTTCACAGCATTTGCTACTTCACTCATTTTTTCATAATATTGTTTCCAACTTTTATCTCTTGTTTTATTTTTAAAAACACAATTCATACCATCAGCTCCTTGTAATTGTATTATACCACAAACTTTAATTACGAAATCGTGCTAATTATTGTTTTTTCATCATATATTAAAATAATTGAAAGGATTTTACATAAAAATATGAATGAAACTATATTACAAATTTTAGGTGGATTTGGATTATTTGTATATGCAATCAACTATTTAAGTGAAATATTAAATAATAACAAAGAAAAAATATTAAAAGGCACTAAACTAAATAACAAGACAGTTTTTATTTTTAGCTTTTTAATAACTTTGCTTTGTCAATCGAGTTCAGCAACTACTGCAATAGCAATTAGCTTAATTAAAGCAAAAGTAATAAATCTAAAACAAGCTACATCAATGATTGTTGCAGCGAATATTGCTACCACAATAACTCCATTTATACTTCTTATAAATCTACAAAATTTTTCACTTTTATTTATTTTTTTTGGTGGATTATTTAAATCAGTCGTTAAAGAGAGGTATAAATCACTTTTTTCTTTTGTTCTTGCAATTGGTTTACTCTTTTATGGGCTACAAACTATGAGCAACAGCTTAAATAATTTAACCACCTATCCTATGTTCATTAAAACATTAAATCAAGTAGATGAACACCCATTATTCATAAGCACTCTACTTACATCATTGATACAAAGCTCATCAATTTCTATTGGAGTACTTCAGCAAAGTGCAATATGTGATAACTTACAGACTAGTTCATTAATATTATTTGTTTACGGTTGTAATGTTGGAACCACTATGACTGCAATTCTTGTTTCTTTAGGTAACGATATAGATGCAAAAAAAACAGCAATTATTCACCTGTTATTTAACTGTATTGGAGTAGTTATTGGTTTACTACTACTCAGTTTCACTACTGAGATATTTGATACATTTAAACAATCTTACACAATGAACACATCTGTGCTCATTGCCCTAACACATTTAGTATTCAATATACAAACATCACTTCTTTTTATTCCGTTAATTAATCCAATCATAACTAAACTTAATCAAATTTAAAGCTTTTAACAAAATTTCTTTTCTTTACAAATCAATAAAAAAAAACGATATTCTTGATGATTCATTACATCATATCACTTAGAATACCGTTTTTTATAGTTCGATTTTAATCCAAATCAATATACTGATCTTTAACCAAGAAAATCAAATGCTCACAAATATTTTTAGTATGATCTCCAGCTCTTTCAAAATTACGAAGTAACATGGTTACTGCAATAATATCTGGAATTGATTCTTTGCTATCCACGATAGTTTGAAGTTGATTATTTAAATCATCAAATAAAGAATTTATTTGAACATCTTCATCAGGAATAACCATTGCACTGTTTATATCTCGCTTCTCATATGCTTCCATAGTATGATCAAACATGGTTAAAAATAATTCTCCAATGGTTTGTGCTTTTTTTACAATTCTTGGATCAAGTGAGCCTTGTTTGATTACAAATCTCGCTACATTTTTTGCATAATCTGCAATACGTTCTAAATCATTGGCAGTTTTAATTCCAGCGATAATTATACGCAAATCAGTAGCAACCGGAGACAGCAACGACAGCATCATTTGTGCTTTGTCATTGATTTCTTCTTCATAATTATTCACAAATTCATCAAATTTAATAATTGTTAACGCTTTTTCTTTATCCCCAGTTTCTAATATTTCTAGGGCTAAAGTATGCATACTTCTTACCTTTTTAGCCATTTCTTGTAGAATAGTTTGGTATATCAATAAGTTTTCATCTAATTTTGGCATCCATTTTCCTCCTAACCAAAACGACCAGTTATGTAGTCTTCAGTTCTTTTATCTTCGGGTTTGTTGAATATTTTTTTTGTTGTATCAAACTCAACTAAATCTCCCATTAAGAAAAACGCAGTATAGTCTGAAACACGAGCAGCCTGTTGCATCGAGTGAGTAACAATAATGATACTGTAATCTTTTTTAAGCGCATGAATTAGGTCTTCAATTTTGGCAGTAGCGATTGGATCTAATGCACTAGTTGGTTCATCCATTAAAATAACTTCAGGTTCCATCGCAATAGCCCTTGCAATACACAAACGTTGTTGCTGACCACCAGATAAACCCATTGCACTTTCATATAATCTATCTTTTACTTCTTCATATAAAGCAGATTGTTTCAATGCTTTAATAACAATTTCTTCTAAAATTTTCTTATCTTTTATTCCTTGGCAACGTGGTCCATAGGCAATATTATCAAATATAGTCATCGGAAATGGATTTGGTTTTTGAAATACCATCCCAACTTTTGTACGCAACTCAACTACATTTGACTTTGAATCATAAATGTCATTCCCTTGAATTGTAATGTTCCCTTCAATTCTACAGTTATCAATTAAATCATTCATACGGTTTAAGCAACGAAGGAATGTTGACTTCCCACAACCTGAAGGACCAATTAACGCTGTTACTCGATTTCTTTTTATTTCCATGTTTATGTTATTTAATGCTTGTTTTTGATTATAGAATAAATCTAAATTTTCGACTTTAAAACAATTTTCCATAAGACCCTCCTAGTACCATGCTTTGCTAAGCTTTTTGCTAATTAATTTAATTGAAACATTTAATATTAATGCGATGATTAAAATGATAATTGAAATAGCGCAAGCTAATTCAAAATTTGGTTGTTCTCCAGCCATCAGTGACCATATTTGAACCGCTAATGATGTACCTTGAGAAAGAAGAGTAGGACTGTCATTAACAAATGTTCCCATAGTATAAATAAGCGCTGCTGATTCACCAATGATACGCCCAATAGATAATAAAACTCCGGTTAGTATTCCTGGCATTGCACAAGGAAGTGTAATTTTAAAAATAGTTTGAGTTTCACTAGTTCCTAATGATAACGACGCATCACGTAAACTTTTTGGCACAACGATTAATGCTTCCTCAGTAGAGCGGATGATTGTAGGAAGCAAAATAATCGCTAATGTCATCGCACCTAGTAATATATTCGTTGTCGTAGCACCAGCCATTGCCGTTATCGGAAATAACACACTTACTCCCATTAGACCAAAGACTATTGATGGTACCCCAGTTAAAACTTCTATACCTGAACGAATTAATGAATTCATTTTATTTTTCTTTGCTACTTCATTAAGATAAATTGCACTTGCAATCCCAATTGGTAGCGCAAATATCAAAGAAAGAATGATTAAATAACCTGTTGTTATTAAAGATCCACGAATTCCTCCACCTGCTGTTTTAACAAATAAAGAAGTAATTGATGTCGCATCTTGCAAATTATCAACCACCTGACTTGCACTTTCTTTTTTCATCATTCCAGTATATGAAAGTGTATTATCTGCTAATTCATAATCAATTTTATGAACTTCAAGTCCTGCAGTTAATTCATATGCATTCCCTTTTGTTTCTCCTGCTGCTGTATCTACAGTTGTAGAAAAAACAGAATCATCTGCAACATATTCAACTAAAACCAAATTCTCTTTTTCTGCAGACACTGCATCAACAAAACCAATCCCCCATTTTTCACTCCACACAACCTCACTTGCTAAATCACTTGGACGTTCAAATGTTTGTGTACTTGTTTGCGTTGTTGGAGCAACAATTGCATTTTTTGACCAAAAATCATTAAATAATAAATCAACATTCACCAGGTGAAATCCCTTGCTAAAAATGAAAATAAACAATGAAGCTAAAATAAATACTGATATCGCACTCGCAACATATGTAAGAGAGTTTAAGAAAGTATCGGATGCTTTTCTTTTATTTTGATTTGCTGTTCTCATCCACTATGACCTACTTTCTTTTTCACAAAATTTAAGAATAAGTTTGATAATAAGATAACCACCATCAGCACAATACCTACTGAAAAACGAATATCATAATCAAGCCCAGTTGTTTCTTTTAACCCAGCAAGCATTGTTGAAGTTAATGTTCTTGTAATATCAAATAAATCAAATGTTGGACCAAATAACTTATTACCTGCAACCATACTTACAGCAGTCGCTTCCCCAAATGCACGACCAATCCCTAAAATAGCTCCAGCAAATATTCCAGATTTTGCACCTGATAACACAACTTTGAAATTTGTTTGTGTTTTAGTCGCCCCAAGCGCCAATGAGCCAAGTTCTAAATCTTTATCTACTGCACGAATTGCAGTAACTGATATCGACGTAATGGTCGGATAAATCATTATAGCAAGTAATAAAATAACGGCAAGAAGAGAATTCCCACCAGCTGTAGACACATTCAAAAAATCTGCGAGTGTCATTACAAGTTGAACAATTGTTCCGGCAGCAAAAACCCCATACACAACACTTGGAATTGATGCCAGTAGCTCTACAACTGTTGTCATTATTCCGCTTATTCGTTTTGGTGCAATTTTAGCAATAAATAGTGCTGATAACACTGAAAGTGGAAATGCTACAATCAAAGCACCAAAAGCACTTACAAGTGTATTGATGACAATATATCCAACTCCATATAATCCTTGATCTTGACGCCATGTATTACCAAATAAAAACGCAACAAAATCAACTTGTCCATATTCATAATTTGGTAAGAAAGGTTGTATTCCTTTTAATAAAACAAAAACAATAATAAGCACAATACTAAAACTTGAAAGAAGAGCACATGTAAGAAATATTTTTTTCATTAAAAGATCAACTTTACATTTTTTAACTGTTTTTTCACGGCTTATATGATTTCTAATACTAGGTTCCATGAATTTATTCCTCTCATAATAAGAGCTTAGTCAATTGACTAAGCTAATTGAATTAAATTTTATAACTACTTAGTAGCTTCTTCCCAAGTTGAAACTGATCCACTAAATACTTTATTTGCTTGATCTTTTGTTAAATTTGTTACTGCAGTATTACTTGAATTTACAACCATAACTACTGCATCTTGGCAGAATGCACCACTTGCAATTGCTGCACTGTTATCTTCTTCATCTTTGAATGGACGAGAAGCAAATCCGATATCTGCTGCATTTGCACCATCTTTTTCAGATCCTAATACACGTTTGTGTCCATCACTTGACCCTGTTTGATTGATAACAAATTGCACATTACCAGCCATTGGTTGGAAATACTCAAGTGCTGCTGTAATTGCTTTTTCAACGCTTGTTGAACCACTAGTATTGATTGTTAATGCACTATTATCTTGAGTAACAATTGGATGTTCTAAAGATACCTCAGCCCATGGTTTCCCGCTTGTAACATCCACAATACCACCAGCATCAGATACTACTTGCATTCCTTCTGTTGATTCTGTTAAGAATGCGATAAATGCTGCTACGATTTGTTCTTTTTCCTCAGTTTCGAAATCACCAGCTGCACGTGTTGTGTAACTGAATGGGCGTTGCATTTCATATGAACCATCAAGCACTGTTTCAAGTGAAGCGTCAACACCATTAAATTGTAACGGCGTAATATTATTTGCAGCAAAATCTGTAGTTAATGATACGTATCCAATTGAATTAACATCTGCCCCAACTTTTGTAGCCATGTCACCATTTCCAGATACTTCAATTGCATTTGCAGTAAGCAAATCTTCTAAATCAATTGCCCCTTCAAAAGCTTCACGAGTTCCACTTGATGCATCTCTTGTATAAACATTGATTGTTGTTGAAGAATCACCATTTTCAGATTGACTTTCTTCTTGTGGTTTCGTAGTTGTTGAACATCCTGCTAATAACAATAAAACACTTAGCAATAAAACAGTAATTTTTTTCATTTTCTTCTTCCTCCGTACTACATCTGTAGTTTAGCAAAGATATATTAATTTATAATTAACGTATTGTTAAAATATTGTTAAGAAAATATATTTGTTACAAATTCTATCTTTTATACTCAGGTATGCATTTTCAAAAAAAAATCTCTATGTTTAAACATAGAGATCAATGATTTATTCAGCTGTTTCAGCTTTTTTTGTTGTTTTTCTTGCTTTTTTAACTGGAGCTTCTTCAGTTGTTTCAGCTTTTTTTGTTGTTTTTCTTACTTTTTTAACTGGAGCCTCTTCAGTTGTTTCAACAGTTTTTGTTGATTTTCTTGCTTTTTTAACTGGAGCTTCTTCTTTAACTTCAACCGCAACCTCTGCAACTACTTCTTCTGCAACAGCCTTAACTTTTGCAGATCCTTTAGTTAAAGCTTTTTTTGCAGTTTCAACGATAGATGCAAATCCTTTTTCATCATGAATAGCGATTTCAGAAAGCATTTTACGATTAACTTGTACTCCTGCTACTTTTAAACCATGCATTAATTTTGAATAGCTAATGTCATGCATTCTTGCTCCAGCATTGATACGAGCAATCCATAATTTACGCATATTTCTTTTTAATTGCTTACGTCCGATATATGCATAACGAAGTGAACGCATAACTTGTTCATTTGCTGTACGATATAGTAAATGTTTTGATCCAAAATATCCTTTCGCAAGCTTTAATACCTTTTTTCTTCTTGCGCGTGTAACTGTTCCGCCTTTTACTCTTGCCATGTCTATGTTCTCCTTCTAATTAACCTTGTAACAACTCTTTAATACGTTTGTAATCGCTCTTAGATACTAACCCAGATTTTCTTAATTGTACTTTTTGTTTATGAGTTTTATTTGCTGCAAAGTGAGAA
>CAYJAJ010000038.1:0-9933 GCA_964368495.1 uncultured Holdemania sp. | reverse complement strand
AAAAACATATTTTTTTAGAGCTTAAAGATTACATTATAGAAATCAATGAAAAATACAAAGATACTTTTTTGAAAGATAATGAAAGATGGCCATTTTATAGTCGATTAAATGAACATGTTTTAATTCCGCAACATTTACGAGAAATTACAACATTTGAACAGCAGTTTGATTATCTTATTAACTGGATAGAAAACAGATATGAATGGTTAGATAATTATTTTAATTATGAAATGTTAAATGAAAAGTAATTATTTACTACTAAGAAATTTAACAATATAATTATATAAAATGGTCTTATGGGTGGAGGAAATCATGAATGTATTGGTCGCAACAATTTATCCTATCTTGCTTTGCATAATTGTATTTGTGTTATTGTCGCATAATAAAATTCACGAGATAGTAGTTAAAAACTGGAAGTGGATATTATTATTTGTACTAGCAAATGTTTTAGTCATTAATTTACTTTTAAGCATGCATTTAGTTCAAGAATCATTTATACCGTTTTGGGATTATGGCGGATATTGGCGAAGAACACTTGAAGTTGTAAAAATGGCAGATAGAAGCATGATTGAATTTGTGGATAATTTAATTCATTCTATTTGTTATACAGAATACTCTTATTTAGCAGAAGTCTTCTTGTATTTACCCACTAAGATTCTAGGAAATACATTCAATGATTTTATAATTGGTATGTTTAACTTCTTTGTGCTTCCGTTTAATACGATGTTGTTTTTATTTTATTTGTTATATAAGGAAAAAAACAACCAAGAATTAAATAAAACTGATTGTTTAATAGCATTATTCATTATTTTCTTTGCTGGAAATATCATGCCGATGGTTTTGGGATATATTGGAACATCAGGACTCGTTTTTATAATGCCTATAATATTATTAATATATGTAGGTGCTTTTGAGCGATTCAATTTTAAGTATACTATCTTTAGTGGATTATGTTTGTTAATCATTGTTTTATGCAGACGTTGGTTTGCATTTTGGGTTGTTTCTTTTTTTGCTGGATTTGTTTTAAACACAATTTGGTTTGCAATCAAAGATAAAAAAATAGATGTTAAAAAGCAGATTCCATTATATCTCAATTTATTTATTACTGGAATTGTTCCTTTAGCAATTCTATTAATATTTTTTATGCCGATGGTGAATACATTTCTAAATAATAATTATGCTGAAGCATATTCTGTTGTATGGGGAAGTACAACATTTGAAGCCATAGAATGGTTTATTAATTTTTATGGGATTTTAGTAGTTTTGGTTGTGTTATTTGCTATCGTTTCAATTATTAAAGATAGGGATAAACACTATTTTGTGTTGTTAATGCTCTGGCAAATATTTGTCACTTTGATTTTGTTCAGCAGAATGCAAGGTTTAGGGGTTCATCATTATTATATGATTAATGTGCCAATGTTAATTTTAAGCATTATTGGATTAAATTATTTAGTGAATATTAAAAAGCTTGGAATCATATTTGTATCAGCTTTAGTTGGAATAAGTATGATAAATTACACGAATACAACTTTTCTTGCTGACTACAATTATCAAATTGAAAAATTAACCGCTTTAACAGGTGATCCACTTCCAGATTTAAGAATTCGCAATGATATTGATGAAATACGTGAACTTGCAGATTTTATCAATGATGTTGCTAATGAAGAGTACGAATACGTGTATTCCCTAGCTGCCGGAAGTGATTTTAATACAGATACTTTACGCTACTCTTGGTATCCAGAACGAGAAGAACCAATTAAGAATTTACTTACACCTAAAATCTATGATTTTAGAGATGGAATACCACAGGATTTCTTTTTCTATAAATTTATTGTAGTTTCAACTCCATTAGCCGTACATACAGAAGAAAATCAATATACAGTCACTATTTTACATGACTTTATACACAATGATAGTATTTCTGAGAAATACTATCAAATGATTAAGGAAACAGAAATTGATGGTGGAAGAATGGTCTATGTCTATGAGCGAATACTTCAAGTCCCAAATGAAATTAGACAGTATGTAAGTGATCAATTTAAGGAAATATATCCAGAAAATCCCGAATACTATGAATTTGATATGTTAGAGGAATAACCTGAATAGAAGGGGGAACTGTTGTGATTAGTAAAGAAAATCAGAGTTTGTTATTAAAAGTAGTGATTTTTACATTTATTTTTGGTTTAATTGCACATGGTTTTTCCTATTTTAATGTGACATATACACATGATGCGATGTTTAGTATTACGCAATACAATGATGTTTATTTAAAAATATCAAGTGGTCGGTTCATGCAAGTGTTAAACTTTATGTTTAGAGGATATATAGTTGTTCCATGGCTAGTTGGTTTTTTATCGTTAGTTTGGCTTTCATTTTCTAATTATTTTATAATAAAATTATTAAATATAAAGAATAAACTCACAATATTTTTAATTTGTGGGTTAACATCAACAAATATTGCATTAACTCTTACAAATGGAAGCTATATCCATGAAGCAGATGCATTTATGTTGTCGTTACTTTTTTCAGTGTTGAGTGTATATGTTTTTAAGAATCATCAATATGGATTCCTGATTTCTCCGATTTTGTTAGCTGTATCTTTGGGGTTTTATCAAGCATATTTTCAAGTATCAGTACTTTTGATGATGTTACTAATTATAAAAGATATTTTTAGCAATAAAGATACTAAAAAGATTATTATTAGTGGGATTAAATCGGTTGTGGTGTTATTAGCAGGTTTAGTTTGTTATTCAATTTTGTATCAAGTTGTGTTATTTTTTTCAGGTGTTTCTGCATCAATGGATTATAATAGCTTAGTTAATGTAGGTAAGTTTACAAGCTTTGAAAGAATATTTGAACTTATTTTTGAAACATATCAACTTTCTTTTAATCAATTTCTTAAACCTGAGATTCATAATGCATCTTTAATTAAAATTGTTAATTTGATATTGATAAGTCTAGGTTTTATTAAAATGGGCGTTATAATAAAAGTAAAAAAATACCTTTTAACTAAATGTTTATTGTTGATTTGTATTGTTGTATTGCTTCCGTTTGGATTGAACTGTGTTAATTTTATTTCCAATAGCATTTATCATTCTTTAATGATTTTCTCGTTGGTGTTTATCTATGTATTAGTTCTCGTATTAGTTGATGAGGATGTGGATGAATCAAATGAAGTGTTGAATAAATGGATGAAAAATATTGTCGCTGTTGGGGTGTTATTAGTTATTTTTAACAGTGTAATTTATTCGAATCAATTATATTTAAGAAAAACAATGATTTATGATATTACAATGACAACAATGAATCGCGTGATTAATCAAATGGAACAAGTTTCTGGATATGAATTGGGTGAAACACCTGTTGTGATTATTGGTGAGCTAAATTATTCGAGTTTGTCTAGACCACAAAATGGATTTTATGAAGTTTGGGGATTAGGTACAACAAATTTCGGAATTACATATTCTTACAAATCGTATTTTGATAATGTTTTAGGTTATCCGATTGTACTTAAATCAGCTAATGAAGAAGAAATAGTGTATTCTTATACTATGCCATCATTTCCAAAAGAAGGCTATTGTCAAATGATAAATGGTACTCTAATTGTGAAATTATCAGAATTACCGAATTAAGGGAGGAGCTTATATGAAAAAACTAATGATTTTTTTAATATTATTTCTTTGTATTGCATGTTCCAAATCTACTCCAGATGCACAGCCTACAGAAGAAGTGCTTCTTGAAAAAGAATACAATGACACAAGCTTTGCAGGTGAAGCTTGGTATGATTTGGTTGAAGTATTTGAAATACATCGTGAACCTGCAAGGGCATCCTTTTTTTCATATGCAACAGTGGAAGAAGCATTACAAAAAGAAGCTTCTTCGTTGGATGAAATTGACGGCTTTTCCAGTGAATTTGTACAAAGCTTAAATGGTGAGTGGGATTTTTATTTTGCACAAAATCCAAATGAAAGATTAAAGGATATCAAAGGCAGCGATGCTTTTTACTATTGGGAAAATTGGGATACAAGTGATTGGGATAAATGCATTATCCCATCAAATGTTCAAACACAAGTAGATGAGGCTAAAGAATTTAAATATGAATCTCCTCATTATGTCAATCAGGTTTATCCATGGATTAGCTATGAACATATTGCCTATGGTTGGCAAGGACAACCAGTAGCACCTACATCAAATAACAGTGTAGCGCATTATAAACGTAGCTTTACGCTTGATGAGGGGTTGATTGATAAAAATGTTTTTGTGAGTTTACAGGGTGTAGAATCTGCGTTTTATTTGTATATTAATGGTCAACAGATAGGGTACAGTGAAGACAGTTATACTCCTGCTGAATTTAATATTACACCATATTTAAAAGAAGGAGAAAATACAATTGCATTAGAAGTTTATCGTTGGTCAGATGCTAGTTATTTTGAAAACCAGGATTTTATTCGATTAAGTGGTGTTTTTAGAGATGTTTATTTATATAGTAAAGACGATTTAGAGATTCGAGATTTTTTCTTTACTTCAACGTTAGATGAAAACTATAAAAATGCGAATGCTAATGTTGAAATTGATATTAGAAATTTAAGTGATGAAATTCAAAATGGATATCAACTAAAGGTAAATTTATATAACCAAACTGAAAATACTAAAGTGATACAAGAAAAAAGTGTGAATGTAGATGAAATTATTGATAGCAAACTGTTTGAAGTGGACTTTGAAGTGGAATCAGTGCTTTTATGGAGTGCAGAAAAACCAAATTTATATCGTTTGACCATTGAATTGTTAGATGAACAAGGAAATACCGTCGAAGCAATGTGTCAAAGGATAGGATTTAGGGAAATAGAACTTTCACAGACAGATGATGGTTATAGTCAAGTGCTGTTAAATGGAAATCCATTATTTTTGAAGGGTGTGAATCGTCATGAAACTGATTTAGTTGATGGACGAGCAATAAATAAAGAAGATATTATCACCGATTTAACATTAATGAAGGCATATAATATCAATGCTTTTAGAATGTCCCATTACCCAAATCAAACAATTACATATGACATTGCCGATGAGATAGGGTTGTATATTGTAGATGAAGCGAACATTGAAACTCATATAGGAGAAAATGAGCTTAATGTGCCAAGTAATAATCCAATTTATGCACCTTTAATATTAGACAGAACGATTAGTATGGTAGAACGTGATAAAAATCATTCAAGTGTGCTGTTTTGGTCACTGGGAAATGAAAGTACCTACAGTGAGTATGCCATGGATGAAAATTATCCATTTTATCAATCAACAATGTGGATATTAAAACGAGATCCAAGCAGAATGCGCGTGTATGAAAGAGATAATCGAATCACTGAAGAGCGTGATAGTTCTATGGTTGATGTATATAGCACTCAGTATTGGTCTATTACCGATGTAGAAAAATATGCCAAAGATAACACTTGGGCTTATTTTCAATCAGAATATGCTCATGCAATGGGCAATGGGTTAGGAAATTTAAAGGAATATTATGATTTGTTTAGAAGTTATTCGCATCTTCAAGGTGGTTTTATATGGGATTTTATTGATCAAAGTATTTTAACAACCGAAGATGGCATAGAATTTTATGGATATGGAGGAGATTGGGAAGAACCAATACATGATGGAGATTTTTGTGGTAATGGCTTAGTTAATGCCGATAGAACTCCTTCTGCTGAACTTGAAGAAGTAAAATATGTTCAGCAAAATTTCTTATTTGAATTAAATAATAGCGAGTTAACTGTAACAAATGAAAACTTGTTTACAAATTTAAATGAATATGAAGTTATAGTAAGTTACATTGAAAATGGGATTGCAGTGGATAGTGAATCAATGGAAATTGATTGTAATCCATTGATGACTACGAGGTTAGATATTCCTAATTTTAGTGTTGATACTAAAGAAAATGCTGTAGTTGAAGTTTCAGTTCATTATAAAGAAGAACAAATTTGGGCAAATGAAACATATGGTAAAAAAGGTGATGAAGTAGCTTTTGAGCAATTTGTTCTTAGTGAAAAAGTAATGGAGATTCCAGAATTAACAAGTGGGGAATTAACTGTAAATCATGATGAGAAACAACTAGAAGTTAGTAATTTAAATTTTACTGTCTCGTTTAATCAAGAAAATGCGATGATAGAAAAATTTATGTTTAATGATTATCCAATTATTAGTGATTCTTTAAAGTTTAATTTTTATCGACCTGAAGTTAGTAATGATCCAGAGTTCTCAAATGAAGTTATAGAAGCTTCTAGCGGGTTGGTTGTTGATGACATGAATATAAAAGAAGCAAATGGATTAGTTTTAGTAGAGTTTATAGGTACACTTGCTGGATTTGATACGAATGCAACAATACTCTACGAAATAGATAGCTTAGGAAAAATAAAAGTTTCGATGAACGCAAAGGTTCCAAGTATTAGTAAAGTCCAAGAAATTGCCAAAGTGGGTGTGCAATTTGCGGTGGATCAAGCTTTTACTGAATTTGGCTATTATGGTAAAGGGCCATATGAAAATTATCCTGATAGAAATACAGGATCAAAGTTGGGCTACTACACACAAAAGATTGATGAACAAGTGAATGATCAATTATTAAAGCCACAAGATACTGGAAACAAAACAGAAGTAAGTGAATTGACATTACATAGTGAAAATGTAGAATTAGAAATATTTTTAAGCGAGAAAGTGAATATTAAGCTTAATTATTATGATGACTTGGATGTGAGAAATGCAGATCATTGGAAAGAAATAGTTGTGCAAGATAATCCGATAGTGAGTATCGATGTAATGACAAGAGGCTTGGGAAATGCAAGTTATGGGCCTGGGCCAATCGAGGAATATTTAATTGAGCAAAATAAAGATTATACAATTCAATTCATGTTTATTCCTAAGTTGAAATAAATTGAGGATAAGTAATAAATCGGCTATAATAGTATAGCAGGAGGGTTTTATGGAAAAAATTTCAATTGTTGTGCCTTGTTATAATGAACAAGAAACTGTTGCATTATTTTATGAGGCAACATCACAAGTACTAAATACAATGAATGTTGAGTACGAAATAATATATGTAAATGATGGGTCAAAAGATAACACATTAAAAGAACTTGAGGCACTATATAATAACCATAAAGATGAAGTGAAGGTTATCGATTTTAGCCGAAATTTTGGTAAGGAAAGTGGTTTGCTGGCTGGTCTTGATTATGCAACTGGAGATTATATTGCAGTAATGGATGTAGATTTACAAGATCCACCTGAGTTTTTACCTAAAATGCTTTCAATGATTAAAGAAAAAGATTTGGATATTGTAGGAACTCGTCGTGTATCACGTGAAGGAGAGCCACCAATTCGTTCGTTTTTTGCAAGAAATTTTTATAAATTAATTAATAAATTTTCAGAGGTTGAAATTGTTGATGGTGCTAGAGATTACCGTTTAATGAAACGACAAGTAGTGGAAAGTATTTTAGAATTAAGAGAAGTTCATCGATTTTCTAAAGGATTATTTGGTTGGGTTGGATACAAAACGGAATATCTAGAATATCAAAATGTTGAACGTGTTGCAGGAGAAACGAGTTGGTCATTTTTAGGGCTATTAAAATATGCGATAGAAGGCCTTGTTGCCTTTACCGTGGCGCCTTTAAGAATTGCAACATTTTTCGGTTTATTTATTTCTTTAGGTTCCTTTATTTATATGATTTATCAGTTTTTAGGAACACTAGTTTTTGGAAATAATGTTGAAGGATATGCCTCAACGATTGTCATTATTACTTTTCTTGGGGGGATTCAGCTACTTTGCATAGGTATAATTGGTGAATATTTATCAAAAACTTATATGGAAGTTAAGAAAAGACCAAGCTATATTATTAGAAAGAAGTATGAATAATGAGGTAAATGATGAAAAAATTAACTTTTTTCTTAAATGAATATCATAAATATGTATTATTTTCACTAATAATACTATTTTTGTTTATCCGTTTAATTCAATTGGATGAACTGTTCGTGGGATTGCATATTGATGAAACTGGAATAATGTATGATGCCTATACTTTAGCGTATTTTAATGTTGATCGTTATTTAAATTCATTTCCAGTGTATATGATTAATTTTGGTGGTGGTCAAAGTGCACTTTATACTTATTTAGCAGCTATTTTATTTCGTTTGTTTTCGCCAAGTGTATTCTGGCTTCGTATACCAATAGTAATAAGTAATTTAATGCTGTGCACAAGTGTGTATATCTTAGTGAAGAAAAGCATTTCTAAAAATTGGGCGCTTTTTAGTTTTGTATTTATGATGTTGATTCCTTTTTCTATGATGTATACACGATTTGCATTAGATTGTAATTTATTTGTCGGATTTTTATCTGCGTTTGTTGTTCTTTTTGATTATGCATTAGATAAACAAGAAAACAAGTGGTTTGTATTTTGTGGAGTATTTTTAGGAATAACTTTGTATACTTATATCCTTTCATGGATGTTATTACCGCTAGTCCTATTGGCAACAATGATATATTTAGTTTATGTTAAAAAAGTAAATATTAAACAAATGATGTTTATGTTGATACCTGCTTTTATTATGGCTTTGCCACTGTTTGGAGTATTGATTGTTAATATATTTGGCTTAGAAAGCATAGAAATCACTTACTTTACAATTTCGAAAATGTTTTTTTGGAGACAAGGTGAAATCTCACTTAATAATGTATTTGATAACTTCAATTTTTTATGGAGTGCACTAACCTATGATGCTTTTGATTACAATTCTAATGCATTGTTTGGAACGATATATTATACGATGATTCCATGTTTTTTTGTTGGATTATTTGTAATCTGTAAAGAAACAATAAAGTCCATTAAGGATAAAAAATATTCAATATTTACAATGATATCCATAATATTCATTGCAAATTATATATTGAATTTAATGATTGCTGATCCTAATGTAAGTAAAGCTAATTCGTGGTATTTTTCTATTGGATATATAACTGTTTTTGGTCTTCGATATTTGTATCAAAAGTATGAAAAGATTGGAATTTTGTTTTTGACTTCATTTGCGGTTTCGTCTTTACTATTCATGGCAGTTTTTTATAGTGATAGTTCAAAAGATTTAAATTATTTATTTAAAGATGGAATTGGTGAATTAATAACTCATTACCAACATAAATACCCCAACATGGATATTTACATTGAGTCATATGATGAAAAACCATATGCTTGGTATATTGCAGATACTTTGCCAGACCCATACTCGATTGATTATCGAAATTACATCGCACCAAATGTAAACTTTTATCTTCCTGATGAAAATAGTGGAAATTCTGTTTTTATATTATTGGAAGATTATGAGCGAATAACAGCTCTATATCAAGAATATGAAAAAGACCCGACAAAAATTTCATTAGAAGCCTTTGGTGAGTATCAAGTCTATATCAAATGGTAGTTTTACGTGGTATTTAAAAATGTAAAAATTTGTGTGAAAATGTTGTGAAATCGTATTTTGATTTTACACTTTTTATTATAAGTGGTAAAATAGCAAGGGCATAGCATAAAAACGGAGGTTAAAGTATGAATAAAAAGAAATTATTAAAAAATATTGTTTTATATTCGATGATTGTTGTATCAATAATTATTACTATATTATTTGGATATAATATTGTACAAGTTCTATTTGTAGATTCTAGTGTAGCAAGTGGAACTGTTTTAGAAGTTGATGATGTTGCTAGAATTGAGGAACTTGAATACCAACGTGGAAATAATCCTACAGACTTACAAGTGGAATATTTCAATGCATTAGATGATGCAGTTGATGCTGAAGCAGGATCAAGTGAGCCATATTCGATTGTAGAATTCGTAGTTAAGTCATTTGTTTCTGATTATTATACATGGACTAACAAAGATGGTAATTATGAAGTTGGTGGATTAACTTATA
>CAYJAJ010000037.1:0-11213 GCA_964368495.1 uncultured Holdemania sp. | reverse complement strand
ATATTTTTTATTATAATTTATGTTTGTCTATTTGGTTATTACTACACAATACACTTGGTATTATCTATATAACATCACAAAACTTAAGATTATTTAATTTTTGCACTTAAACCCTAACCTCACCATCATGAGCTATACACGATGTATTAAGTACTCCACTTATATTCATCACAGAATTAACTAGATTTTGATCTTTCTTTGTATGTAACTCTATCAAATATGTTATGTTCTTTTCATTTGCATTTCTTGTGCGTACTTTGATTCCTTTTGCTTCTTCTTTTATTTTTTCCATTAGCTCTTCTTCATTAACTTCTCTTGTACATTTTATTGATAACAAATATGTACTTGTGTTGTTTGGTATAAAGTCTAATCCCCAGATCACCACAGTAATTACTATACTTGCGATTAATGCTAATGTATATGCTCCTGTTCCACACACAATCCCTACTGTTATACTCCAAAATAAAAACAATAAATCAAGTGGATCTTTTACTGCATTTCTAAATCGTACGATGGATAATGCTCCAACCATTCCTAATGACACCAAGATATTTATTTGCATTGCTATAATAATTGTTGCAGTTATTATCGGTAATCCTACCAATGTCTTTGCAAAGTTTGGATAATAAAAGCTTCTCTTTGAATTAAATTTGTATATGACAAATATATAAGCAGCAAAAATGGATGTTACTGCAAACATGATTAATATACTTAACACTGTTAAACTTGTCTGTGGTGTAAATTGGTCTAATACTGAATTCTTTATAATATCTGTTATACTCATTTTAAAATCTCCTATAAACTTTAGTTATGTAATAATAAAATACATATAACTAATTATACCTTATTTTTTCTATTCACAAGTCATAATTTGTATTTTATTATATAACTCTATTTCATCAGCTCAGTATTAAAATAATTATCTAACCATACATACCGGTTTTCAATCCAATTATCTAAATAATCAAAGTGCTGATCATACATTATAAATTCGTCTAAAAATGATGGTTTCACAGTATGTGCTTCCAATTTATCATCAATAGTCCATACTTCTTGTTCTTTCAAAAATAAATCTTTATATTGTCGATTAAATACTTTTATTTCTTCTAATGCATCTAAAAAAATATGCTTTATTTCATTCCAACGTTTTATAACTCGTTCTTGATACCATTCTTGTGTCATCAATTCTTGATACCATGCATGTCTTGCCCAATCGTCATAGGAAGAGTTACCAACGTATAAGCCTTCATATGAACCATCATCTAAACTTACACTATTCCCATAGGCTGTATCAAAATCCCAAGCAGGACCAAAATACAATTTTTCCTCACCAGGGTAAGTATACATATAAAAACTACCGTGTCCAACATCTATGTTTTTAGCAAATTCATATATTAAATACATATCTATGCTGGAGTCAACATCAATTAACTGTTCAATTTTAGCTTGATCCTTAAAGTGAATCGCATTATCTACATCAACTAATATTTTTTGTAAATATCTGCCTTGCTCTTCAGTATGAACGTCGCTTTTAATGTTGTATGAATACCCGTTCGCGTAAACATGATCGTAAAATTCATCACCATTTGGATGATTATCCTTTTCAATTAAAAATCCATTTTGAGCAATATTACTACTATCATCAATATCTATTCTAGCTTCATTAAACTCAATTTCTTCATACACTTGATAAATTCCAATATATGAACCATTAAAAATTAATTCTACAAACATTGTTTTCGGAACAAACAAGAAATTCTCTAACATCTCCATGCATTTTGTAGTATAAAAATTACGCATCATTGATAAGTCAATGTAATTAGCCAAAAGCACCCAATCTCTTGCGGGTGAAGCCTCATCACCCATTAGATATACTCTATCATCAAATTTTATTTTATATGGTTTTTTTGGATAAAAAATAGTTGAATTGCCTCTAGCTCTAATTTGTATATCCTCATTTGTTATATTTCCAGAATTATCAACAAAATACATTGAAGCTGTGGCATTATGGTATTCTTTTTCTTGTGGCCATACATCATCCTCAACCATAATTTCTAGTGTCGGAAACTTTGTTTCTAGCTGAATCTTTTTTTCTTGTTCCATTACCAATGAAAAAAGAACTATAATAAATACCCCTACTATAGTTAAACTAAATAAAATTTTTTTAATGCACTTATTGTTTAGCACCTAACCTCACCATCATGAGCTATACACGATGTATTAAGTACTCCACTTATATTCATCACAGAATTAACTAGATTTTGATCTTTCTTTGTATGTAACTCTATCAAATATGTTATGTTCTTTTCATTTGCATTTCTTGTGCGTACTTTGATTCCTTTTGCTTCTTCTTTTATTTTTTCCATTAGCTCTTCTTCATTAACTTCTCTTGTACATTTTATTGATAACAAATATGTACTTGTGTTGTTTGGTATAAAGTCTAATCCCCAGATCACCACAGTAATTACTATACTTGCGATTAATGCTAATGTATATGCTCCTGTTCCACACACAATCCCTACTGTTATACTCCAAAATAAAAACAATAAATCAAGTGGATCTTTTACTGCATTTCTAAATCGTACGATGGATAATGCTCCAACCATTCCTAATGACACCAAGATATTTATTTGCATTGCTATAATAATTGTTGCAGTTATTATCGGTAATCCTACCAATGTCTTTGCAAAGTTTGGATAATAAAAGCTTCTCTTTGAATTAAATTTGTATATGACAAATATATAAGCAGCAAAAATGGATGTTACTGCAAACATGATTAATATACTTAACACTGTTAAACTTGTCTGTGGTGTAAATTGGTCTAATACTGAATTCTTTATAATATCTGTTATTGACATATGCTTTCTCCCCTAATCCTCAATATATGGTTCACTCATCATACCTAATTGTTGTTTTCCTAAATAAAACTTTGAAAATGTTGTGCGATATAATTTTTTTGTATCTAGTGCACTTTCAATGGATTGATGTAAAAATTCATCGTACTTTACTTCCAATATAAATTGTGCATCTTCAATCACCGGAATACTTAATGAATCTTCATCAAAAAATTCATTAACATTGCCAGATACTCGAATATTTTTATCAAATGTTACTCGAACATTTCCTGCTTCATAAACAAATGCTTCTCTTGAATACTCTACAATTGCTGAAGCTTTCATGAATGAGTTCATTCTTTTTAGATTTAGTTCATTAAGAAGTTCTTTATTCGATACTTCAAAATCCGTATTATCACTTAACAGTTTTTTGTATTCCTCTTTTGTTAACAGGCAGCTCTTTTTGTGAGTGTACCCATTTTTTTTATCTTTTCTTTCCAATCTGATAATTGAATCATCATTGTTGTAACAACGAATACGGTATTTACTTCGAATGTCTACACCATCTTCATTTTGGTTATAGCATGTATTAAAAACATCATCAAAATAAATTGATTTAATTAAGTACTGATTATTTCCATCAGCATTTTTATCAACATCCATGATCTGTTCAATTCGACTCTTGATTAAATAATAATCAAACTCATTACACAAGAATTTTTCCTCAATACGAAATTCCATCATTTTACCTCTACTTGTAAATTTCTAAAATACGATCTAACTCTTTTTGAGTAACCGCAACGGTTGACCCATGACGAACGTCTTCATTTGGAAGTTGATATTCACTTTCATCTAACCACTCAAAATTAGGCTCTAACCCTAATTCACTAAAACGCGCTACATAAAACTTTTCATTTGGGTAATTATCGACATATAAATAGTAATTATCACTATCTATGCTATCTACCACAAATGGCCCTTCAATGAATTTTTTGTTGAAAATAAATTCTTGGTCATAGGCAAGTCCAAATTGATTAGATAATTGATTTGATGAAGCATAGAAAATAGTTGTTGCACCAACACGTTCATCTTTATAAAACATCCAAAATTTTCCATCCATATTAACTACAGTTCCATCAATCACTGGATATCCCGGTGCATAAAAAGCACCTGGGTAAGAAAATGTAGTGAAATCTTCTGTTGTTACATAGTAAATATGTCCACCCTTATCATGTAATGGATCAGAATAGATGATAGTATACAAATCTTCTTTCTCATCATAAATCATTTCTGGCGCCCACGCACGCTCACCCGTGCTAATCAAACTTTCATCATAATAGGCAATCTGTTCTAATGCATGATATGAGAAATCAATTAAATCTGTCGATTTCCAAATATAAATTTCTGGGTTATCAAACCCTTGTGTCGCTAATACTATGAAGTCACCATTCTCATCTCGAGAAATAAACGGATCACGAATTCTGCCATTTCCAAGATTAGATGATAGTGTCGTCTGCCCTCCATTTAAATCTGTCCAGTTTAATCCGTCATAACTGTAAGCATATTTCCCTCTTTCTTCTCCTAAGTCACCATTGAAGTAAGACATAATATAACCCACATATTCATCTAATAAAACCACCTCAAAATCCAATGTTTTCTCATTGCCTCCATTTGACAATGTTGCACGTAATTTCACATTCATTTTTTCTTCATTTGTAGTTTTAATAATTTTATTATTTTCAATTGTACTATTACCTTCTAATATTTCCCAAGAAATATTAGAATTATTTTTACCTAAAGTTGGGAGTACTTCATTTTCATTCATAATATGATCAATGTCGTTATCCAAAGCAAAAGTATCACGGTACAAATCTGTCTCTAATGATTCAGCACGTACTGTAAACACAAAATCTTTGCTGAATGTTAAACCATTAACTATCCCTGTCATCGTTAACGTTACTTCTTGATCGCCTTGATCTAAACTTGGTATTGTGACAACTCCAAAATTTCGATCTGGTTTAATAAATTCTGGTTTATCACTTGTCCATGTTACTGGATATGTGTCATTAAGTTCTGGCCACAACCAAAAATCTTCAGTTACATCATCCATTTCAGGAAAAGTCATAAGTTCCATTAACACTTGTGGATAAAGTTGGTCAAATTCTTGTTTTATCTCTTCGGCAGACATTGTATAATCTACAATCTTAAAGTTTTGAAATTTTCCTTCAATATTATCTACATACCCTACAGCGTCTTTTCCAATCGATAAATGTCCGTCCTTAATATCAGATACAGAATTTGAAAGTGCTCCATCAACCGCTTTAAGACCATTTAAATAGATTTCAACTTGCTGATTATTGAATGTTATCGCAATATGATTATATTGATGGCTATTTAATGAGAAATCGCTATGTGCAGTCACCCAACTACTTTTACCATTCACTTTCATTTCTAAATTTAATCCATGATAACTATTTTCATCTGCTACTCCTGAATTAGTCATTCTAATGTAATCGCCCTTATCATTTATTAATGTAAATAAAAATGATCCAGGCGTATTTTTGGTCGGTTCAATCCAAAAACTTAATGTTGTAGTATCATCATTTTGCAATATATCACTTTGCATCCTGTGCTCTACATCCTCTTGTAACACATATGCATCCATCTTAATGCCTTCAACAACTGACCACTCTGGCGCTTTGGTGCTATTGTAATATTCAACTGAATCTGTATCAACCGCATCACTACTATCTTCAATGTGGTTAGAGTTGCTTTGACAACCAACTAAAATTAAGGACAATAACACTACCAATATTTTTTTTGAATAGGAATACATAATTAACCTCCATTAGAATTATATCTACTTTTTATTATTTTCATTATTTTCATATTGATTAAGCATTACTTCAAATTGAAAACATGTTTGATTTTTTATTGCATCTAAGATAACTCCAATTAAAAACACAACAAAGGCAATGATAAACAACCCTGCTGCCAATATAGCACTTGGTACTTTACTTACATAATTTGTTAATGCAAATTCCATTATCACTGGCGCTCCAATTATCAAGCCTAAAATCATGAAAACTATTGAAACCATAGTAAAAAATAACATTGGACGATAATTCTTAAATAAATTAAACAATGTCAACAACACTTTCATTCCATCTTGTACAGTATTTAATTTTGATTCACTTCCTTCAGGACGATCACGATATAAAATAGCTACTTCCTCTATTTTCATTCTATGGACCAACGAAAATATTGTCATTTCAGTTTCAATTTGAAATCCTGCACTCATTACAGGCATATTTTTTACCAATCTTCTGCTAAATACACGATAGCCTGTCATGATATCTTTAATATTACTTTTAAATAATTTATTAATTAAGCCTTTAACTAAATTGTTTCCAAAATTATGAAACCCTCTTTTGTTTTCTTGTGTGTAAGTTCCATTAGATAGTCTATCCCCGATAACCATATCAACACGATTATTTATTACAGGATCAATCAATTTATGTACTTCATCTGCCGGATATGTGTCATCCCCATCTACAAGCACGTAAACATCAGCTTCAATATCTTTAAACATTGTCCTTACAACGTTTCCTTTTCCTTGTCTAGTTTCTTTTCCAATAAGTGCTCCTGCTTTGATAGCCAACTCTACTGTTTTGTCTTTGGAATTATTGTCATAAACATAAATATCTGCCTCAGGTAATTCATGTTTAAAATCATTAACTACTTTTTCAACAGTTAATTCTTCATTATAACATGGCACCAATACTGCAATTTTACTCATAAATATTCCTCCGTTTTTTACTTATTTATTTCTCTTAGTTTAAACACTGATGATTCATAAATAATTGTTGAACAATCATTTAATGCAGTGTCAAATTCTGGGTTTTCCCAATACTTTGTTATGACATAATCAACATCATTTTCATAAATATATCCACACGACAACTCATATTTCGTTTCTGGATATTCTTCCCAACTATGATGCTTTCTAGCAATTTGATAAAACATTTCATCTAGTCGAGTATGTGGGTAAAAATAATCTCTAGCTGTAAATAACTGATATACTTGGGGCATAAACGTCCTCAATCCTTCAGCGTGTGAAATTACACGAAGTTGCTGCGGTTCATCATAATCTGCAGTTACTCTTTGAAGCTCTTTAATGATTTCATACTCTTCCACAGTTACCTTAAAAAAAGGTATTAAATTCATTTCTTCTTTTATGTAAAATGTATATAATCCATCTTCATTGTTTGTCCATGAAAAATAATGACTGATCCCTGTAATAAATATCATTAATGCACAAAGCACATTAATTAATACTTTATTTTCACTAAAATAATCAACAATAACTAAGATGAGAATTGTTTCAGTAAATGGATTAAACAACATCTCCATTGTTCTATAAAATACATTCGATGCAATAGTTTTTGCTAGAGCAGTTGTAACAAATGGATTTAAAAACAACAATAAACTTACGACTACTATCGCTTTAAACCAAGTATTCTTATACTTCTTATCGAATAGTATTATTATAACACCTAACCAACGAATACAGTTTAAAATATTATCAATCCAATTTGCATAAACAAATCGATAATCTTTCACCATGTCATACTCTTGATGATCTTGAAACCAATATTCAAAATTGTATAAGAATTCAGGATCAAATACATTAATATAAGCACTGTATCCAACAAGTGCTATCGGTGCAATAACATAAAACAATACCTTAGCATATTTAAATAAAAAGTCTTCAACGCATTTAACTAAAGGAAGTATGAAATTCTTTTTTAAACCAACATAATAAATCGTTGCTGCAATTGTTATTAAAATACTTAAATGTACACTACCAATGGTATACATTATTGTTACATATAAAACCATCGGCCATACAATAAGTGATAAGTCAACAAATGCATTTTTACGTTTTGTTGTAAATAAATAAACCATCAATGTGAAAATCACACAGAAAGATATAAACAAAAACGAAGATGAAAAGGCATAACCTGCACCCAGCACTAGCATTAAAATATAACGATAATCATCTTTGTTTTCTTTTATCCAAACATAAATAAAATAAACTAACATTGTAATACAAAGCGTTCTCCAAGTGTTTCCATAATATGAAAAAACAACTCGCCAATAATAAAAATTAGAATAAAGCAGTACAAAAATTAAGCTGCTGTTTTTTAATAATACGTTCTTAATATTAAGCGAATTTATCATAGATACAAAAAACATTGAACTAATTAATGAGTAAAGCATTCCTAGTCCATAAGTTGATATAGCAATATTCTCTACATAACTAGTTGAATTAAATAGATAAAACGGGATATTTATGAGCCAACATAAAAAGCTTCCAAAATGATAATATCCTTGGAAAAGATAAATACCTTCCCAAACTTCTCCAGTAAGCCCTGTGTATAAATGAAACTTATTTAATTCATCAATCCCAATATTTTGTGCAATGTAATTTAGATACATCGGTGAATCAGAATACTCTAAATCGATGAATACGTGATAAAAAACAAAGAAAAAAACCAAAAAAGCACAACCAACATAAATACTGTTATAGGTGAACACTTCTTTAATTATTGTTTTGATATTTTTAATGGTAAAATATAAACCTATCCCTAATATTATGAAACTTGTAATAATGATTAAATCAAATGATAAGTTAAAAAACTGTGTAGGATAATAGCTTAGCTGTAACGCAAACATTAAAGCTATAAATCCAAGCGGTGCTGAATAGCTTAATTTTTTTATATTTAATCGATTTACAAGTTCAATTCCAATTCCTGAACTTATTAACAACACTGTACATACAGTTATTAATATTTTTATCATAAAACACTCCTCTTAAAGGATTAACAAATCCGAACATATCACTTGTAATTTTATCATATATTACATTAAACACAATATTATATGCTGTTTTAATGATTAGCTTTTATATATAAATCTTACTTCCAGTCATTCAAGCTATATTGTTATGCATTAATTTTTATGATATTATTAACAATAAATAATTTAAAGATAAACGGTTGTAATTGAATTTACAACTATAATTCATTGAATATAATATTTGATATTAGTATTTAAATTTATTCAATAGGGTCTTACGGGAGAAAAAATGAAAATCATATTCAGAAAAATAATCACTAATAAAATCATAATTTCTACTGTTTTATCTACATTCATATATATTACATTAACAACAACTGGTGTACTTCCAACATATCATCTTTTTTCATGGATAATTTATCCTTTGCTAATTATGATGTTTTATAAATCTAATTTATATAATTATCCTACTTTTAAAGCGAGTGTCATTTTTTCAATGATATTTGGTTTTATCATGTTTTTTGGAGAAAGAGTTTATACTTTACAAGATTTAAATAATATAAGTATTTTAGAAAACTTCTTCTCTGTAAAAAATTTATTAATAACACTAAGTAATTCGGCGATAATTTATTTGATATTAGTCAACTTTATCCCCTTTCTTGTAAATTTTAAAATGAATCCTGGCAAACTAAATTCTAGCAAAAAAATTTATTATTCGTATTTTTTCATATCCTTTTTCATCATTTTGATATGTTGGCTACCTTATTATTTAGCAATGTTCCCAGGTTCTCTTTCCCCAGATTCTGTATCAGAGTTTATGATTATTTCTTCTGATTTCAAATCAATGTCCGATCACCATCCGATTTTTCATGTATTTTTTATGTCAATTCCCTATACAATTGGGGTAATTTTGTTTGATTCAACAAATACTGGAATTGCTTTAACATCGGCTCTGCAAAGTATCCTTATGTCCGCAATATTTGCTTATAGTGTTTCGTTTTTATATAAACAAAAAGTAAATAAGTATTTTATATATATACTTGTAGGATGTTACGCATTATTGCCAATGCATGGATTCTATAGTGTGACTATGTGGAAAGATGTACTATTTGCAGGTAGCTTTTTACTATTAACAATTGAATGTATTAAATTATTGCAGGAATACCAGACTAACACTGTCACCATAAAAACAACAATCTCCTTTACAATAGTTTCTTTAATATGTGTTTTCTTAAGAAACAATGCTATTTATATGTATGCATTCCTGGCAGTCACAACATTATTAATGATGAGAAAATACTATAAAATATTAATTATTCCATTTGTTATTGTTTTTGTTACATACAGTATCATTAAAGGACCTGGTTTTGATTACTTAGCAATATCTAGGAGTTCATCGAGTGAATACATCGGAATACCTTTACAGCAAATAGGAAGAATGACATTTAAAAATGCAGAATTCAATGAACAGCAAGAAGAATTATTAAATGACTTAATGCCTTTTGATTTATGGGAAAATGCATATCGTCCATGGTCTTCAGATGGAATTAAGTTTAATAAAAATTATAATAGTGAAGCATTTGATGAGAATGTTTTAAAATACACTACCTTATGGTTAGAATTAATTTCAGAATATCCAGTAGTAGCATTCGAAGCCTATGCAACAAGTACTCTTGGGTATTGGTATCCTAATCTATCCCATTGGTCCGTTGCAAGTGGTGTTTGGTGGAACGATTTAGGTATCTATGAAGATTCTAAAGTTTCAAAAAATATTAAAGAATTACTTCTTAAAATTGAAAGTAGAGAATTTCCAATAGTCACTATCACATGGAGTATAGGTTTGTGGTTTTGGTTACTGGCTATTCTTATATACTCCTCAGTTAAAAGAGGACATATAATTAATCTTTATCCTTTCCTTCCATCAATTGGAATTTGGTTAACTATGATGGTCGCATCCCCAGTTTATGGTGAATTTAGATATGTTTATTGTGTAATTTCAACTATTCCTTTATTATTTATAAGTACTTTAACAATAAAAAAAGATTTGCTTTAATAGTATTTCGAGTGCAAATCTTTAATTCATATAAGATACTATCATGACGAAACATCATCCTTTAAATTATGAGATTAACCTTAAAAATCAAACTACATCTTTAGAAGGTATTTTCTTTATATTCAAAATTAATAATTAGTCTCTCTGTTTCAAAATTATAATCTTTTAATCTGTGATTTCTTAAACTATAAAATTTAAAACCTAAAATAAATAAATGGATTATAAGAATCATTAATTAAAAACACACAGCATAAATACTACTGCTAAGTAACTATCCAATACCACTAGTCCCCAAGTAGATTTTGACAACTTATTAATTACTAATTTCATAATTGGAAAACTTCCTACAATGGCAAGCAAATAATACGGCCATAAATGGATAAAGCCTAAGTTATTTAATTCTGAAAAGCTGTAACCATTGAATCCTTGTAGCATTTTTTGAATCATCACTAATGCACTTGTTG
>CAYJAJ010000036.1:0-11601 GCA_964368495.1 uncultured Holdemania sp. | reverse complement strand
ATATCTTACTTAAAGGAGATATTGAAAACTTTAAAGTTATCAATGAAGTATATGGGTTTGATGTAGGAAACCAAGTTATTTTCCACGCGGCACAGCTCGCAAAACAGTTTACTGGCAAAGATTCTATTGTTGCAAGAGTTGGATCAGACCAATTATTGATTTTTACTAAGAAAGATATCGTTGAAGATTTCTTTAGAAATCGTGCTCAATTTAATGCCTCTTTAAAACAGTTAGTCCCTGCAATATCTAACCACATTTTAAATTTTAGATATGGTCGCTATTTTATGGAAGATAATGAGAATAACGTTGACAACATGATTAACAAAGTTAGTATTGCTCATAGTTATGCACGCACAAATACATCATGGCCACTTTGGGATTATGACGAAAAATTCCACTTGCACATGCTTCGTATGACAGAGCTAACTAATAAAATGGAAGACTCACTTAAACACCATGAATTCCATATGTTCTTACAACCAAAATATGATATACAAACAGGGATGATTGTGGGTGCTGAAGCTTTAGTTCGATGGTTTGAGCGAAATGGTAATGTAGTTTACCCTAATGATTTCATTCCTCTATTTGAAAAAAATGAGTTTATTACTGTACTTGATGAATACATCTTTGAATCTGCTTGTATTTTGATTAGTAATCGCTTAAGCAAAGGTCAGAGTGTTGTTCCAATTTCAGTAAACTTCTCTCGTCGTCACCTACAAAATAAAGACTTCGTAAATCGACTTTCTGCTATTGCACAAAAATACAATGTTCCAACAAGTTATCTTGAAGTTGAACTAACTGAAACAGCAATCATTGATAACGTTCAAGTCCTAAGTGAAGTGATTTCAAATATTCATGCAGCTGGATTTAAAATTTCAATGGATGACTTTGGATCAGGTTATTCTTCTTTAGGAATGTTGAAAGAATATAAGTTTGATATTGTAAAACTCGATCGTAGCTTCTTTATTTGTGAGGAAGAACAACGCGAAAACGCAAAAACAGTATTGCGAGGGATTATTCAGCTTGTAAATAGCTTAGGATCCCGCATAGTAGTTGAGGGAATAGAATATGAGGACCAAGTAGACTTCTTAAAAACTGTCGATATCTACTCGGTACAGGGATATTTCTTCGCACGTCCAATGAGTTCAAAAGACTTTGAAAATTTACTTGATAAACAAAAATAGAGCGATCATTGATCGCTCTTAGACTGTGAACCTGTACAAAATTTTGTGTAAAGTCTAAATCCTGAAACAATAGTAGAATGAATTAAGTAATATTAGCAAGCAAGTTAAATAATGTTACTTTTTTTTATAATAATATGATTGACGACATGAGCACCGTTAGGTAAAAAGATATGTCACTCTACCAAATTTAGAACTGTGCCTTTTTGGGAATCATTTATACTGTACTCAAAAGGTGATGAATATGAGCAAAACTAAGTTAAAACCAAAAAAAATATCCTACATTGATGTTACTATAAAGGACTGCAATAATCCCCAAGCATGTTTCGATTTCTTTTTTGATATCAAATTTCCTAATGGGTTTGAATGTGATTCTTGCATAGATCATAAGTGTTACTCTGTTAACTCTAAGTAAGGTGCAGTTCAATGTTCTCATTGTGCAAAACAACATTTGGAATAATAGCAGATAAAATAAATTTAAAATCAGAAAAAATAATTAATTTTAATTCTAGTAAACAACTTTTTTGAGATTAAACCAATAGATATAAAAGGCGAAATGAATTATAATTAATAAAAGTATTCTATTTGATTTCTAATAAAAAGGAGAGAACAATGGCTAAAAAAGTATTTGAATTTTCAACAATAAATAAGTTAGGTTTTAAAAATAGAGTTGGTGTTGCACCAATGGTAATTGGAAAAAGTAACAATAAAGACGGTGTTGCAAGTGAGTTTCATCTAAAGCACTATGTGCATTTGGCAAGTGGTGAAGTAGGGTTTATAACACAAGGTGCAACTGCAGTAAGTGAAGAAGGATACTTGAGTGATGATTGCTTAGGAATATTTGATGAAAAACAAAGAGATGCCCTTAAAAAAATTGTAGAAAATGTCCATCAATACGACTGTAAAATTGGAATTCAATTAAATCATGCTGGCGGTAAAGGGAAAAGTACGAATACAACAATTGTTGCGCCTACAAAGCTAGATGAGCATCATGTTGCTTTAACCAAAGAAAAGATAAAGAATATTATTGACTCTTTTGAAAAATCAGCACGATATGCTCAAGAAGCTGGCTATGATTATATTGAAATACATGGAGCACATGGTTATTTAATTAATCAGTTTTTATCACCATTAAAGAATTTTAGAGAAGATGAATATGGTAAAAATAGATCCTTATTTTTAAAAGAGGTTTATGAGGCATGTAGAAGGGGATTTAGTGGTGTTATAGGAGTCCGCATTAGTGCAGAGGAATATGAAGAGAAAGGCAATCATATTGATTATTATGTTGACTTAGCGAAGGAAATGGAAAAATGGGGAATGGATTTCATAAGTGTTTCTACTGGTGGTGTCGTACCATTTCCAATTGAAGAGCATCCACTTTTTCAAGTTAAGTATGCTAAAAGGATAAAAGAATGTGTTAAACTTCCTGTGATGTGTGCTGGAGTTATCACAAAAGAAGATGAAATTGATTCAATCATTTTAAATGGAGATTGTGATTATGTTTTGATGGGAAGAGAACTACTTAGAAACCCACTTTTCATGTTAAACTGGTTGACTAGACTTAATGAATCATAAACAATAAAATTTGGCATAAATAAAAACGGTTTTTAGAATATTGAAGAAAGTTATCCATATCTAATTTAACCGTTTTTAATTAAATATGATATACTATGAAAGATATGTCTAATTAATAAAGAAAGAGGTTAAAGATGAAGAGAATCGCAAAGTTTGAAAAAATAAGTCTTACTCAATTTGAAAAAGATTGGATTGATACATTTAATTGTGCTAATCAATTAAGCAGTATTTATGATGAAATAAATTTACCAAAGCGGGCTACTAAGAGCTCCGCAGGATATGATTTTATTAGTCCGTTGTCATTTGCTTTAAAACCAAATGAAAGTATCAAAATACCTACAGGAATTCGAGTTAAAATAGAAGAAGACTGGGTACTACAAATTTTTCCTCGTTCAGGATTAGGATTTAAATATCGTTTACAATTAAACAATACAGTAGGAATCATTGATAGTGATTATTATGGAAGTGATAATGAAGGACATATTTTTATAAAAGTAACAAATGATAGTAAGGAAGATAAAACACTTCAAGTTGAAAAAGGGAGTGGATTTGCACAAGGCATATTTATTCAATATGGGGTTACCATTGATGATGAATGTGTAGAAATAAGGAATGGAGGATTAGGCAGTACGTCTAAATAAAATTATGAAAAATTATGAAATGGATTGCGCAGAATTTATAAATAAAAGTACAACTTCTTTTCACGCAGTGAGCTCAATCAAAGAAAAATTATTAAGTGAAGGATTTATAGAGCTAAAGGAAGCTTCAACATGGGAAATTAAAAGAGGCGAAAAGTACTTTACTTCACGTAACTGTTCAAGCATTATTGCGTTCACTATAGGAAGTAAGTGTGAGAACATTACATTTAATATTAGCGCTTCACATAGTGATGTGTGCACATTTAAAATAAAACCAGAAACTGTTTTACAAAAAAATAATTATGTTCAATTAAATACTGAAGGTTATGGTGGAATGATTTGTAGTACATGGATGGATCGACCACTTTCAATTGGTGGTCGTTTAATGATAAATAGCAACAATAAAATTAAGGAACAACTGTTTGATTTACATGAGCCTTGTGTCCTTATTCCAAGTGTCGCTATTCATATGAATCGTGAAGTAAATGATGGTTATAAATATAATAAACAAGTAGATATGCTACCAATGATTTCATTAAATCAAAAAGAGTTTGATTTTAAAAAATATTTAGCTAACAAATTAAACTTAAATGAAAAAGAAATATCATTTTATGATGCGTATTTATATAACCCAGAAAAATGCCTAATATGGGGTGATAATAAAGAGTTTTTCTCTGGGCCACGTCTTGATGATTTGCAAATGGCATATTCAGCATTAGAAGGTTTTTTAGAAAGTAACAATAATAAATCAATTAATGTGTATTGTTGCTTCGATAATGAAGAAGTTGGAAGCCGCACACGTCAAGGGGCAGCATCTAGCTATTTAAAAGAGACACTAAAACGCATTGTATTTAAACTTGGGTATGGGGTAGATGAGTATTATGCAAGCTTATCGCGTTCATTTATGGTGTCTTGTGATAATGCGCATGCTCTTCATCCAAATCATCCAGAAAAAGCTGATGAACTTAATCGCCCTATGTTGAATAAAGGAGTTGTAATTAAGTTTAACGCTTCGCAAAGTTATACAACAGATGGATTAAGTGCAGCATATTTTGCGCATTTGTGTAATGTAGCAAATGTTGCTTTTCAAACATTTACAAATCGAAGCGATTTAGTTGGCGGAGGAACTTTAGGGAATATTTCGGCATCACAAGTAAGCATTCCTAGTGTTGATATCGGACTTGCACAACTTGCTATGCACTCAACATATGAAACCTCTGGTATGCATGATATCAAAGATTGTATTAAAGTAATGAATGCTTTTTATGATGCAACTATACATTTAGATGATGAGGGTTCGTTTATTGTTTAACTAACTTGAATTCTAATAAATATTCAAGTATTATTAGATAGATAAATAAATATATATATAAGAGAGATGAGAATAGATATGAAAGAAAAAATTTATGTCGTAGGTCATAAGAATCCAGACACTGATTCTATATGTGCAGCATTATCCTATGCTAATTTAAAGCAAAAATTAGGATTTGATGCAATTGCATGTAGACTTGGTCCATTAAATGATGAAACAAAATTTGTTTTGAAGAAATTTAATGTTATGAATCCATTACTTCTTAAAGACGCAAGAAGTCAATTAAAAGATATTGAGATGGATAAACCTACAATTGTGAATGAACAAACCACAGTTAAAGAGGCATGGGAAAAATTATTTGTTTTAAAAAACAAATCTTTATTTGTAGTTGATGAAAAACAAAAATTACTTGGTGTTGTATCGACTTCAAACTTGGCTTTGCTTCGCTTGATGTTAGATGAAGAGCTTGAATTATTAATGAAAAAAGCTAGTTTAGAATCAATTGCAAAAACTATTAAAGGTGAAATACTTACTGCTCCACTTGTATTTAAAAGTAATGGTCGTGTTTGCATAAAAACATTACAAAATGATGATGATTCTTTATTGAAATTTGTAAATGGTATATGCATTTTAAGTGACGACGATAAAAAACAAAAGAAACTAATTGAAATAGGAGTAAAGTGTTTAGTAATTACTTGTGGACAACCAGTTAGTGCAGAAGTTCAAAAGTTTGCGAAAAACATGGGATGTGCGATTATTACAACAAAGAATGATTCAATGAAAGTGGCTCGTGTTATCTACGAATCTTTTCCAATTGAATGCATTATGACTAAAAATGTGATTACTTATAAAGATAGTGAATATGTTGACGATATTAGTAAAAAAATTGCAAACACACGCTATCGTAGTTATCCTGTACTCGATGAGGAAGGAAGTATTGTAGGGGCTATTTCACGTTATCATTTGTTAAAATATGATCCTAAGAAATTTATTTTAGTGGACCACAGTTCAAAAATTCAAGCAATTGATCATATTGAAGATGCTGAAGTAGAAGAAATTATTGATCATCATCATATTGGTAACATTGAAACATCTAAACCAATTTTTTATCGTAATCAAAAATGTGGTTGTACTTGTTCAATTGTTGGACAACTTTATAAAGAGAACAATATTATTCCAACTCCACAAATGGCTGGAATTATGATGAGTGCTATTATTTCAGACACACTTTATTTTAAATCAAAAACAACAACTCAATTTGATATTGATATGGCTACTGAGCTTGCTGCTTTAGCAAGTGTAGATTTAGAAAAATATGCAGTTGAAATGTTAAGTGCATCAGTGGCACTAAAAGATTCAACTCCTACTCAAATATTAAATCGAGATTTAAAACATTACGAAATTGGACGCTATCATATAGCTGTTGGACAAACAAATTATCGTAATGTTGAGGATATCCAAAAATTAATTCCTCAATTTAAAGAATCTTTAATCGAGGAACAAGAGAAAAAACAACTTGATTTACTCATTATGATGTTTACTCACGTATTGGCAGAAGGTACTATGTTTGTATTTAGTGGTCCTCTTTCTTATGTGGTATCAGACTTATTTGAAACAGTATTTGATGAGAATAGTGGGTATGATCATGAAATTATTTCTCGTAAGCAACAATTGATTCCGCGCTTGTCAGCACAGATGAAAAAAATATAAAAATTAGAAATAAGGTGAACCTATGTTAGAAATACTAAAAGCTATATTGTTAGGGATTGTTCAAGGCATAAGTGAATGGCTTCCGATAAGCAGTACTGGACATATGTTATTAGTAGATGAAGTAGTACAACTTAATGTTTTTGATGATACGTTGATGAATGCAGACTTTGTAAATATGTTTATGGTAGTCATTCAGTTTGGATCGATATTGGCTGTTTGTTTGCTTTATTTCCACCGCTTAAATCCATTCTCTTCTAGAAAAAATATGCAAGAAAAAAATGATACACTATCACTTTGGTCAAAGGTCATTGTTGGAATAATACCAGCAGGTATAATAGGATTTTTGTTTGATGATGTGATTGAATCCTATTTATATGGACCAATAGTTATAGCTATTACTTTGATTGTGTATGGAGTGTTATTTATAGTTATTGAAAACAAAGAAAAGAAAGTAAAAATTAAAACACTTAATGATTTGACATACAAAACAGCATTTTTAATTGGATGCTTTCAAGTTCTAGCGTTAATACCAGGAACTTCACGTTCTGGTGCAACAATTTTAGGAGCAGTAATGATTGGAACATCCCGTGTTGTAGCAGCTGAGTTTTCATTTTTCTTGGCAATACCTGTTATGGCAGGTGCTAGTTTGCTTAAACTACTTAAATTAAATGTGGTAATGACACCACTTGCTTGGGGAGTATTTGCTACAGGTATTGTGGTTGCCTTTGTTGTATCGATTATTGCCATTAAGTTTTTAATGGATTACATTCGAAGAAATGATTTTAAAGCATTTGGTGTATATAGAATTGTTTTAGGTATTATTGTCTTAATTACATTATTTGTATAGAAAGGCTTAATTAATGAACTATTTTTTGCTTTTTAGCGAAGGAATTATATCAGCATTAAATCCATGTGTATTACCGATCCTTCCACTGTATTTTGGATATTTAAGTCAAAATGCCAAAGTTGTTGATGAAAATGGAAATATTACGTATCGACAAAGTAAGATATTACTTTACACACTGTTTTTTGTGTTGGGAATTACAATGACTTTTTTTGTTCTTGCATTAACAATTTCTGGAGTAAATTTTTTCTTTAGTGACTATAATGTTGAATTTATGGTGCTTGGAGGTGTTTTTGTAGTTTTGATGGGGCTAGTTCAATTAGAAATAATTGAAATTCCACTTTTGCTCAAAGATAGAAGAATCAATAAACAACTCAATCTAAGCAACATGAATTTGCTTAATGCTTTTATGATGGGTTTTTTATTTAGTTTTTCCTGGACTCCTTGTGTAGGACCTGCCTTATCAGGTGTGCTAACTTTAGCTGCTTCCCAAAGCATGATTACAGGAAGCATCATGATATTGGTTTATGCTTTTGGTTTTATATTACCGTTTTTAGTCTTAGGAGGATTTACACAATTTTCATTAAATTTTATTCAAGCAAAACAACATGTTTTCAAGAAATTAATAAAAATTGGTGGCATTATTTTGATAATAATGGGTTCATTTATGATTAATGAAGGCTTTTCTTTAGTTCATTCACAAGCAAATGAGCAGGCTAATAGTGCTAATCAAATGGATTTTTTATTAACAGATCAATACAATGAGGAGCATACATTACAAATGTATGAAGGAAAAAAAGTTGTTTTAACTTTCTTTGCGACATGGTGTAAGTACTGTATACAGGAACTGCAAACATTACAAGAAATTCATGAAACACGAGATGATGTAGTGATATTGACTGTCGCTAATCCCAATGGCCATGATGGAAGCATCGATGAAATTGTAGCATGGCTTAATGAGCAAGGATTCACGATGCCTGTTCTTTTTGATGAATCTGGTGAAGTATTTATGAAGTACCAAGTCAGTTCGTTTCCACATAGTTACTTTGTTTTAGAAAATGGTGATATTTATGGGCATGCTGCTGGATACATTGAAAAGGACAAAATAGAAGAAATATTTAATGATATGGATGAAGCAGAATAAAATCTGCTTTTTTAAATAATTTTGTTTTGATATAATAAGGTTGATAATAAATGATTGGAGGACATTATGAAAATAGGTTTTTTTGATTCAGGTATTGGTGGATTATCTGTATTGCATTATGCATGTAAAGTTTTTCCAAACAATCATTTTTTATATTATGCAGATAAAGATAATGTTCCATATGGTGAAAAAAGTCCAAATCAAATTTTATGTTATACAATGGAAGCAGTTGATTTTTTAATTAATCAAGGTGCAGAAATAATTGTGATTGCCTGCAATACAGCGACAAGCGTGGCAATTAAACAACTTAGAGAGAAATATAAAGTTCCAATTTTAGGCATGGAACCAGCGGTAAAAAAAGCTGTTGAGCATTATACAAAAAAAAGAATACTTGTAGCGGCAACACCAATAACAGTAGTTGGTGAGAAAATGCATGACCTTATTAATCGTGTAGATAACCACCATCAAGTGGATTGCATTGCTCTAGCAAAGCTTGTATATTATGCAGAAAAAGGAATGTTTGAGAGTAGTGAAGTAAATGAATATTTGCATGAACAATTTCAACAATTTGATTTTAAAGAGTATTCTGCATTTATATTAGGGTGCACACATTTTAATTATTTTAAAAGAAATATTAGACGTTTTTTACCTAAACATGTGAAGTTTGTGGACGGTAATCAAGGAGTAGTCAATCATTTAATGAATGAAGCAAATAGGCATAATTTAATGTGTTCAAAACAAACTAAGCTCGATTTTTATTATTCTTCACACTTAGTGACAGATAAAAGTGAATTGAATAAAATAAATCAATATTTTTCCTTATTAGATGAAATGTTGTTAATCGAGTAATTTAATGGAAAGAAGTTTACTATTGTCTCTTGTAAGCTGTATTAAATTACGCTATAATAAACACTGTTAAAGCGTTATAAATAAAGGACTAGTAAACAATGTTTGTGGTCAAAGAGAGAGGAATGATTGCTGAAAGTTCCTTGTCCAACAACTTGTCTAATTCACCTTTATAGTGGGATTAATACTCCCCGGTTAACCCTAACGTTATCTAGGGTAAAAGGTGTGCTTATAGTAATATAAGTGAATTAGGATGGTACCGCGCTAGTCGTTCCTACTTGGGAAGGACTTTTTTTATTTATCTATAGGAGGTTAATATGGAAAAGATAGTACAGGTAAAACAAGAAGCGTTAAATGAAATCAGTGAGTGTCAAGATGTAGCTAAGCTTCAACAAATTAAGATTAATTACATGGGTAAAAAAGGACCTATTCAGTCTTTAATGATCCTTATGAAAGACTTAAATGCAGAAGAAAAACCAGCTTTTGGGGCAATGGTGAACGAGTGTAAACAAGTAGTAGCACAGGCTATTGATGAAAAAATGAGCGCTTTAGAAGAAAATGCACTGAATGAAAAACTAGTAAAAGAAAAAATTGATGTTACTTTAGCAGGATTAAATCTAAAAAAAGGAACACAGCATCCCCTTAGCATCATTACCCAAGAAATAGAAGATCTATTTATTGGTATGGGCTATAGTGTAGCAGAAGGGCCAGAAGTAGAGCTTGATTTATATAATTTTGAGCGTGCTAATATACCGGCAAATCATCCAGCACGCGATATGCAAGATACGTTTTATATCAATCCAGAAGTGCTTTTAAGAACGCATACAACAGCCATTCAAACAAGAGAGTTAGAAAAGGCTAAAGGAGTATTACCGATTAAAGTAATATGTCCAGGAAAGGTGTATCGCCGTGATGATGATGATGCAACCCATTCTCATCAATTTATGCAAGCAGAAGGATTAGTTGTAGCTGAAAACATTACTTTAGCTGATTTAAAAGGAACATTATTATTTATGGCTAATCGTATGTTTGGTGAAGGTAGAGAAATTCGCTTTAGACCTTCTTATTTCCAATTTACTGAGCCAAGTGTAGAAGTCGATGTGTCTTGTCATATTTGTGGTGGTAAAGGATGTAGTGTTTGTAAGCAAACAGGATGGATAGAAGTATTAGGAGCTGGTATGGTACATCCTAATGTTCTTGAGATGGCTGGTTTTGATTCAACAAAATGTTCTGGTTTTGCCTTTGGGGTGGGATTAGAGCGTGTTGCTATGCTTAAATATGGTATTGATGATATTCGTAATTTTTATATTAATGATGCAAGATTTTTGAAAATGTTTAATCGTTTTGACTAAAGGAAGAAGGTAATAATATGAGATTAAGTTATAATTGGTTAAAAGAATACGTTAATTTAGATGGTATTACGCCTTCTATTTTAGCTGATAAATTAACAACAGCAGGACTTGAAGTAGAAGGCATTGAAAAAATGGCAGAAGGTACAAACCTTGTAGTAGGAAAAGTACTAACATGCATCGATCATCCTGATTCAGATCATTTACATATCACAACAGTAGATATTAAAGAAGAAGTGTTAGATATCGTTTGTGGAGCGCCTAATGTTTGTGCTGGACAAACTGTCATAGTGGCGAAAGTAGGGGCAGTTTTGCCTGGGAATTTTCAAATTAAAGCAGCTACAGTACGCGGTCAAGCTTCTAATGGAATGATTTGTAGTTTATCAGAATTAGGAGTAGATAAAAAACTTCAAAGTGAAGAAGATTTAAACGGTATTTATGTATTTAAAGAAGAAGTAGCCATTGGTGATACTGAGGTATTAAAACTGATTGGTATGGATGATACGATACTGGATATAGGCTTAACTCCAAATCGTAGTGACTGTAATGCTATGTGGAATTTAGCTAAAGAAGTTGGAGCTATTTTAAGACGTGAGGCAGTATGGCCTAAGTGTGAAGGGGCATCCAACATTGGTAAACCTAGTAATTTTAAATTAAATAGTACTACTTCAAAATGTCCTTCTTTTCTTGGTAAAGTAGTGAATAAAGTAGTAGTAAAACCTTCACCTAAGTGGATGCAAGACTATCTTCAAGCTTATGGTGTTAAATCGATAAATAACGTTGTTGATATTTCTAATTATGTCATGATTGAAACTGGACAACCTCTTCATTTTTATGATTTAAATAAACTTCCGCATCGTGAAATCACGGTAGTTGATCAACAAGAACTTACCCTTCAAGCACTGGATGGTATAGATTACAAAATAACTAAGGATGATCTTTTAATCACAACAGGTAATGAAGCTTGTGGTATTGCAGGGATTATGGGTGGAGAAGAATCGA
>CAYJAJ010000035.1:11599-11858 GCA_964368495.1 uncultured Holdemania sp. | reverse complement strand
TATACTATTTTTAACAATTATTGGTTGAATCCAATTTTCATGTGTTTTTACTTTTCCAAATCTTTTTGCCATCAAAAAAGCATAACATGGATACATACACCCATGTGAACAACCTTGAACATGATTTATAGTATAGTCGCCATATTCCACACCAGTTTTATACAATAAGGTTTTTCTTTCCATTTTATTTTTACATATCATATTTTACTCCTTTGTTTTACTAATTATAACATATTACATAATTTATTTAAATTTTATA
>CAYJAJ010000035.1:10996-11589 GCA_964368495.1 uncultured Holdemania sp. | reverse complement strand
CAAGCCAGCAATGCTGATAGGGCTTTAACAAGATTAAAATTTAAATTTTATAAAACAATCATCAGGAAAAGAATTTGCTTTAACATTAACACCATTTCTTCGATACGTTTTTTCTATAAGTCCCTTACTATTTAATAATTTCAATGCTCTTTTTTGAAATTTAGCTGGTAAATAACTATGCTTTTTCGCCAAATTTTTAATAAAAGTAGAAGAGACAACTCTGCCTTGACATTCTTCATAAATATAGTCAGCCATATCTTTTATAGTTTCTTCCTCTTTTGGATATTTAAATAATTGTAACTGATTTTGATTTCTGTTAACATGATATTCAAAATCTTTAATATTATCTGTTGAAAATTTATTTAACACATCTTTCATCAAATCAAAACCTTCTATATTTTTAGTAGCATGTATTAAAATCATTTTAAAATGACCAGAAGCCTTTTGAATATCAAAATCTAAGACATACTCTGCACCTACATTTTTTAGTTTACTCTTATATAATTCAGATATTGTGTTACGTCTTTCAGCACTTTTTTTACCTTTTATTTCAGAATAAATAGAACTTAAATCATCTTCATCAAATAATATTT
>CAYJAJ010000035.1:10456-10986 GCA_964368495.1 uncultured Holdemania sp. | reverse complement strand
TTCAATAAAGCGCCCTAATTCTTCATACATAATATTTATAAATAATTCTATATTACTATATTTAGTAAGTAAACTCTTGTTTAAATCAAAAGGTAAGGAAAAACCAAATGGATCCATAAATATAAAAGTAGGGATTACTTGATCTATATCTTCTATGAATTCTTTTATAAAATTTTCATGAGAATCATTTATTATAGCAATGTTCAATTTTTTGAAAGATTTACATGAATTCATAACATCTACTATTAATTCTTCTCCTATAATTTTTTCGACATTTTTCTTTAATTGTAAAAATATTTCTTTATTAGCTTCTATTAATATTATAAAAATATCTTCTATATTCATAGAATTACTATCAGCTTGCTTGATAAATTCTATTGCTTCTTTTATTAATATTAGCGGAGAACCATCTTCGCCATCTTTGTATTTACCAGCGCCAGCAAAGGTATCAACCATCAAGCATTTGTGGCATCCATATGGATTTAATGTTACCTTTCTCATCCATGGGATTATATATGCCTTTAACACTT
>CAYJAJ010000035.1:0-10446 GCA_964368495.1 uncultured Holdemania sp. | reverse complement strand
ATTATCTTTTGACATACTATCAGCTCCTAATAAGCATATTATACCATAAAGAACCAATATCCATTATAAAAACACCTAATTTGTAAACATCTATTATATAAAAACATATTTTCTTTATTGTAGTAAATTAAGATAATATGCTTATTTTTAATAAATATTATTATTTTATGTGGCTCTATAAAACTAATATTAGTGTTATTAATGTTTATTATATTACCAGACTTAATTTCATATTTAACATTATTAAACTTACATGTAGTTATTATTCTTTTTTCTAAAGCTTCACATTTGTTCAATTCCTTATATTCATACATCATTTTTTCACTCCTTTTTTATAGCATAATAAAAAGCACTGAAACCTTTATAATTTCAGTGCTTTTTGATGTATTTAAACTCGAAAGTTCGAGTCAAAATGCTAATGGCAGGGGTGGAGAGGATCGAACTCCCATCTGCGGTTTTGGAGACCGTAATACTACCATTGTACTACACCCCTGTGGTGACTCGTACGGGATTCGAACCCGTGAATGACGCCGTGAAAGGGCGCTGTGTTAAGCCGCTTCACCAACGAGCCAATTGTTTAGTGCCAATAAATAATATCATAATGAATAGTAAATGACAAGAAAAATTTAATTTTTACATAATAAAAGAAGTTGTAACCCATAAAACAATAGGGTATAATACACTGGAATATTAAAGAGGTATATTTATGATAAAACTTATATTAAAAGGTGCATTAATTGGGGTTGCTAATATTATTCCAGGAGTTAGCGGTGGAACTATGGCAGTTTCATTGGGAATTTATGATAAATTGATTCACAGTGTTACAACTCTTAAAAGTGATTTTAAACAAAGTGTTGCCTTTTTAACTCCAATTGTGATTGGGGCATTATTAGGAATTGGCGGTTTATCTTTTGTAATTACTTTTTTATTTGAAAACTACCCACTACAAACAAATCTGTTTTTTATTGGTTTAATTTTAGGTGGAATTCCACTTATTATTAAAAGAATTGATACAAAAGCAATTAAAGTTCCTCATCTTCTTGTAGCTATTCTTGCTTTTGCAATTGTCGTTTTATTAGCGATGAGTGGAGAAACTACAGATACTGGGGCAACAATTGAAGTGAGTATGATTAACTTTGTGATTTTATTTTTTGTGGGTGTAATTGCTAGTGCAACAATGGTAGTTCCTGGAGTTAGTGGTTCAATGGTCCTTATGTTGTTAGGATTTTATCATCAAATTATATTGGCAGTGAAGTCGTTTATTGTTGGGGTGACTAGCTTTGAATTACCATTGCTAATTGAGAATTCATTAATACTTGCACCATTTGGAGTAGGGATACTTATTGGTATTGTAGTTATTGCTAAGATTATTGATTATATGCTTAAATCAATGCCAAATTATGCTTATAGTGTTATTATGGGATTGATTGTAGCTTCACCATTTGCAATCGTATTAATGAATACATTCAATGATTTAAGTGGTTTAACGATAGTATTTAGCTTAGTAATGGGAGCTGTTGGGTATTTCCTTGCATTAAAGCTATCTTAGTGTATAATTAATTTATATCAAGTCCTGGGGGAATTATTATGATAAAAAAAATTTTATTAGTTGTGATACTTACATTATCACTAAGTGGATGTAATGACGAAGGTACCACAAGTGGTGGTGTTGAAGAAACAAAACAATTAAATCAAGAAGAAATTTTGGAGATATTTACAAATGCAGGAAATCAAGATTTTCTGGATATTGGTGTTGAAGTAGATATGTCCATCTCTGCTGCAGAATCAATGAACATGGAAGTTACTACAGTATCATCAACAAAACTAGATATGAGTGATAAAGAAAATATACAATTTTATAGCAATACAACTACAGATTTAATGACTAATGAGTTTGTAACAGAAATGTATTATTTTGATGGATATATTTTTGTAGAGACTTTTGGACAAAAAATGAAAATTGCTGAAAATTTTGAAAATGTTGTTGATCTTAGTGATTATCAAATGGATATTATGTCTGAAAATTTATTATCGAATGTAGTAATAAGTGAAGAAGCTGGAAACACAGTGCTTACTTACGAAATCACGGGTGATGATTTTTCTGAAGTTTTTGCACAACTAGGAGCAATGAGTGGATTAGAGGAATTGACTACTGTTGAAGAAATTCTTGTTGATCAAATGAAAGGAAGTTATGTTTTAGATGCTTCCCATAACCCTCTTCAACAGCATTTGGAAATGCAAATATCTACCGTAGTTGACGGACAATTAGCAACGATTAAAATGAACATGGAGATAACATATCACAACTATGGTGAGAAAGTTGTGGTGCCTGTTCCTGAAAATGTTGAAGAATACATAGAATATTAAAACTTAAAAAGAAAAAAGCTCCATCTATAATGGATAGTATAAAAAAATCGATATACTAACATTAAAAGAGGAGCTTTTTTATAGTTTTGAGTTCTTTACATCATTTATAGAAAACATGTTTCCGAATTTCAAGTCAACTTCTTTTAAATATTCACTTCCAAACCCACCTTCAGGATATAAGGTAATTTCACCAAAATATATCTTTCCGTTAACATTATATAAGTCAATACGTACAAAGGGTAAATCTTTTGAAAGTATACTACAGATTTCAAGCATTTTGTCTAAATTCGCGGGTTTTGGGTATAAATCAAACGCCTTATATGGCAAAGTTCTTTTACTAAATTCAAAAAAATTCCATTTAATATCAAAAAAATAAAATTCAGTGCCAGTGTATTTTCTATTTGCACAAACCATGATGTTGTCAATATGACCCATAGAGCACATAAACTTATAATCTATTAAAGGTTGATTAGGTTCATCTTCTATGTACTTTTCAATAATTATTCGCGGCTTAATATGTTTATAAGCCCATTCACGATTTTTATAAAAGTGATTTCGCTTTAGAGCCTTATTGATTTTCTTTTTTGCTTGAAGTATATCAAATTTTGACTTATCTTTACAAATAATATAGCTTGCACTATCGTGAGTGCATTTTATAACAAATTGATTAGGTAAATTATCAAAGTCAATTTCATCGAAATAAGTTGCTATTTGATAAGTTTCGATAACATATTCCTTACCAATAAAATCGGAAACAATCTTCTTAACTTCATATTTATCAATTAAGTTTGCATATTTTGGGTTATGATCATACAACTTTAACCACTGTATTTTTTCACTTAATGTTTTTGGAGACTTCAAATCTAATGAGTAATCCATAGTTGCCCAAAATTTTAGCATAATGTAATTTTTGTCAGACATAAAGTTTAAAAATTGATGGTGGTAAAGAAATTTATATCCTTTTTTTAATAATGGTTTAATTTTACGTTGAGTATTCATTTTATTTGCTTTCCTAACATGCACAGTATAAAGAAAAAATACATTTGTGTAAATAGGTTCTTGACAAATGATATCTAAATGATATCATTTAGATATAAATATGGAGGAAAATATATGGAAGAGAAATTAATTACCCCAAGAAAAGGGATGCCTGTATTACTTTTGTACATAGCGTTGTTAATTGGTTCAATTTTCTTGCTTGTTACTTCAACAAACATAATGGATGAGAATGCTTTACTTGGTGTGCCATTATTCATTATGTGCCTTGGTTATATGGTACTAGGATGGATTATCTTACTAGGTCTTAAACTGGTTAAACCACAAGAAGCGTTAGTGCTTACTTTATTTGGGAATTACATTGGTACGATTAAAAAAGAAGGCTTTTACTTTGTTAATCCATTTGTATCTGCGGTAAATCCTGCAAGTTCTACTGCACTTCGTCAAAGTGGAGATGTTAAAAATGATCAGGGTGTTGTTATTAATAGTCAAAATCAAAATGTTTCATTAAATTTACCTAAAAAAGTGATTTCGCTTAAAGAGATGACTTTGAGTAATCAAAAACAAAAGATCAATGATTATTTAGGAAACCCAGTTGAAATTAGTATTGCAGTTATTTGGCGTGTAGTAGATACAGCTAAAGCTGTGTTTGTCGTTGATAATTATAAAGAGTTTTTGTCATTACAATGTGATGCATCGCTACGAAATATTGTAAGATTATATCCTTATGACATGTCAGAAAATATTGATACTACTGGAGATGGACAAGCTGATGAAGGTTCACTACGAGGTTCTAGTGAGCAAGTTGCTCAAAGAATTAAAGAGGAAATTCAACAGAAAGTTGAATCTGCTGGTTTAGAAATACTAGATGCTCGCATAACTTATTTAGCCTATGCGCCTGAAATTGCAATGGCAATGTTGCAACGTCAGCAAGCTGCTGCAGTTGTTGATGCACGCAAGTTAATCGTTGATGGAGCAGTTGGTATGGTTGAAATGGCTTTATCTAAATTGAGTGAAAAAGATATAGTAGAGCTTGATGAAGAACGTAAAGCAGCGATGGTTTCTAATTTAATGGTAGTACTATGTGGTAATAAAGATGCTCAGCCAATTGTGAATTCAGGTAGTATTTATTAATCACGATGTCAGATAAATCAAAAAAGCAAATCCCACTTCGGTTATCTTCGAAATTATATAATGATATAGCAATGTGGGCTGAGGATGATTTTAGATCAATTAATGGGCAGATTGAGTATTTACTAAGTGAATGTGTACGTCAGAGAAAAAAAGATGGAAAATATGTTTCAGAAAGATTAGATGAAAAAATAGAATTAGATATTTAACCCTGCATTGCAGGGTTTTTTGTCGAATTAAAAGATTTCCATGAAATAAAAAACTGAGAATTTCTCAGTTTAATGCTTATGTGTAATTAATTTTTTTAAGAATCTAATTTTTATTATATAGCCAGCAATTTTTAATATTGGGGCAAAATATTGTTGAATTTCTAAAGACTGTGCTTGCATCGTCTTCAATCTGTTTGTAGTAGTAACTAAGGGTGAGAGAGTACTTGTACTTACCTTAGCGAATTTAAGTAAAGCGTTTAAGCATCGGAAAATGACAATAACGACAACAAACAATAAAAGCATATTAATCCATATAAATAAATCGCTAATTTGAGCTAATATTTCCATTTTTAATCACCTAGTTGTATTATAGCATAAATTAGCTGTTTAATACTTAATTAAAACTGATATTTTCTTTAAAGTAGTTCAATTATTCTATTCCATGTTTTATCATCGATTTCTCCATTAGCTTCTAATTCATTTTTGATTTGAAATTTGATAACTTTTGATTCGGTGTCAATTCCAAAATGCCCATCGATAACAATTTGTTTATTGGTAGGAAGTAATAGATTAAGATATCCTTGTATTTTTTGGACATCAAGTCCAACATTTCCATAGCGGATGCACGCACTATATGTTGAATTAAAATAAGTAGTTTGATTAACTGCTTTGTGTTTTGTAATTATCTTATCCCATGTGAGAGTATCAATAATACCGTTTGCAGGCAATCCTGTTTCTTTTTGAAATGTGAAGATTGAGTTGATTGTTTCGTTGCTATAAATACCATCTATTTTTACTATAGGTATAAAAGGATACAGGGAATTCAACTCATTTAAATATTCTTGAATTTTTATTATCGATAAACCTTCGTTTCCTTCTGTGATTACAAAAGCCATAATCTTACCACCTTTCTAATGGTAGGATATGAAAAATATTATAATATTGATATGAACTATGCCCAAACATATTTTATATTTTGAATAAAATGTAGTGGGGTGATAAAAAATGATTATATATGTACACAACGAAGAATTAAACAAAATTGAAAAGTATGAAAGGTCTCTTAGTCAAGATATGCCTTATACTACGAATAAGCATTTAACTGTGAGTGCATTTTTAGGCGATAACAATACAAATGTTTTGTGGTCTTCCAAAGCATTCTTAGAGGCGTTTGAAAGTTCAATTGATCATGAAATGTATCCATTTCATGTCAATGAAGGTTTTTTTCGAGGTTGGCAAGTAGTAAAAAATGGAATGTATGTTCATAAATTAGGAAGTGCTTGTAATGGTGCTGAGAATCTAAGTTATTGCGATAAGGTTAATTTAACAAAGGCATTGGAATTCTCTAATCAGTTTACAAAAATAGGGCATATGGATATAGACTCTACGGTTGTTCATATGCATCAGTGTGGGGAGCACGTCAATGAAGTAATTCCATTCCCTAGTTTAAGGTTTGGTGACATTGGTGTAGCGGTTTTTGTGTTACAGGATACATTGTGGGCATTAAGCTATCCTGTAGAGGAGCTTAATGGAGAATTTGATATGAAATTAGAATATTTAGTTAAAGAATATCAAAGAACAAATGGGTTAGCAGTTGATGGGATTGTCGGAAGCAATACCTGGTTATCAATTATGAAGGAAGTTCATCCAGACGATGTACGATTAAATGTAGTTAACAAGTAGGGCAAAATATTTTTGCCCTTTGTTTAGGTTGACGGATAAGCTTAATTCATGTATCTTCATAGTAGGAATGGTGAGTTTATGGAAAGTATTTTAGCGTTTGGAATCGAATATACAGAAATGGGATATTTATTGACTTTTGTTTACGCATTAATTTTGTTTGTAACCGCAAAATTATTATTAAGAGCATTTAAGCGAATTTGTGAAAGATCAGTACTTAAAAAAGGAAAATCTGCTGAAACTATCTATAATTTTTCGCTTAATATCGTTAAAGTCCTTGTCTATGGGTTTTTAATTTATTTGATATTAATCCAATTCAAAGCATTTTCATCTTTAGGTACTTTATTACTGGGGACATCTAGTGTGTTTGGAGTAGCTTTAGCTTTAGCGTCACAAGAATCTATGTCAAATATTGTAGGCGGTTTTTTTCTAGCTTTTTATCAGCCATTTAGGGTGGATGATTTAATTTGCATAGTGGATAAAAATATTAATGGCAGAATAAAAGAAATAGGACTAAGACATACAGTTGTCGTAACTTTCGAAAACTCTGAGATTGTAATACCAAACAGCATTATGAATAGTAGTATTATTGAAAACAAAGATAGTAGTTATCCATTTAATAATTTTTTAACACTTTCTATTAGTTATGAAAGCAATATTGATGATGCGATGAATATTATTAAAGAATGTGCAATTAATCATTATTTAGTACTAAATGATGAGGATAAAGAGTACATTTCATGTATTGTGATTAACTTAGGCGATTATGGAATTGATTTGAGATTGTCTTTTCATACAAAAAATGCAAGTGATGGCTTTATTGCAACATGTGATTTACGAAAAGCAATAAAAGAAAAATTTGATGAATCTAAAATTGTGATTCCATATCCTACTCATGTAGTTTTAAATAAATAAGGTTTTTACGAGTTTGTTATTGCATAAAATAATATGGAGTTTTATAAAAAAGATGTTGTAAATTTTTGTGATAGCGATTACAATAATAATAAGAAGAGAGGTGGAATTATGAATGCTTTCGGTTCTTATTCAAAAAAAATAGAACAAGGTGAGTATTTGTATGCTTCCACAGAACTTTTAAGATGGATTAACTATGTCCATCTTTTTTATATCTTGCAGGAAAGTTAAAAATAATTCATTAAAATTCAACATATTAAATAGCTTTTTCTGTAACGATTAGATACAAATAAGGAAGTATCTTATTTATCATTTCAAGGAAGTTCTTTTTGAATTATATTTAGATACACCTTCATAAATGATCTAAAATAAGGAGGAATAATTATGGATCAATTAAACAAGGAGTTTTGGGATGCAGCAGCTGCAGGGGATTTTGGAAAAGTTTGTGCAACTGTTGCTCAAGGTGCAGATGTCAATGTGGCTTCTGGTGATGGAAGAACAGCATTAATGAGAAGTGCGAAACGTGGTCATGAAGATATCGTACGTTTTTTGCTAGACAATGGTGCAGATGTTAGGCAGCGGGATTTAAATAATAAAACTGCATTAATGGGTGCTGCAAAAAAAGGTTATTTAGAAATATGTAAAATGCTTGTAGTTGCTGGTAGTGATGTTAATAGCCATGACAACAATGGAAGAACATCATTGATGCGCGCTGCGTTCTTAGGTGAGTTTGATGTATGCCATTATTTAATTGGAAATGGTGCAAATGTTAACACCAGAGATAACAAAGGAAGAACAGCTTTGATGGAAGCGGTCTTAGGATGCAAAGCAGATATTATTACGTTACTTGTTGATGCAGATGCTGATATTAATTTTAGGGATAATAATGGAACAACGGCACTGATGCGTGCTGCATACAGCGGAATTAAAGAGTTAGTAGTTTATCTAATTGAGCACGGTGCAGATAAAGAAGTAATGGATGTTGATAAAAATAAAGCCATTCACTATGTGCGTGTTGAGTGTTTAGCAGATTTGAAAGAAATTTTGAAATAGAGGGCGACTAAGATGAAAGATTATTTAGCGAATGAAGTAAGAAATGTAGTTTTACTTGGACATAGTGGATGTGGAAAAACAAGCATTGTTGAAGCGGCGCTTTATTTTACGAAAGAAATTGATCGCATGGGAAAAACTCTTGATGGCAATAGTACATCGGACTATGACCAAGAGGAAATTAAAAGAGGTTATTCAGTCTATACTTCAGTAGTTCCAATTGAGTGGAAAGACTGCAAAATTAACTTCATAGATACACCAGGTTATTTAGATTATGAAGGAGATATGCGCTCGGGATTAGCAGTCGCAGATAATGCATTAATTGCAGTGAGCGCTAAAGAAGGTGTTGAAGCAGGAACAGAAAAAGCATTTCGATTAGCAAATGAAAAAAAGCTCCCAACTATTTTCTTTGTAAATAAAGTAGATGATGAAAATGCGACATTTGATCGTACATACAATCAACTTCGTGATAAATTTGGGAAAAGTGTTATTCCTTTCGAAATGCCAATGCGCGATGAAAATCGTAATGTAATCGGAAGTATTAATATTTTAAGAAAAAAGGCATGGTATTATAATGACCGAGATAACGCTAAAGAGGTTCCAGAAAAATATCGTGATCGTGTTGATGCATATTACAATCAAATTGCTGAAGCAATTGCAATGGGTGATGACGATTTAATGGAAAAGTATTTTTCGGGTGAAAATTTCGATGAAAATGAAATTGCACGTGGATTAAGAATTGGAGTTCGCAATGGTGAAATTAGACCATGTTATAGTGGGGTTGCTACTCAATGTGTAGGGATTGAACGATTGCTTGACTTAGTGAGTGAATATTTTCCTAGTTATGCTGAAAAAGGTACAGTTAATGCTTATGATGAAAATTCAAATTCAGTACTTCTTGAGACAAATGAAAATGAAAGTATGTCTGCCTTTGTTTATAAAACAATTGTAGACCCATTTGTAGGGAGAATTTCTTTAATAAAAGTAATGACTGGTGTGCTTACTACTGATGCACAAGTAATTAATGTTCAAAAAGAAGAGATAGAAAAAATTAATCAAATTTATATTATGAAAGGGAAAGTTCAAGTAGCGGTTGGTAAATTATTTACTGGTGATATTGGAGCTGTTATAAAACTTCAACATACTGAAACCAACGATACTCTAGCGACTAAATCAAAACTTGTAAAATATGAAGCGACAAAGTATCCAATGCCAATGCTCGGAGTAGCTATTTGGCCTAAGACAAAAGCTGATGAAGATAAAGTAAGTTTTGCTTTAGCAAAAATGGCTGATGAAGATAAATCAATTAATATAGTAAGAAATACAGAAACTAAAGAAACAGTGATGTATGCAATTGGTGATCAACAAATTGATGTTTTAATTAATAAATTAAAAACAAAGTATAAAGTTGAAGTTACTACAACAACACCTAAAGTGCAATATCGCGAAACGATTCGTGGTAGTGTGGAAGTAGAAGGGAAACATAAAAAACAAACAGGTGGAGCAGGACAATACGGGCATGTTTGGATTCGTTTTGAACCTACTGAAGAAGTTGAAATGGTTTTTGAAGAGGATGTATTTGGCGGATCTGTTCCACGTCAGTATTTTCCAGCAGTTGAAGCAGGACTTCGTGAGTGTATGGAAAAGGGAGTGCTTGCGGGTTATCGAGTTGTTGGTGTAAAAGCAACACTCTATGATGGATCGTATCACGATGTTGATTCAAAAGAGATTGCATTTAAGTCAGCTGCAAGACTTGCCTACAAAGCAGGTATGCCGAAAGCAAAACCAATTTTACTTGAACCAATCGGTAAAGTTGAAATTTCTATTCCTGAGGAATTTACTGGTACCATTATGGGGGATGTAAATAAACGTCGCGGAATGGTTATGGGTATGGATTTAAATGGGGATGTACAATTAGTTGAAGCGGAAATTCCAATGGCTGAGATGCAATCTTATGCGACTGAGCTTCGATCAATGACCCAAGGTCGCGGTGAATTTACAATGGTGTTTGATCGTTATGAAGCAGCACCACCAGCTGTTGCGGATAAAGTAATTAAAGAAGCTGTAAATGAATTAGAAGTTCAAGATTAGTCAAAAAAAG
>CAYJAJ010000034.1:7543-13974 GCA_964368495.1 uncultured Holdemania sp. | reverse complement strand
TATTTCTTTAATTCTAAACTCTCTTTATGAGTTTTTTTGTTACGATGATTTGTATAATTTCTTGATATACACACAGTTCATTTCAATATTACTTTATCATTATTTGCCATTATAAAAAAACCTCCTCTGTGATTGCTTATTAACTTTATCATATCATTAGGGAATAGTCAAACACATTGTTAACTCTGGATTTACTAGTTAAATCCACTCTATGCAATGCTTTTGAGGTTTGTAAGTAGCTCCCCATTTTATACGCCTTCTCAAACCCTAACATCATGCCACTAAAGTATATAGTTTTTAAAAATAGTGACTAGTCATGCAATCATTTGAAACTAAATAGTTGAATAATCATTGCTTATTTCGAACTACTAAAAAAACTATAAACCATTGACACGAATAGCTCTTGCAATATTTCATAGATTTTTTATTTTATTCATTTGTGAATTTCACTTAAATAGTTCGCTAATTTCTTGCGAATTCGATACAGTGCATTGTCATATTGTTTTTTTGTAATATTCAATAATTCAGCTGCTTCACTATACGTGTTTTTGGTAGTCATCATACGCAAAACACTCAATTCAAATTCATTTAACGAATGAGAAAATTCCTTTATGTATTGTAGCGATGTTACATAATCAAAGTAATATGTTGGTTTATACAATTCTTGGTTGTTTTCTATTGTATCAACAAGATACATATCTTTATCTTCCGACACATAGCTATCCAGTGACCAACATACTCCTATTTTCTTTCTTTCTCGATAAATTGTCCGCTTAATATTTTTTAATTTCCTAACCACACATATACTTAAATAAGTATAAAATGTTGCGCCTTTATCATCACAATATCCTGTTGTGGCTTCATACAACTTATATTTAGAGATAGAATATAGTTCATCAAAATCAATATTTGAAGAATCACCAAAAACCTCTAAAATTAAGACTCGTAAATATTGATGATACTTCCTTAACATGTATTCAATCGCAAAATCATCTTTTTGTCGAATCATATAAAGCAACTCATAATCACTAATACTCGTAAGTCCTCTTTTGTTGTGCACAGTTATCCTCCCTTTACAGTGGGAATCGTTTTTGGTGAATTTGGTATAATAAAACCCCACAGGCAACAGAAACATTCAGTGATGTGACTTCACCAAGCATTGGTAGTCTCACCATTTGGTCACAGTGTTCTTTCACAAGCCTTGATATTCCTTTACCTTCTGACCCTAATACCAACACCATTGGTGTATCATAGCTAAAACTTCTGTAGTCTTTTGAGTTTTCTGCATCACTACCATATATCCAATATCCCATAGTTTTTAAATACTCTAACGTTTGTGATAGATTTGTTACTTCTGCCACAGGAACAGTTTCAATTGCGCCAGTCGATACTTTTGCAACAGTTGCGTTTAATCCGACAGAGTTATTTTTCTTTATAATTACCCCATCAGCACCTATTGCATCACATGTGCGTAAAATAGCTCCTAAATTATGTGGATCCTCTAGTTGATCAATCATTACGATTAATCCAAGTTTATCCTCAGGTACCGAATTAACAATTTTTTCAACAGAAACTGTTTTATAATCATCAATCTCACAAACAACGCCTTGGTGCTTTCCGCCTTTAGCTAGCGAATCTAGTTTTTTTCTACTTACAATTTCTACTTTTATTTTTGCTTTTTTTGCTTCATTCATAAATTGTTGTTGCTGAAGACCTTCTTGCAAATACATAATCGAAATTTGCCTTGCTTCTTTTAAACGTTGTAGTACTAAATTTTTTCCGTATATTGTTTGTGCCATATTACTCCTCCATCCATGCCTTTACTTTATTCCATATTTCTTTTAATCTAGCTTCGTCTTTAATCATATATAAGTATCCAATCATAGATTCAAATCCTGTTGATATGCGATATGTTACTACATCTGTATTTTTCGGAGAACTTGTACCATGGTGATTTCTTCCTCTTTTAAACATTTCCTCTTCCGTATCACTAAGAAAATTTTCATCATGCATACGTTGATAAAATGAAGCTTGTGCTTTTGCACTAACGAAGCGAATACTTTTTGTTTGTAAATCTTTTGCCTTTGTGTATCCTTTTTCAACAAGGTATTCTCTTACATACAATGACCAAACTGCATCTCCTAAATATGCAAGAGTGCTCCCTGAACACTCATTCACATTCATTAAGCTAATCCTCTTTCCATTAAAATTGCTCTTACTTTATCTGCTTCTTCGAAGTTTTTTTCTTTCTTTAATTGATCCCATTTAGTAAAAATATTTTTATCTTCATCACTTAATACAATGCGATTTATTTTAATTCCCAAAACATCTAACATTTTAAGAATTGCATTTGTTAATCCGTTTAGTTTGTCAACATTAACATCTCTTTGTCGAAGATTATTGTTTAGTTGTTTAGCTGCTTCAAATATTTCAGCATACGCATTTGGTGTATTTAAATCATCATTCATTGCTTCTAAAAATATGTTAAAACTATCATCAAGTTGTGAAAAATTTGTTTCGTTTAAGATTTCTAATTTAACCATCGCTTGCTTTAAGACTAACTCTATTTTATGAAGTTCAGTTTTTGCAGTTTCAATTGCCTCATCACTTAAGTTGCATTCTTTTCGATAATGAACGCTATTCATCAACCAACGAACTACATTAGCTCCTAAATTTTCGATAACATCTTTAGCCCACCACACATTTCCCAATGATTTAGACATTTTTTCTCCATTAATATTAATCATTGCATTATGCATCCAGACATTTGCAATGCTGTTGTTATAGCACGCTTTTGATTGTGCTACTTCATTTTCATGATGTGGAAAACGAAGATCCATACCTCCACCATGGATATCAATCTCTTGATTAAACACATTGTGGATCATTACAACACATTCAGTATGCCATCCTGGACGTCCAAGTGACCATGGACTTTGCCAACGTATTCCTTCATCCATTTTTTTCCACAATGCAAAATCAAGTGGGCTTTCTTTCTTTGTGTTTTCTTCAATTCTTGCACCCACTAACAAATCATCTATTTTTTGTTTGGATATCTCACCATAAGTTTCCACTTTATTAACTCTGAAATAAACATCTCCCGCTGACTCATACGCATACCCAGCATCAACTAACTTTTTTATGAACATAATTATATCATCCATGACTTCTGTTACTCTTGGGGTTGCATATAAATCCTTAGTATTTAATTTCTTTCGTATATCTTGATATGCTAAAATATATCTTTCAGCAATTTCTTTTTCACTTACACCTTCATCTTTTGCTTTATTAATGATTTTATCGTCCACATCAGTGTAATTAGACACAAATTTAACCTCATAGTTATTTGCTTCAAATACTCTTCTTAGAGTATCGAAAACAATCAAAGGTCGCGCATTTCCTATATGTGCATGATTGTAAACAGTGGGACCACATACATACATGCTTACCTCATTTTCATGTATTGGTTTAAAGTCTTCAATATTTTTTGTTTTTGAATTGTATAGTCTTATCATAATTTTCTCCTTTTACTCATTTTAAAGATAATAAAAAGCACCCACACTGAAGAGGTGCTTTTGCACGGTTCCACTCTTTTTGGACAAAGTCCCACTCTATTTCATAACGTGAAATTAAACGTTCAATCCTACTTAATTCAGATTGACCCTAAAAGATGCATTCATTTATTTTCAAGTAAAGTTTTTTCACCTAAACAACTCTCTCTATGTACTATTCAATAAACTACTTTTCTTTATTATTGGTTTCTACTAGTAGTATACATGATTAAAAACCATTTTGTAAAGCCATCAGCCCCACCGAATGATAATTTAAGTTTTATCGATCGATGTTCATATCTTAATGCTTTTGTTAATTTAGATTAAACTATTTTTTATCAACTTAGTCTAATTAAACACCTTTTTTTTGTATATAGAATGAATAGATTGTATCCTTTAACTTCATCCAATCATTCATTTTTGTCATCCAAATATCATCATTTTCTGTTATAATTTCCATTTTTATCAGTTTTATGATTTCTTCATCACTAAAGGGACCTTCTTTTTTTTCTTCTTTAAGATAAAACCAAACTTTATTACTCATTATTCATTTCTCCTTGCGAAGTTGCAGAACTACTTGCCTGAGTATCTTCTGTTGCATTAACTTCAGTGGTACTTTCTTCCGTTGTCACTGTTGAAGTAACTATCGATGTAGGTGCAGTAGTTGTTGAAGTTGTTGATGCTAATGAAGAAACAATAATTTGTGACGCTGAAGTAGTTGTTTGTTCAGTTTCTTTTTCAATAAAGGTAAATACATATACTGATTCATCCGAACTTTCCAATGAACTATCATTTGTTGCTGCAACAACACTTACACTATAAACTGTTTCATCTTCAAACAAATTTAAAGGTAAACTAAGTTCATTATTTACAAGTTTGTAATCGCCAATACCCTCTATATTCAATTCATAATATGACGCTTCACTCACACTATCCCATCGTATTTTTACAGTTGTGTCAATTTCAACACTCAAGTTTTGTACACTAGGAATTTGCTTTGCTTCTTCTTCTGAAAATGGATGATTTGTTGCATTCCCCAAACCAATAACCTCATTATTGTTTGTTAATGCAACTAAATACTCATCTCCTAATGCAACTGCTATGATATCGCTTAATAATTCAACATCAGTTTCTGCATAACTAACATCACCAAACAAGATAATTTCCCCTGTAGTGAGTAATCCTACAACCGCTTCTTCATTGACTACAACCTTTTTAAGGTTTTTAATGTTTTCAATATCACAAGCAGTTGTTTCATTAATACTTGTGCAAACTGCAGTGTTATTATCTAATAATGCTATAAACACCGAGTCTGAATATACTACATCTACGATGTTATCTAGATTTGAAAATTTATCTAAATCATGTTCAAACTCTCTTGTTGATAAAATTTGTGAATCGTTAGTAATTGCAATTGTTGAATTTACCCCTGCCTTCACTAGCTTTAAATCTTCCCATTCCTCAACTTCACATTGTCCCTGAAGATTATCGCCTACACAAACAGCTTTATTATCACTTGTTAAGCCAATTGTATGATTTTTCCCTACCGATATATCAACAACATTATTCCATGCACTAAAGTCAAGTTGTCCATATCCGTTTGAACCTGCACCAATAACTTTCCCATCTTCAAGTAAGCCTACACTGTGATTTTCTCCCGATACTACAGAAGTAACCTCATTCCACGATGTAACATCCATTTGGCCTACATTGTCTTTGCCATAACTCTCTACTGTGCCATCATTATTTATTAATAGCGTATATTCATTTTCAGCACTTAGCCTATTTGTTTCTTCCATTTGATTGCTTATTAATGTAGAAGATTTTTCATCATCAACAAGTGCACTGATTACAATAATCATTAATAGAAAAGCCACACCAATCCCAATAATCATTTTGTTTTTATTGCTTAAATTATTTAATATAGAAATTTTGTCTTTTTTAATTTCTGATTTTTCTTTCTCTATACTTAATTCTTTTTTACTAAACACTTGTGTTTCATTTATTGAAATTGGTTGTTTTGTTGTTTCACTTACCTTTTTTTCGTTCACGACCACATGTTCTAAATTTTCATCCTCTTTGATCTTTTTTGTAGGAGTATTTGGATTAAGTGGAAAATCATCTTCTAAATCATAATTAAAAAATGGTATTTCATCTGAATTCTATATTATTTCATCTACTGTGAGCCCATATATTTCAGATAGTTTTATTATTTCATCTATAGTTGGTAAAGATCTCCCATTTTCCCAACTCATGTATGCAATTAAATCCACGTTGCATAATCTTGCGATTTCTTGTTGTGAATATTTAAAGTGTTTTCTAAGTTTTAATAGTTTTTCTGGAAACTTCGCAATCATTAAACAACCTCCTCTACCTTATTTTGTAGGCATCATTATAACATTATTCATTTATATTATAAAGAGCTCTTTCACAATTTCAACACAATTCAACTTTTCTTCACATTTTTTATTGTATATTTTTATTTTCACAGAACTTTGCATCAAATATAATTCAACTATTGTGAAAGAACAATTTAAAAACGAACTGCAAAAATTGGTTCGTTTAGAATGGTTCCAATTCTTTTTGTTCGTTTCATTTTATCAGGCTACAATAACTACTGTTATGGTAATAACGGAACTTTTATACCACTTGCAAATATATGATAATATTCTTCACGTGTTAACATCACATCATTTCCTTTAACAAGCTCTTCTAAGTGTTTTATGCTTGTAGTTCCAAATATAGGTTGAATATTTGCAGGGTGTCTAGTTATCCACGCCACAACAATCGCATTTTTAGTTACGCCATATTTGTCTGCATATTTTTGAAGTGTTTCGTTTAACTCTGGATAATCAGGGTGATTTATAAATGTTCCTTCTT
>CAYJAJ010000034.1:0-7533 GCA_964368495.1 uncultured Holdemania sp. | reverse complement strand
ATACTCCAATATATTTCCATCATGATCAATAGATGGATTTTCTTTCATATTCACATAAAATCCATTGGCAATCATACCAGAGTGAACCGGAGATAATTGAAGTTGGTTAAATAGTATTTTTTCGCCGAGTGCACTTTGAAGTAATTCTATTTGCATGGCATTCATATTTGATACTCCGAAATATTTAACTTTTTTTGATTTGTGTAATTCATTAAATGCATCTGAAACCGCTTCAAGATCCATTAATGTATCCGGACGATGAAGCAATAACACATCCAAGTAATCTGTCTGTAATCTTTCTAAACTCTTTTCTACTGATGCTAAAATATGTTCCTTGCTAAAATCATAATAATTTATATTATCGCCTCTGCGAATAGCACATTTGCTTTGAATAATCATTTTTTCTCTCATTTGTGGATTGCGTGCTAGCACTTCTCCAAATAGTCTTTCACTCTCTCCGCCACCATAAATATCCGCATGATCGAAGAAGTTAATTCCTAAATCCAAAGCTTTTTTTACCAATTTTTCTAAATCATCAACTTTCATTTCATTGATACGCATGCATCCGAATACTAATTGTGATGCATGCAACTCTTTATTTAATTGTAAATATTTCATATTCTTTTCAGTTCTCCATATTTTCTGCTTTATTTTAATTTTATGTTCTTTTTTTTAAAAAAGACCTCTATTTTCTTCATATCTCTATAACATCCCTTATAAAGTTCTTTTTTATAGATATCTAACTCGATGTTATTTTCATTCATACTTAATTCTGAATCAATATCATAGGGTATTCTTACAAAGTTGAAATTAAGAGGATTCCCATAACCACCATTAATTACACCTTCAATAATCAAATAATGAGCATTGATTGTTTCAAACACACTGCTATCAAATTTTTCATCTCTTATTATATCAATTGGATTGCCAACACTACCACAATTGCATAATGTCTTATTATAGAGCTTTTCTAAGTAATGTTGATGTGTATGTCCGAACACAACAACATCCGCTACTTTATCACTGATAGTTTTATTTGATGGTTTGAACATAATACTTTTCGTTAATGGATCATCGAAGCTAATAATTGTTTCATTATCAATATCTGGCCTTGCATGAAAAAAACGCACTAGACTACCACTAATCATCATTTCATAGCTAAATGGTAATTCCCTTATGAATTTTTTGTTTTCCTCATTTATAAGAGTTTTGTTCCAAATAATTCGTTTTTCTTCTAGATTTTTTGCCACCTTTATATCATGATCAGTTGTGTAATAACGATCACAATTCCCTTGTATTATAATATCACATTCATCTTTAACTAAACGAATACATTCATTTACATTTATTCCTTTTGCAACAATATCACCCAAGCAAACGATAACTTTAATATCTCTTTCTTTTATGTCCTTTAAGACAGTTTTCAACGCAGTTAGATTTCCATGTATATCCGAAATTATTGCTATTTTATCCATACTTCACCTCGATAATTCATTTTGTCATTTATTGAACTGAAAAAAGCCAAGAAATACTCGGCCTTTTATCAATTATCATATGATTTCTATTTCTCAGAGAAATATTTAATTGTACGCACCATTTGTGAAGTGTAGCTGTTTTCATTATCATACCATGATACAACTTGCACTTGATATGTTTCATCATCAACTTTAGTTACCATTGTTTGAGTTGAATCGAATAATGATCCATAAGTACATCCAATAATATCACTAGATACTAATTCATCCTCAGTATAGCCAAACGAATCATTTGAAGCAGCTTTCATTGCTGCATTTATTCCCTCTTTAGTTACATCTGTTCCTTTAACAACTGCAATTAAAATTGTACTTGATCCTGTTGGAACTGGTACACGTTGTGCTGAACCAATTAATTTACCATTTAATTCAGGAATTACTAAACCAATTGCTTTTGCAGCACCTGTAGAGTTAGGAACAATATTAACCGCTGCAGCACGAGCACGACGTAAATCTCCTTTACGTTGTGGACCATCTAATGTCATTTGATCCCCTGTATAAGCATGAACTGTTGTCATGATACCTGATTGAATTGTTGCATATTTATTTAATGCATCAGCCATTGGTGCTAGACAGTTTGTAGTACAAGATGCAGCTGAAATAACTGTATCCTCTGCTGAAATAACATCTTCATTGACTCCAAACACAACCGTTGGCAAATCATTTCCAGCTGGAGCAGAGATAACAACTTTTTTAGCACCCGCAGTAATATGTGCAGAAGCTTTTTCTTTTGATGTATAAAAACCTGTACATTCTAACACTACATCTACATCTAATTCTTTCCAAGGTAATTCTTTTGCATCAGCCATTGCATAGATTTCGATTTCTTTACCATCTACTACAATTGAACTTTCTTTTGCTTCAACTACGTGACCATGAAAAGGTCCTTGTGCTGAATCATATTTAAGAAGATGTGCTAACATTTTAGGGCTTGTTAAGTCATTGATTGCTACTACTTCGTAACCTTCAGCTACGAACATTTGACGAAATGCTAAACGTCCAATACGTCCAAAACCATTAATCGCTACTTTAACTGTCATTATAAAATTCCTCCTTATGACACAAGTTAATTATAAGATTATAAATCATCAATGTCAATGATTGCAGGGCGCTTTGTCATTATTTTCACAAAAAAAATGTCGCTTTTTCAGGTTTTTTCTTGTTTACTCTTTTTCAACATCTTTGGTATAATCTTCACTGTTTATCGCATACTTTAATATAAAGGATGTGATCTTATGGTTGTAGTACCCACAATTATTGAACGCTCTAACCAAATGGAAAGAGCTTATGATTTATATTCATTATTATTGAAAGAAAGAATAATTTTATGCACAGGAGAAATTGAAGACAATATGGCAAGCAGTATTTGTGGACAACTTTTATATTTATCATCATTAAGTAATGATCCAATTCAATTTTATATCAATTCTCCTGGTGGGAGTGTGACTGCAGGTCTTGCTATTTATGATACAATGCAGTTTATAGATTGTGATATTTCTACAATATGCATGGGATGTTCAGCAAGTATGGCTTCTATTTTATTAGCTAGTGGAACACCTGGGAAACGTATTGCATTAAAAAACTGTGAAATTATGATCCATCAACCTCTAGGGGCCATGAAAGGTTCATCCACTGATTTAAGTATTACCGCAGCACATATACAAAAAGTAAAAGAAAAAGTGTATCGAATTTTATCGACACACACAAAACAGGGCTTCACTAAAATTTATAATGACTGTGAACGTGATTATTATCTCGATGCAAGTGAAGCTCTAGAATATGGATTAGTTGATAAGATATTATAAATCAATTACTTTTTATCAGCTAATCCTTTTTCGTAATTAAACTTTTTGTGATTGTTGAAAATGATTGACCACCACTTGCGTTACCATAATGCATTTTTACTCCATCGATTGCGATTTTTGCGAACGCTTCTTCCTTTACATTCAATAATATAGCAACCTGCGATTCACTCATCTTTGTGTAAACATCATTTATTCTAAGTGATGCAGAAATTACACTAATTAATAGTTCCATATCAGATGCTAGATTTTCTTTTACTTCATCTAAACTAATAAATACTAAATGTTTATTTGTTCTCTCTCTTTTACAATTTCTTAAATCAAATTGCAAAATAACTTTAAAGTTATCAAAATTACAAAATAGCGGACCTTTCTTTATGTCTGTTTCTAATATTTTATAATAGAAATCGTCGATATTCGTTGATTTCTTTTTAAATGATTCTGATGAAACAATATTAAATAATGATTTTTTTTCTATCTGTAACTCAAATCCCATATCATCATAAAATCTTTTCGAAATACTATCAAAGTAATTTAAAGCTAAATTATATTGCTTATTTTGAATTAACGCTCGCACATATAAGCTAATCATCTCTTCTACATAAGGATCTATGTTAAGTACTTTCTTACTTATTGTTATAATTTCTTCAAATTTATTTTCTTCTAATAAATGTTTCGAAAGGTTTTCTGCAGACTGAATAAACAAAGATTTATAATAGTTTCTTTCCATTACAATCCAATCAGCATCTAAATTCATCAATAGTGGTGCATTATAAATATCTATAGCTTTTGCTAATAACGTCGCATCATTCGTGTTTTTTGCCTGAAATACCAGTGTTTCAAATTCATTGACATCAATTTCTATATCCAATTCATTATTAAATTGATAGTTTTTCTTTGTCGTAATAATCCACTCACTATCTTTCATTTCATCGATGCTTTTTATTATTGTACGCAATCTGAAAATTGACACTTTCAATGCACTAATTGGGTTATCACTGTTTTGCCATAAGGTATCAATTAGTTTCTCTTTACTAATCTCTTGTTTACGATTAAATAGAATAAGCGAAAACAATGAAGTTAATTGCTTTCCCAATTTTTCTTCAAGATCTATTTCTTTATCATCGAGTATTAGCTTTAAGCTTCCAAATAAATTTAACTTAATTTTCTTATCCACAAAATCACCTCTACTTTAATTTCTTTTCTAGCACTTCAGGATTTGATGCATATAGCAACGCATTTTCTTTTGTAATAAAACCATCTTGAAATAGTTTTAATATTGATTCATCCATTTGAATCATTCCATATGCTTTACTAGAGGCGATTGTATTGTCAATTTGATGAAGCTTATTTTCTCGTATTTGTGTCCTTACAGCATTAGTCATTGTCATAATTTCAAAAGCAGGCACTAATTCATTTTCCTTGCTTGGTATTAACTGTTGTGAGATGACTGCTTGTAAAACCATCGCTAATTGAACACGAATTTGTTGCTGCTTTGACGCTGGGAAAACATCTATTATTCTATTAATTGTCTCAGCTGCACTTAATGTATGTAGACTCGATAAAACAAGATGTCCTGTTTCTGCTGCAGACAATGCTGTCTGTATTGTTTCTAAATCTCTCATCTCACCAACTAAAATAATATTAGGTGCTTCTCTTAAAGCTGCCCTTAGCGCTGTCAAATAATCCATCGTATCATGAGCAATTTCTCTTTGGCTTACAATACTAGTTTTATGATGGTGAAGATACTCAATCGGATCTTCAATAGTCACAATATGAGCATTCCGGTTTTCATTTATTTTATTCACAATACACGCTAGAGTCGTCGATTTTCCACTTCCCGCAGATCCTGTGACTAAAACTAATCCTTTTTGCAAATTAGAAAAATTCAATACTTGCTCTGGAATTTTATAATCACTTGGATTTGGTAAATCAAACTTCACCACTCTTAAAACTGCAGCAGATGATCCTCTTTGTTGATATGTATTTACGCGGAAACGCCCTAATTTTTGTAAGGAGAATGAAAAATCATTCTCAAAATTTTTATTTAGTGTCTCCGGATAGTTCGTTTTTGCCAAATTTCTAATTTGACTAATTAGATTTTCAGTATCAATTGGTTTATAAACTTGATCATTAACACGCACAATATTTCCTTTAATTTTGAAGCAAAGTGGTGATCCTGCAATAATAAAAATATCTGACACATCTTTATCGATAGCTAATTTTAATATTTCTTGAATATTTTCCATAAACCCTCCACTAAAAATCAAATCCTTGATTTTGGTATTCATCATCCAAAGTATTCTTTTGCTGCCACTTCATTATTTCTAAACTATAATCATCGTTTATTTGAAGTTCAACATCTATTTTGTTTTCATCATTGATAATTACACTGTAACTAATCATGTTACCATCTATATTATAACCCTTATTTACTAATATTTGTTCAACTTCAGCAAAACAATTTTTATTTTCTATCATTTTTTCTATTTTTATTAATTCATCCATCGCTAATGAATCTGTTTCATAATATTGTTCAGTATTCATTTTATAATTTTCACTACTCTTTAAATAAGCATTCGCTTGCAAAAGAGTTAGTGTCGAAAAGACCGTTAAACATAAAATTACAAATACAACAAGTATTGACGATGCTCCAACACCTATTCCAACTGAAGTTGTGTTTTGTTTTTTCATTTGTTTACCTCCAATAAATTTGACGCTTTCATTGAAGTTAGCAGTTGTTGATCATCTATTCGTATTACTTCAACATTAAATTTCATCAAGCGATGTGTATTACTAGTGCTTTCATCATATTTTGAAATATTTACAACATATTCTTTATTAGTAGAAATGTTCCAATTTTCATCAAAATAGTAACTTACTTCATTGTATTTATTTATTTCTTCCTCATCAATTATTTTTAATTGCTCACAATAATTTTCTGCAACAACAGTCGCCTTTGTAATATCCAAAGCTAACTCATTTTTTTGATGTGCATACACAAATAATTGAACACAAATAATTGATGAAAAAGCAAAAAACAAAGAACTTATCAACAATTCAATTAAAAAGTTAAATGATCTTGTTTTTTTCATTGTTAATCACTCCTATCTTGGGTTTAAAACTAATGTTTGCGTTTGATTCAAATTATTTGTTGCTGTAACACTCAATTGTTCTTTCTGTTGTGAAATACTTAAGTTGCTTATTCCCATTATTTTTGAAGCACTTTTTAATTCTATGCGATCATTTTCAGTAAATAATTCCCATATATATTCATCTTGATAATAAATAATTGTGGAATACATGATACCATCAATTGACTCTTCAATTACTAAGCATTCAATATTATCTATTTCTTTAACATGCAAACTACTTGCTGATGGAGCCTGATGTACTTTTGTAGAAATATAAGCAACACTCATCCTTAACTGTTTTTGTGCTTCTTGATCGTCTACAATACTCTTGTAATTTCGTGCTCCATAAAAAACTATAAATGATGCTCCAATGACAAATACTGTAAAAAGAACTAGGGAGAATAACACTTCAACAACATAATATTTACGCATCATTTATCCCTTTCTAAATACCTTTATATCTGGCATTATGTTTGATCCCATTGTTTGATAAAAAACATTGTATGCTTCATCATCAATAATCACACCGTAATTTTCTTCTAAATGTTCAATGCTTGCTGGATAAAATCCTTCTACACTATAGCAATCTACCGCTGCCTTTTGAATGCTTTCTTGTAATCTTGTCAAATCATGAATTTCAATTTCTTTTTCAATATTGTCTAATCCTAAAGCAAGAAAAACTATAACTGCTGCAGTTATACAAACAGACAATATCACTGATCTATTATTTTTAAACATTACCCTAGACTAGACATAATACTCATCAGCGGCAGCATCACTGACAACAATATAATCCCTACAACGATTGATAACAATGCAATTAATGTCGGTTCTATTATATTCAAAAAACGATGTATACTTTCGTTTATTTCTGTTTCATATCTAAAAGCAATTTTACTCATTGTATCTTCTGCATTACCAGCTTTAAATCCTATTTTCAGCATACGATTATACAGTCCTTTGAATATTTTTACATCAATTAACGCTTCATCGAAAGGAACCTCATTTTTTGTCATTTCTTGTGCTTGGCGAATTTTGTTATTCAGTGTTTTATTATTCAACATT
>CAYJAJ010000033.1:0-14234 GCA_964368495.1 uncultured Holdemania sp. | reverse complement strand
GAACCGGCGATCACAGAGTTGCAGTCTATTGCCTTACCACTTGGCTAAGGAACCAACTGTTGCTATATTATTATACCAAAATATTTCTGCAATGCAAGATAAATATCCTTTTTATTTCAATTTTATGATGTTTACTTGTATCAAAAAAATACAACAAGCTAGAGTCATTCTTCTAACTTGTTGTCAGTTTATTTTTTATTAATATAAATTTTAAAACGATAATCTTTATTTGCCTTTAGACAGTATTCATCATGAACTAATGCTCCCCATGTATCATCCCCTCCAACGCCTGCTTTTGCCTTACAGATATTGATACACGTTTTAGTCGAGTCTTTTAAATCATCAATGTAAAATGCATTTTGTAACTCTTTATAATTGTACTCTAGTGCACTAAAACTAAATGCCTCATCCGATCTAAATACTAGCCCTTTGTTTTCTTTGCTCAATATAGCATAATGATTGCCTTCTCGATTACCACACTCTGAAGGGACAACATATTTAGGTAGATTCTCACTTATCTTATATTCATAAATACCTAAGTTTGCAGCCATTTTACGGTCTTGATAATTCTCTTCAGGACCTAAACCATAGTAAGTGCATGTGTCCATTTTAAGCGTGTCAAAACAATACCCAAAGCTATAAAATTCATTTAGATGACTTTGTGCTTTGTAATCAAGTGTTAATTCAATTGTATAATCATCATAGATTTTTATGTATTCAGTTACAATAGTCTTATTGTCACCAAGAATGCTTGTACAAACAATTGTGTTATCTTCATATTTAATATCAATTGGTCTTGTATAGGATAACAACATAATTAGCGACATTTCCTTTATCATTATCTGTTAACGCTCTAGTAAAAAAAGGTTTAAATGTATTTGTATAATCAATGACATACTCGACATCATCATATTTAATTGAAGCTATAGATCCCCTTGTTTTATCAAACACAAATCTAAAATTGTCATCTTGATATCCAATATTAAATCCACCAACAACTAAATCCAAAGGTTTATTTTTTGGACTATAAAAAGTTTCATTGAATGTTTTCGACTCTATAACTATAGGATGATCTTTTAAATAACATTCAATTGTATATGTTGTATTTTCCTTGATGTCCAATTCGTATGAATTTGTTATTTCACACCCTGGCTCAACACTGAACACTTTAGACTCTTCCTTTACTACAACTCCATTCACTGTTGTTTTAAATACAAATCGATATTCATCAAGATTTGTAAATAGAAATTCATTTTTAATGGTATACATCTTCTCATTAATAATAATTTTAACAGATGAGTAATTGTGTTTGATTTCAGCCATCTTTGGTGAATTTTCTCTGTTTGAATAAACCAACCCATTCACACAAAAGTTATAATCAGTAGGTCTATCCCCTGATCTTCCTCCAAAATGATTTACACCATCAAGAAACAATTCTTGGTCAATATAATCCCAAATAAATCCGCCTTGAAATAATGGTTCTTCTTTTAACAAATCTGTGTATTTATGGTGAGCACCACAACTGTTTCCCATCGCATGCGCATACTCACATAAGATGTAAGGTCTATCTTGATGATGCTTTAAATATTCCTTGATTTTTGTTACTGGTTGATACATCGTTGATTTCATATCACTTAATACAAAACGATCATCATTAAAATCACCTTCATAGTGAATTAATCTTGTGTTATCTAATGATTTAAAATACTGATAGGCTTTTAATAAATTTTCTCCACCGTAAGATTCATTTCCTAAACTCCACATAATGATTGATACATTATTTCGATCGCGATAATACATGTTGTCAATCCTAAAAAGTAAAGGTTCAAGATATTCTTCACGATTGCTTGGAATTGTCATCTCTCTTAATTTCATTCCATCACTTTGTTGCCAAGTACCATGTGTTTCTAAATTTGCTTCATCCATGACATAAAGTCCAAATTCATCACAAAGTTTATAAAAATATTCTGCATTCGGATAATGACTTGTCCTAATTGCGTTCATATTTGAATTTTTGATATTGCGTATGTCTTTTAGTGTCTCTTCATAAGTGACACTAAATCCATGTCGATTAGAAAACTCATGACGATTTACTCCTTTGATCTCGATCCTCTTGTTGTTAATCAGCATCGTTTTATCAATTTTAAATTCTCTGAATCCTATTTGTTTTGAAGTAAATTCATGATTGGTTTGAATAACTAATTTGTATAAATTAGGTTTTTCAGCAGACCACAATTTAACATCCATTGAAAAACGATTTTCTTTTGTTGAGAGTATATGATTATCTGCATAATCATATATATGAAAAGTAATATCAGCATTTTTATTTGTTTCAACAAGTATTTCTACATCTGCTTTTTTATACTCAATTAAATCGTATTTCACTAAAAAGTCCTTCAAAAATACTTCGTTATAACTCTCAATATATACTGGTCTAAAAATACCAGATAAACGATAAAAATCTTGATCTTCTAACCATGTAGAAAATTTAACAACTTTTACTCTTAATGTGTTTTCACCTTCAACAAGAAAGTCCGTAACATCAAAACTTCCTTTAGTAAAGGAATCCGTTTTAAATCCCACATATTTTCCATTTAGATAACATTCATAACTACTTAACACTCCATCAAACACTAAATAAGCAGTGTTTTGTTTACTATAATTAAATGTAGTCTCATAAATGAAGATTTCATTTCTACTAGGAAGTGATGGTGGCACAATGTCTTCTAAACCATCAAATGGATATTGTTGATTCACATATTGTGCAGTAGAGTGCCCTTTTACTTCTAGGCATGATGGAACTTGAATATCAACACCCTCAAATAGCATCAAAGGGTCAACATCGTAGTCTGTAAACTTCTTTACTTTGAAGTCTGTTAAGTATTGACGATATTCTTGATTAAATTTTAAAGCACTTTCCATGCTTTTTGCTTTATACATCGTTGTATAGGGTTGCAACAAATTTTCAGCAACCAAACTAGGATTTTCTAATTTATTTTTCACAATTGCCTCCAAATGATAAAAGCCATTATAATGGCTTTTATTATTAACGTTTTTTAATATATTTTCTTCTATCTAATGCAACGGCAGCCACGATTACAGCTCCCTTGATAATATTTTGAATTTCAATACCTAAGCCTAAGAATAACATTCCATAGGCAAGAATTTGAAACATCAATACCCCAATAACTGCAGACTTCACATTTCCAACACCACCTGAGAAACTAATTCCCCCGATAACGCAGGCTGCAATAGCATCTAGTTCATAGTTTAATCCTGTTGAATTATTTGCAGAACCAATACGAGCCGCTTCTAAGAAACCACCCACACCATATAGGAAACCTGCTAACAGGTTGACTTGCACAAATACTTTAATTACATTGATACCACTTACTTTGGCTGCTTCAGGATTTCCACCTACTGCATACATGTTTTTTCCGAATACTGTTTTATTCCAAATGAAATATACAAGAACAGCGATAATTACTGCATAAATCACTAAATGTGGAATAAAGAAGCTTTCAAATGGCGTCCCTTGTAAAATTCCCATTTGTTTAAAATTCAAAATGTTCCCATTAACAAATTCTTTATATGCTGCGTCGTGACTACCAATTGGTTGTCCTCCACCAAAGTTATAATAAAGTGTATTAATACCATATACCACTAAACTTGTTCCTAAAGTTACAACAAATGGATGCACATCAAATTTAGCAACAATGAATCCATTAATTGAAGTAATAATGCTACATACTACAATACAAATTACCAGCGTAACTAATATTCTGACTGCAGCTGGCATATCGTTCAAGAACAAATCAGGATAAAATTTACTAACAGCATCAACAGCTTGTAAAAGTGAAGCAGCAATGACTGTCGCAAATCCTACAATTCTTCCTAAAGAAAGATCCGTACCTTGTAAAACGATGATTCCACCTACTCCAAGCGCTAAGATTAATTTAACACTTGATTGCGATAATATGTTGATGAATACTGGTACTGACAAAAAATCTGGTCTCATTAAAATTACAATAAGTATTAATGCCCCCATAACAAGATAAATACCATATTCAACTAGAAAACTAACTAAATTTTCCTTATTCATACTTTTTAAATTCATACTCTTTCTCCTATAAATATTTAGCAGCTAAATTGAAGATTTCTTCTTGAGAGGTGCTCGCAGGATCTACAATACCTGCTATTTCCCCAGCACTCATTACTGCTATCCTATTTGAACAACCCATTAATTCAGGCATTTCTGAACTAACCATAATAATTGATTTCCCTTGATTAGCAAGATTAATCATCAATTGATATATTTCATATTTTGCACCAACATCAATACCTCTTGTCGGTTCATCCAACAACAAGATATCTGGATTCGTTAACAACCATTTCCCAATGATAACTTTTTGTTGATTTCCCCCACTTAACTCAGAAATCAATGAAGTTTGCCCATTAGTTTTAATTTTCATGTTTTTGATTTGTTCATCAGTGTCTTTAACCATTCGTGAATTATTTAAACTTATTCCTTTTAAATAATTTTCAAAGTTAGCACTACAAGAATTAAACTTAATATCTGCAACCGGGAAAATTCCAGTCGCTCGACGCTCTTCTGTTAAAAATGCAAATTTATTCTTTCTCGCTTTAAGCGGTGTAGAATTGTCTAACAATTTTCCATCTAGATAAATTTTACCAGACTCTAATGTTCTACATCCAAACAAAGATTCCAGTAGTTCAGACCTACCAGCTCCTACCAAGCCGTACAGTCCAAGAATTTCTCCTTTTTTAACCTCTAGATTTATGTTCTTGATTTTTGGTTCGTAAGTAGTCGTTAAATTTTCTATTTTCAAGAATGTTTCTCCCGGAACATTTGTAACTTCTGGGAAACGGTTTTCTAAACTTCTACCAACCATCATAGCAACAATTTTATCTAAATCTAAGTCTTCAATTTTTTCAGTTCCTACATAAGTTCCATCTCTTAAAACAGTCACTTCATCACTGATTTCAAAAATCTCATCCATTTTATGTGAAATATAAATTACTCCACAGCCTTTAGCTTTTAAATTTCTAATGATTTTATATAATGTTTCAACTTCTTTTTCAGTTAATGAACTTGTAGGTTCATCTAATACAATAATTTTTGCTTCATAGCTTATCGCTTTTGCAATTTCAATCATCTGTCTTTGACTAACACTTAGATCACAAAGTTTTGCATTCGGATCTACCGAAACACCAATCTCATCGAAAAATTTCTTTGTTTCATCATATTTTGTTTTCTCATCAATTACAATTCCATTCTTAGGATAACGACCTAACCAGATGTTATCACTTACTGTCATTTGTAATATTTGATTCAACTCTTGATGCACCATAGAAACACCATTTTCAAGAGCGTGTTTTGGATCATCGAAGTTAAACTCTTTTCCATTTAAAAAAAATTGTCCTTCATCTTGGAAATAAATACCAAACATGCATTTCATTAATGTAGACTTTCCAGCACCATTTTCACCCATAAGTGAATGCACTGTACCAGGTCTTACATTTAAATTAACCCCTTTAAGAACCTGAACCCCACTAAATGATTTATGCACATTTTTTATCTCTAATAAATACTCACCAGCCATCAATTCTCACCTCTTTTTAAAATATTATTGGAGTATGAAACATACTCCAATAATCTTGTATTTTAATTTTATCTAAATTAATTATTTAAATTCTGCAACGTTTGCAGCAGTTACACCAACATATGGTACACGTACTGCTTTAGTTTCTTCGTTTTCAATAACCCAGTCAGTACCTTCAACTACATCAACACCATTAGCTGCATTTACTGCTAAATCGATTGTTGCATTTGCTTGGTTAACACCGTCATTTAATACAGTACCATTCATTGTACCTGCTTCGATCATTGTTAATGCTTCTGCTAATGCATCAACACCATATAATGGAATAGAAACACTTGCTTTTTCCATTGCAGCAGCAGCACCGAATGCCATACCGTCATTGTTACAAATTACTAATTCAATTTCATCACCAAATTGAGTTAACCATCCACTCATATTTGCTTCACCATCTGCAGTTGACCATGCAGCTGAAGGTTGCATTGCTAATTCTTCAACTTCGATTCCTGCATCAACGATAGTTTGTACTGACCACTGAGTTCTTGCTTCAGCATCTGGATGTCCTGGTTCACCTTTTAACATTACGTATTGAATAACACCATCAGCATTTTTATCCCATTCAGGATTTGCTTGGATATCAGCAGCCATCATTTCACCTTGGATAATTCCTGATTCAGCAGAGTTAGTACCTACATACCAAACTTTGTCATATGAAGTCATTGAACCATCTGTTGCTTCTTTGTTAAATAATACTAATGGAATATCAGCAGCTTGTGCTTTAGCAATAACTGTACCAGCAGCAGCAGGGTCACATAAGTTAATAGCTAATACATCAACACCATCAGTAATGAAAGTATCAATTTGATTGTTTAATGTTGCTTGATCTCCATTAGAGTCAGCAATATTAATTTCAACACCAGCTTCTGCAGCAGCAGCTTCTAAAGCTGGTTTAACAACACCATTCATGAAGTTGTCAGCACCTGAATAAATGTTAGCACCGATTTTGATAGTTTCAGTAGTTTCTGGAGTTCCAGTAGCTTCTGGAGTATCTGTTGTTTCAGGAGCAGATTCAGTTGTGCATCCTACAAGACTGAAAATCATCAGTGTTGCAGTAAGTAAAGCAATTAATTTTTTCATTTTTATTTTTCCTCCCGTATACTATTTTGTGTATACGCTTTCATTTTAGACTTTGTTTTTTATAGTGTCAATGAATTTAGGGTATTTCAAAGAAATAATTTAAAAGTTTACTAAATTTTTTTCACTAATATCCCTGTTATATCTTGTTTCTTAGTGTGTTTTGTATAATTTTTTGATTAAAATTTGCATTTTTTTGCTAAAAACTATCATTGCTCTTCGACCTTCAAAAGTTTTACTAAAATTTTGTTTAGAGTATTTTAACCCCTCCAACAGGCCTAATTGAAAGCACAAAGCAACTTCCTTTTCCAAAAATTTGTTCCATTTTAGCTCTATAGATTTCCAACTTTTCCTTTGGCACAAATGCTTGAATTGTCCCTGCAAGTCCACCGCCATGAACACGCCATGCGCCACATCCTTTTAAAACCCATTCTGAAACAGCTAAGGCAACAGATAAATTTTGTTCATCAATTCTTGTAGTGCTATAGACATTTTGTAGATACATATATGAGCTATTGCCTGATTCCACAATAAGATTTAAGAAATCCCCATAATTGTTTTCTTTTAATGCAGCTACTTGTTTTAGCACTCTTTCTGTCTCATTTAAAAAATGATAGGCCCTTAAAATACAACGATCAGATACTTTACTTCTAATTAAGTCGATGTTATCCATGAATTCATCCATCGTTACTTCACTCAGTACTTCTTTAGATAAAACTTTCGCTACCTCTTTCATTTCATAAGGCATCAAACCATATTCATCACTTAAATCTTTATGATCACCTTTTGTATCTACTAAACAAAGCGCATAGCCACTAGTAGAAAAATCATATTCAACTTTCTCAACTACTGGATTTTGTACATCTTTAAAATCAATCGTTACAAATCCACCAACTGAACAAGCCATTTGATCCATTAATCCACACGGCTTCATAAAGTAATTGTTTTCTGCATATTGCCCGATTTGTGCTATTTCAACAGAATTAACTTTACCTTCATTATATAAGTGATTTAATATCGTTCCAATTAACACTTCAAAGGCTGCACTACTTGATATTCCTGAGCCCGGTAACACTCCTGAATTACAACAGGCTTTAAACCCTCCAAATTGATAACCCAACTGATTGAAACGCGCACATATTCCACGAATCAATCCTTCTGATGTGTTTGCCTCATTAGGCTTCACAGACAAGTCATTTAAAAAAACAGGAGAAATAGAAAACCCTTCTGATTCAAATTCAATTACTCCGTCACACTTGGATACAACCGCAACCATATCCATATTTACACTTGCAGCTAATACGCGACCTCTTTGATGATCGGTATGATTTCCACCAATTTCTGTTCTTCCTGGAGCAGAAAATAAATGATATTCTAAATCTCCATATAAAGAATATGCCTTTTCCACTAAATCCTTGTATCTTCTTTTTTCATTACTTAAATCATCTAAACATGTACATTGCTTAATCATATCATCAATTTGATTGTGAGCTATTGCCGTAAGTATTTCATTTTTCTTCATTTCATTTCCCCCTATTTAAATCGATACATTGTCGTATGTTTTTTTAATTCCCCTTTGTTTAAAATGGGCTTTTCAGCACAATCATATGTAATTGCACTTGGATAATATTGTGTTTCAAAACAAAACGAACTTCTTCTATTCAAGTGTACGCCATTTTTTCCATGCTTAGAATTTAAAAAATTAGCAGTATAAAAATGCATACACGGCATTGTAGTTGAAACACTCATGAAGCAGTCTTTCCCTCTTGCAGTAGCACAGCTCCTTAATCCCTCACCTAAAATTATATAATTATGATCAAATCCTTGCCCATTTTCAAGTTGCTCATTTTTCTTGCAAATTTGGCTTTCAATTGACACTTCACTAGTAAAATCAAATGGTGTTCCTTGAACATCTTCACTTACTTCTAAAGTTAACCCATTTTTATCTACATGTGAAAATTTCTTGGCATTAATATGAATGTAATTATCAAGTGCAGTCTCGCTATCATAACCATTAAGATTAAAATACGCATGATTTGTAATTGAGCAAATTGTATCTTGATCACTTATTGTTTCTACATCAAACGCAAATCCATCATCAAGAAGTCGATAAATAACAGTTAGTTTTAACTCACCTGGAAACCCTTCTTCCAAATGTGGACTAGTGTAATGACATACTAATTTATCGTTGAACACTTCAACATCAAATATTTTACTTTCATATCCTTCGTTTCCACCATGAAGAGTGTTGCCATTGTTATTTAATGCTAACTGATAATGAACACCATTGAGTTCAAATGTCCCTTCTTTTATTCGATTCGCAACTCGCCCTACTGTTGCTCCCATATAAGGTTCATCCGTAAACAATCCTTCTATTGTTTCAAACCCTTGCACAACATCTAGATTGTATTTCTTAATAACACACGTGTGAAGTCTAGCACCAATATCTAAAATCTCTAGTTTAATAAATTCATTTTCTATTGTGTGCTTATGGACATCTTGATTTTTATAATTACCAAAATAAACTTTCATTCCATCACCAATTGCAAGCCCTTTCATTCAATAAAAATATTATATTATTATTGTTTTTTTATTTCTATAAGTTTTAATAAAAAGATTGTAATTTTACTAAAACATAAAAAAAGATTGCCTAACTTCAATGTAGACAACCCTTTATTAATTACTTTTTCATGAAAAACGCAAACACTTGATTTTTAGAAAAGTTCACTTCTTTTAGATTCTTTTCAATTTCGCTATACAGATCAATTTCTATAAAATAAACTTCATCTAATCCAACCTCGCACTTATGTGCATGCAAGAAATCTTCAATCGCTAATTCGTGAGTTTGTGTCCCAACAATTGCAATATCCAACGAGTTTTCATCTAAATCATTCCACGATTCTAAAATTTTATCATTTTTTAGTGCACTTCTATAAAGAAATAATAGGTACTTTGAATCTTCTCTACCATTGTAGAAAAATGAATGCCCCAAGAAGATTTCATTATTTTCATTTTTATAGAGCATTACTATACTATCAAATTTTTCAATTGCTTCTTTTAACATCATAATTTCTGCCACAATACCACCTCTTTCGGTTATATTATACACTATTTACAACGTTTTGTAGCATTTTACTTTTATACATTTTTTATGGATCGATAACTGTTGGAGTTTTTCCAATCCCTACCACTTCATTTGTAAGCATTCTCCATGTTTGACATCCGACAATACCGTCGACACTCAATCCTGTTTCGCTTTGAAATTTTACTACCGCACTGTATGTTGCAGGTCCAAATTTTCCATCTAAATATTTGGCATTATAGCCAAGTGCATTTAGCCCGTCTTGTAAAACTAAAACATAAGTCGACACACTACCTTGCCTTACAGTAGGGTATCCAGAAGTTCCACCACAAGCTGGAGTTCCATATCTTCTATCAAAATGCACCCATGTTGGTGTCATCGATAAGGGTTCAACATATCCCCAGACATTCAAATCTTTTGCGATAGTGTAGATTTGATTGCGTAGCGTTTGACTAAGTGTTTGCCCTACATCAAAAGAAACGCCCGCATAATGTTGAGACGTCAACCCATGTCCACCTTCCCATATTCTTTTAAAAGCATATCCAACCGGTATCCCACGAGCATATGTCCTTCTTGTTGCATTCCATGCTTCCATTGCAGTTGTGGTAGTCCACAAAACTGTTGAGGTGCTTGAACCTCGAAACTCTCTTACCTTTAATGTAGTCCCATATGAATACGGCATCGGATCTTCTTCATCGCGATAAAAAGTAAACAGTGTATTTTCTGGCGGATCATAAACAAATATTTTTGCCATAATTTTTCCTCCTTCTACATTAGATTATTCATCCTCTTTTTCTTAATAACGGCGAATGTCCATAAGTAACATTCTTATAAAAAATGAATAAAATAAAAATAGGAGGAACTAAAGATGAAAGACCTTAAAGTAAAATGCAATCAAAAATCAGCACCTTTTGCTGATGGATGGGATAATCCACAAGATATGGTTAACAGCCTATGTTGCCACAACAAATTATATAACTGTTGTGAATGCGATGACACCATCGTAAATGAAGAGATAAACTCACCAGTAGATTCAAGCAACATTGATCTTACCGCAACTGTTGAACATGATATTAATTTGATAAGTGATGATGACAACGCAGATCTTGACTGCACTACTAATCTTGATTATGCACATGATAATCATGGCAACATAAAACGTTATGAAATGGAAGTTACTAAAGATTTCGAAGAAATCCCATTGTCACAAACATTAGAAGACGACCAGTATGAAAAATGCTACAAAACTACAACTCATATTATAAAAAAATATTTCTATTAGAACTCACTATGAGTTCTTTTTAATGCTATTTAATCGCTGTACTAATTTATTCCATTTTAATGGTCTTTTATTAATTGGACGATAAACAACATTAATGCAATATCCAAAATACACGATATTGCTTAAAACATACACTGCCAAAAATAAAATAACCACATTGGAAAGCGGTCCATAAATATTTTCATAGTCAGTAAATTCTTGTATTACCCAAAAAAACAATGTGCCAAAAAGTAAAATTGCGATTGTGCTAAATGCAGCTCCTTTTAAACTGTGCAAAAAATGATGTTTACGAAAAGTAATTGTTGTATAGAAAAACTCAAAAAACAGGAGCAACACTAAAGGAATAATAACTTCTTTATGAATAGGAAACAAAAAAAGTAGCCCTGTAATAATAATCAGGCCTCCAACAAACATGATAAACAAACCAATTGCCTTTATTCTAAGCACAATATTCCATGTTGAAAAATCTTCATCATTGGCACATAAAATTAAAAAAGAATAAAATGATTGACTGGCTATACCAATAGATAAAATGACAGAAAAAATCGTTGACAAAAAGGATGTCTGATTCCTTGTCATTAGCTAATCAACAAATGGATTAATCAAGTCACTCGGTAAAAACAAATACAAAAAATCAAGTAGTTCATTGATATTTAAAATTGCATTTTGATACAAATAAACTCCTAAAAAGATTCCAGGAAAAAGTGCCAACAACAAACTATAACTAAAAGCATATCGAAAAAGTTCGCCCTCTACTGAAGTAAATTTTTTTATTACTAGTATTATTTTATTCATTGCATCACCCTTATTAGTATAGTCAGGGTGCATGCATTATATCATCATTACCATTGAAATTTTTTTAGATGGACATTTCCATTGGGCAAAAACTCAACGCCTTCTTCAAGCAATAAATATTTCTGTTCATCCCACCCAATTACTAGTCGTCCCATGGAATTTACAACTCGATGACATGGAAACTCACCATAAAAACGACTATTTCCACAAGCCTTTCCTACGTGTCTTGAATGTTTGGGATACCCCATCAAAATTGCAATTTGTTTATAAGTCGCAACCTTTCCATAAGGTATTTCAGAAATCACCGCAAGTGCTAATGTATCAAATTCTTCTTTAAACAAAGTACAATCTCCATTTCTTAAACGTTTTTATTTATGTTATAATTATAAACGAAAAGAGGAAAAAATGATGAAAAAAATATTATTTACAATTAAAATTAGTGACGAAGATAAAAAGATGTTTGATTCAATCAAAAACTGTAGCATTTCTTATGTAGAAAAAGCCAATTGTACACTTGAAGATTTAACTGATAAAGATGCAGTTATCGGTAATTTAAATGTTGATTTATTAAATCAAGCTCCTCATTTAAAATGGGTTCATTTAGAAACAGCAGGAGCAGATAATCATGCAATTCCATTAAACTCTAATATTACTCTTACAAATTCTACTGGTGCTTATAGTCAGTCTATTGCTGAATATATGATTGCAGGTATATTATATTTTTATAAAAAATTCCATTTATATAATGAAAATCAAAGACAAAATCTTTGGAAAGGATTAGGGACAGTATCAAGCATTATGAATAAAACTGTTTGTGTTGTTGGATATGGTGATATTGGCCAAACATTCGCTAAATACATGAAAGGATTTAATAGCCATATCATTGGTGTAAAACGTGTTGTTACCAATGCTCCTTATGCTGATGAAATCATCACAATGAATGAAATTAAAGAAGCATTACCTAAAGCAGATATTGTTGCATTAGTTTTACCAAAAACCCCTGAAACTATTGATGTCATCGACGAAGACCTACTTCGTTTATGTAAAAAAGATGCTTTATTAATTAATGTTGGTAGAGGTGCAACCATGAACACAGATGCCATTTTAAATGTACTGAATGATGGATACTTTACAGGAGCTGTTTTAGATGTTGTTAACCCAGAGCCATTGCCAATGAACCACCCTCTTTGGAAACATCCAAGAGTATTTATTACTCCACATGTTTCAGGCGATTATAATATGATTGAAACTTATTATTCAGTTCTTGATATCGCTAAAAAACATATTGAAAACTTCTGTAATGAAGAAGAATTTGAAAATGTTGTAGATAGAAAAACTGGTTATAAAACAACAGTAATTCAATAGCTACCTTGACAAATTTTATAAATAATCCTATAGTATGAACATGGGGCTGTCATGGTTTCGACAGGTTTATGTTTGATTCAAACTGCAGTGGAGTGATGTCCTTAACATCAAAAAAAAATTAACTGGAAATAACAGATTATCTTTCGCTGCTTAATTAGCCAATATTGAGCTCGCAGCTGTTCATTAACCTTTACCTATAGGGGTTAATTGAGCATAAGATATATAGGATAAGGAAAAGCGATAAGTCCTATCGTCATCTCGAAAAACTGATGGACAAATTCAACGAATTATTGTGATTGTTGATTTTCGTTGTCTTAATTAAACAATCTAAACTGTAGACGTTTGAATGTGGGACTACTCTTGGACAGGAGTTCGACTCTCCTCAGCTCCACCAAAAAAAAAACAAGCACCCAAAAGGGTGTTTATTTTTTTGGCAAAAAAGATATTGGGATATTCAAACCCAAGGTGGGAATTTTCCTTAAAAAGTTAATCAACACGTTTTCCACACCCTCCCTTTTAAACTTGAACTGTAATTTTAAACATGATATGATTAAAATAATTATTTTAACATAAAAGAACGCATGTTTATTTAGAAGTTGGAGGTTTTAATTATGGCAATTTTAACAAAAAATAAATTGATTATCTTGCTCGCCTCAATGTTATTTGCGGCGGTTTTCTTGTTATCGCCGAAAGTGGAAGCGACGACACCAGCACCGACCACTACACCAGCACCGACAACAACACCAACACCGACACCGACATCGACACCGACACCAGCACCAGATGGTCTTTATAGTGCGCTAGTTATGAATTCTACAGATACTTCAATAACAATACCAATTTATATGCAAATTAGAATTGATGGTGATAATGTGATTTTGGGTGCAGGGGAATACAGCGGTAGCATCCCTCCCCATACAGCATCGAACGTATCTTGCCTTAGAAGCACACCAGC
>CAYJAJ010000032.1:0-15590 GCA_964368495.1 uncultured Holdemania sp. | reverse complement strand
ATATCGGGAATAATCTCTATTTTTGTTAAATCTTTTTTTGCTTCAATAGCATGGGTAATCCCCGACAACAGTAAGCGATTTTGGATGTAAATGGCTATTGTTTTTTTCATTTTCCCACCTCCTATAAACCATTTAACTTTTGTATTTAAAACAAGAAAAGGTTATCCAACGTCTTTACAGACTTTAGATAACCTTTAATTAATTTCATGATAAAATGAACATATTAAACAAGCAGACGTATTTTGTCTGCAATTATTTTGTTTTGTTGATCTTCCGCAATAATTTGTATTCATCTATTTATCCCCACTTTTTTAATAGATAATTAAGACAATTTTGCAAATTATAACAAATCACACAATAATAAAACATCGTGTATTTCCGCCGATGTTTTATTTTTTTAAATTTTTTAAATTTCTAATTCTGTTTTACAAGCTCTAACCAATTATCCGTTACAACATCATATTGATATACTCTTTTATTATTATCTACTGCATACCAGTCTTCAGTAGTAAACTTCTCTTTTGTTTGAATCCCCACTTTAAAAACGACACAATTATATCCTAAAATTACTTCATCTTTTGTACGCATAAAAGTTTTTCCTTCAAAATAACCTTCTTCAAAAGAATCTATTAGAGTCTGAAGATACTCTATATCTTCACTGCTTGTTTCAGATGAAAGATTATTTTTTTCATCATTGTTTGTAATGTTATCACTACTACACCCGCAAAAAAGAAGCAATATAATCACCAATAGCACTTTTTTCATAACTAGTCATCCTCTTTTTTATCTTCTGCAATAATGAATTTCTTTGCAGATACATCCGCAACGAGTTTTAATAAACTATCATACCCTGTTTTATTTTTTATATTGCTTAAGTGAGTATCTAAAGTTCTACTTTTGATATTCAATAAAGCACAAACTCGCTCATTAGAATATCCATTAACCTTTGCCTGTAATATCGCTAATTCTTTATTAGTAAAATCAGAAGTCTTAGCTGTCCCGATAGCAACTATCGGCTGTTCCTGTGGATAATAGATATTTCCATCCATAACATTATCCATTACCTCAAGTAAATCAATGTCTGCATGATCTTTATACCAAAACCCTTCACATCCTGCTTCTTTTGCCTCTTCTATATGCCTTTTCTGTAAGACGAAAGTTAATACGATAATTTTTGTTTTTGGATAATTTTTCTTAACTTGCTTTGCAACCTTGATACCGTTTTCTTTTCCCTGAGTATATATATCCATTAAAATCAAGTCCACATTTTCATAGGGTAATGACAACATTACGTCATCAGCATCAAAAGCAGTATTAACTAAATTATACCTGTCTTTTCCTCTTAGTATGGCATACTTCATTAAATCCTGCGAACTTTTTTGATCATCCACCACAATTACGTTATACATCCTTTATTCCCCCTCAGCATTATCCAGTGTTACTTCTATAATTACCCCATGATCACATACGATATTCATCGTTCCACCTAATTGTTCAACTTTATAGCGTAGTCCCGATAATCCTCCACCTTCACGGATTACTTCAGGTGCTTGCTTATCCTCATTATAAATTTTTAAATGGATTTTGTCTTTAGTTTCTTGAATACTCACCATTAATCTTTTTGCATTTCCGTGTCGATAAGCATTTTTTAGCGCTTCATTAATACAAAGTAATAGTACTTCCTTTTCCTCTTCTTGTTCAGGTAACAATCCATTAATTTCTATGCTACAACCTAATTTACTCGCAAAAAGTTGTATTTGATTTAATGACAAGTTTGGCTTAGTATCTTGCGATAAATCATGAAGCACTCTATTTAATTGAGTCCAATAATCTGTAATTACTTTAGTCTCATCAACTTCACTTCTTTCTCTTAAAGTTTTTTTAGTAAGTGCAAGCAAGTTCCCAAAATTATCATGAAAATTTACCTTTAATCGTAACGCTACTTCTTCTTCTGTATTTTTTTCAATTTTATTGGTTAATTCTTTTAATCTTTGTTGTTGCTCAGATAGTTTTTCATTTATTTTTGCAGTATCTTCATTAAGGTGATACAGCACAGTAATATCATTGGCAAGAATTTGAACATAAGTTTGATCTTGAAGAGGCATAGTTTTTCTTGTGAACTGCCATACCTTTTCATCACTTAGCATAAATGCCGGATCAAGTGATTTTATGACACAATTTTCGTTGCTTCTCATCGCTAGTAATTCTTGATAAAATTGATTACCACTTAAAAATACACGTCCACATAATGTGATACTTAAATTTTGCATGATATGGTTTGAAAGCAGAATCTCTCCTTCTTCACCTACAAAGGCTATTCCAGTTTCCAAATTTTCTATTGCCTCTTTAATGGAAAAAACATTAAGATTATCTTTACTATTTCGGTAAAGTTTAATCATCATGGTTATTGCTAAAGTAGTTACGAGTGCACTAAAAAGTACCGCTATCTTACTTGAAGTATTCATCACAACTTTTGAAATGAATGACAACTCAAACTTATTCGTCATCCAAGTAAAGTGATTTAATTCCATCAAACTAGCTATGTATACACTATTAATTATGGTTAGTAGGATGTGACTGACTCTTATTTTTCTGTCTTGAACAAGGGTATATCTAGCGATTAGGACAATAATTGATAAGATAAGACTTAACATCATGAACGAAATAATATAGCCTCTTATGCGATCATCTAATAATACAAATGACATGTTATGTTCTCCTTTCTTATTTAATAGGTATAGTTAAAGTAATAATATAGTTTTCCGTTTCTTCACTCATTTTGATATCAGCTTGTAATGAAGTTAATTTAGCTGACTCAAAGCTTTCAATTTCATTTTGCACTAAACTTTTTTCTTTAGATATTTGAATTGTAAATAGGGTTTTATTGTCTTCTTGATTATAAGTGATATAAATTATTTCAAATTGATAATTCACTTTTTCAATAATATACTGATACAAATCATAGCTTATCATGGCTACGGATAAACTCATGGTACACTCTTTAATTATACGAATTTCACAAGTCTTATTAAATATTTTAAGTAACTGAAAAGATTCTAGAAAACAACGTTGCATTTCTTCACTTGTAATTTCTTTTTCTGTTTGAGCCGTTAAAATTAAATTTACTTTTCTTTTTAAATAGGTGGAGGTCATACTCGTTTCAAAAAGTAGTGCCTGTGTTTCCTTGGTTGTTGAATTATTAGTACCGTCCAAAGTACTTTTTATTTTCTTACTGTATGGAATAATTTCCTGAATCATCATCTCTTGTAGCTGATGAAGTTTACTTAAACGTGCTGTTTCACTTTTTTGAGTATTTTCTTGTTCTAATAAACCTACCTCTTTAAACAAATTATCATTTAGTTTTTTTAATTCTTTTATTTTAGATGTAATAAAAGTTACATCTTTACTCCATACTACATAGCCACCACGAATAGCACTCATATAAAGTATCGTATTCTCATCTAAGTTAAGGCTATGTTGTGTTTTTAATTGTTCAAAATCAGTTTCTTTCACTACTAAATCAGTATCGGATGAATATACTGCTTTTCCTTGTTTATTTAGTATTTGGGCATGGATAGCAGCATTATAAAAGAAAGCTTGATGCCCTTGATTAGAGGGAATAATTTTTGTCTTTATGCAAGCCTCTAAGAAAAAAACTACCATTGCACAAATAAACACGGTTAAATCTAAATAATAACCTATTCCATAATTAGGTTTAATGATATAGGCAATCCCATATATTAAAATCAATAATAATACTGATGATGGTAATAAAGAGGCTTTTTTTGTTTGAATAGAAGCATTAAACTTATGCATAATTTGAATTAATGATGCCACCACAAGAATAATGATGTAACCAATGATAAGAAAATATCCTACTCCATGGCTATAATCAGCCCCATAAGTACGGATTGAAGTATCGTTAATAAAAACTAAATGATGAATATCATTGGTAAGGACTAAAGCTATAAAAAGAATCGTTGGAATAAGTAATAATAGCCACTTTTTATTAGGTTTAAAATCTTCTACTTGATTTAAGCATAAAGAAATATAGAAAAAAAGTAATGGTATTAATAAAATGGGAATGTAGTACATGTACCATAAAAGTCGATCTTCCACTATAACAAAAGTGAAAGAGTACCATTTGATGGATCTTAGGATAATCCAAAAAATCATATTCATTCCTAGAAGAATAATCGTTGTGCGCACATGTTTTTGCATAATCCGTTGATAAACACTTATTGTCCAATAAGAAAAAAGTGCAATATAGATTGTCACGGATAGCACTTGTCCTATCATACCTAATAATAGGTATTTAATTTGTACAAAAACAGGAAGTTGATACAGCACTCCCGCAAGAAATAAAAGGCTCAGTGCAATGCATATTTGAATAAAATAGTTTTTAGTTTCCTGTTTCAACTTATTTTCCCCCTCAAATTACCCCATTATTTTTTTACCTATTCATAATCATTTAGAAGTATAGCCAAGTTATTTTCAAAAGTCAAATTGAAATCTTTTCTCTTTTCATAATTACAAGTATCATTAAAAACACTAATTAATCTACTATGTAGAGTTATTCATCACTAGTTTAAGACCTTTTTTCTGCGAAATACTATGCATTTCATAGCGCTGAATGTACATCAATTTTCTTAGATAAAAAAAGTATCTTTGTTGATTTTTTTAAATAAAATTGCCCTGTTAATATACAGGGCAATTTGTTAAAAACTCACATTTTTTTATGATTAAGACTTATGTCAATTACTGATTCATTCGTCAATATTTTTCTATTTTTTTTCGCTCTGATTTTAAGTTACCTGTTTTTTTACTACGTCTAGATAACTCATCGCTCACATCATCAAACGTGATTTCTTTTTCGACCATAAGCACAGTAAGATGATAAAACAAATCAGCCAGCTCATTTATAAGCTCTTCATTATTGTTTTTTAAAGACGCAATAATAACCTCAGTATTTTCTTCCCCTACCTTTTTTAAAATTTTATCTAACCCTTTTTCAAATAAATATGAAGTATAACTTCCTTCTTCATTACTTTCTTTTTTCATTAATATTGTATTATATAAAGCTAGTAATTCATTATTCATTATAATTCCTCCTGAACTATTGTTTGGAAAAAACAAGAATAAGATCCCGTATGGCAAGCAACACCTTCTTGCTTAACATACATCAATAATGTATCACTATCACAATCAAGCATTATTTTTTTGACATGTTGATAATGACCACTTGTTTCTCCTTTAAGCCATAACATTTGTCTACTGCGGCTATAGTAACACGCTAATTTTTTTTTAATTGTTATATGTAGACTTTCTTTATTCATATATGCCATCATTAAAACATCCTTTGTTTCATAATCTTGAACAATTACTGGGATTAATCCTGCTAATTTTTCAAAATCAATTTTATTTATTATATTCACATCAATCATTTTAACCTCACTGAAATATTAGCCATTTTCATTGCTTGTTTTACCTCTTGTATGCTGTGTGTACCATAGTGGAAAATGGATGCAGCTAAAACAGCATCAGCTACCTCTTGTTGACATGCATCTATGATGTGTTCAATGCTACCACATCCACCACTTGCAATAAGAGGAACCTGAACTTGTTCATTAACCGCTCGCAACATTGCTAAATCAAACCCATTTTTGGTGCCATCAGCATCCATGCTTGTAAGTAAAATTTCTCCAGCACCCAACATTATTGCTTGTTTTACCCAATCGATTAAATCTAGACCTGTGTTGATTCGACCACCTGAAACATAAACATCATATCCTGTTTTATCTTCTCTTTGTTTAGCATCAATTGCCACAACAATGCACTGTGATCCAAACATTTTTGCCCCTTGACTTATAAGTTCAGGGTTTTTGATAGCACTTGAATTCAAAGACACTTTATCTGCTCCTGCTCGAAGCATCTTTTTAATGTCCTCAATGCTACGAATCCCTCCACCAACAGTAAAAGGTATATAAATACTTTCTGCAACTTTTTTAACAACATCTACCATTGTATCGCGATTTTCATGTGTTGCTGAAATGTCTAAAAACACAATTTCATCAGCACCATCTTCATAATATTGTTTTGCTAAGGCTACAGGATCCCCTACTTCTTTTAAGCCTTTAAAATTAACCCCTTTTACAACTTTTCCATCCATCACATCAAGGCAGGGGATAATTCTCTTACTTAACATTTCTTTGTTTTCCTTCCTTAATTGCATCACGTAGAGACAATGTATTATGATATAAGGCTTTTCCTGTAATTGCCCCATATATATCTAAATCACATAAATTTTTGATATCTTCTATATCCTTAATTCCACCACTTGCAATAATATTTAAGTCTACTTCCTTTTTTAGATTTTGCATCATATCTAGATTTGGACCTTGCAATGTTCCATCTCTTGCTATATCCGTTAACACGATGTAGCGAACACCTAGGGCTGCTAATTGTTTTGCAAAAGCTACATAATGAATCTTTCCACCCTCTAACCATCCATGTCCATACACATATTCATTTTTACAATCCAAACCAACGACAATGCGTTCCCCATACTTGGCTAATGCTTCTTTTAAGAACACTTCATCTTCCATCGCACTAGTTCCTAAGATGACTCTTGTTACGCCTTTTTGTAAATAAAAATCGACATCATTCATATTTCTAATACCACCACCAACTTGTGTTAACAAGTTCGAGTTTTCTACAACATCCAATATCCATTTGTGATTTACTAAGCACCCTTGTTTTGCGCCATCCAAATCCACAAGATGTAGAAATTGAGCTCCTTCTTTTTCAAATTTTTGAGCAACTTTTAAAACACTTTGAGCAACTACTTCTTTTTGTTTAAAATCGCCTTGATATAATCGCACAGGTTTTGCATCCATAATATCAATTGCAGGTAAAATTAACATGAACAGACCTCCATAAAATTCTTTAGTATTTGTAACCCCTCTTCACCGCTTTTTTCTGGGTGAAATTGGACACCATACACATTCTCTTTTTGCACCATTCCACAAATTTTTATATCGCCATACATGGAATATGCCAACACCTCTTCTTCTACATAATCACCTGCATAATACGAGTGAACATAATAAACATACGGCTCTTGACTACAACCCTTTAATAAAGAAACATCTTTGTTTTTTATAAGTCTATTCCATCCCATATGAGGAATTTTTAATGTATCATTTTTCATCAATGCAATGCATCCTTGTAACAAGCCAAGCCCTTTCGTTTTTTCAACTTCATATCCTACTTCATACAAGACCTGCATACCAACACATATTCCCAATAATGGCTTTCCTTTTTTCACTTCTTCTAATATTGTGGGCACAAGTTCAGAGGCAACTAAATTATCCATGCAGTCTTTAAAAGCGCCTACCCCTGGTAAAATCATACCTTTACAATCTTTTAAATCTTGTGGGTTATTGGTAATAATACAAGAACATCCCATAAACTGTAACGCATTATATACACTATGTAAATTTCCCATTCCATAATCAATAATTGCAAGCATCACAAGACTCCTTTACTACTTGAAACTTGATTTGATTCAACTGTAATAGCTTGTTTCAACGCTCTTGCAACCCCTTTAAAAAGAGCTTCCACTTTGTGATGATCATTATCACCATAAAGCAAATTGATATGTAAACTTAAATTAGCATTATATGCAAAGGCTTGAAAAAATTCTTTTGTCATCTCAGTTGAATAAGTATGAATATTATCACGTCTAAAATCACAATTAAATACTAAATAGGAACGATTGCATACATCAACATCAACGCTGCTTAAGCATTCATCCATAATTACTCTTGCACTACCATAACGTGCAATTCCAACTTTATCTCCTAATGCTTCTTTAAATAATGTTCCTAATAAAATGCCACAATCCTCTATTAAATGATGATCACATACATGTAAATCTCCTGATGCTTTAAGTGTTAAATCGATATTTGAATGAAAAGCAAATAGGTGTAGCATATGATCAAAAAAACCAATCCCGGTACTTATTTCACTTGCCCCAGTACCATCAAGTTGTATCGCTAAATCAATGGTTGTTTCTTTTGTAGTTCTGCTTGCACTAGCTTTTCTCATAAACATTCCTCCAATTCTTTAATTAAGTTAATAATTAATTTATTTTGTTGTTGATTTCCAACACTAATACGAAAATACCCATCAACATAATTTCTAATATGCACTTGTTTTTCTTCTAAAGCTGAAAGTAACTTTTCCTTAATGCAACTTTTACCATAAAAATAATTAGCACTTGAAGGATATAATTTAATTCGTTTTGTATTTAATTTAGTATATTCGTTGTACATCGCATCCCGATGCATAATTATTGAATTAATTTTCCTTTTATTGTTATCTTCATCTTGTAATACGAGTGTTGCAATGCACTGTGTTACACTACTGACATTATAAGGAACTTTATACATGGTTAAGTGTTTCATGTTTTCTTCACTTGTAATTAAAAAACCACAGCGTATCCCCGCTAATCCAAACGCCTTTGATAGCGTTCTAGTTACATAAAGATTAGGATATTTTTCTACATATTTCACCATGCTACTTCCATAAAATTCAAAATAGGCCTCGTCAATAACAATGATTTTGTCTTGTACCTGTTGAACTAATTTCAATAAATTCGATTCACTTATAATTCTCCCTGTGGGATTGTTTGGATTTGAAAATAGGATGATACTGACTTGTTCTTGTTTAGCCATCGCAATAAACTGATCTATGTTAAAATCATCTTCAATACCCCAAGGATAGCGCATCATCTCTCCATCATTCATACTCACATAGTAATCATACATAGAAAAATCAGGTGACAAAGTTAATAAAGCCTTATCTTTTTTTATATACAAAGAAATTATTAACCCCAATAATTCATCACTACCATTTCCGGCCATAATTTGTGAAGGTTTTACTTCACAATATTTAGCATATGCTTCACATAGCAACCTCGAGCTATTCTCAGGATACCGTTCGAATGAAATTTCACGAAGCGCTACAGAAACTTTTTGCAACATACTTTCTTCCATCGGATAAAAACTTTCATTAGCATTCAATATAATCCCTTTTTTATTTTCAAAGTCATATTTTTTAATTGCCTTCATCTTCTATCCTCACTTTAACTGCATTTGCATGTCCTTCTAATTGTTCTTTATAAGCGATATTCATAATCTTAGGTCCATCCTTAAGTAATGCCTCTTTACTATAATGAATATAACTGGATTTTTTTATAAAGCTATCACAAGAAAGTGGTGAATAAAAACGAGCTGTTCCATTTGTAGGCAACACATGATTCGTTCCACCAAAATAATCACCAATACTCTCACAAGTGTAATATCCTAAAAAAACACTTCCTGCATTTTTTATTTTATCTAAATAACTTTTTGCATCTTCAACCATTAATTCTAAATGTTCTGGTGCAATTTGATTTGAAATTTCAATAGCTTCTATTATGGTATCGCAAACGATAGCACATCCGTATGTTTCAAATGATTTTCTGATTATATCTTGTTTAGGCAAACAAATAACTTGTTTTTTTAATTCGCTACAAACTTGCTGCAATAATTTTTCGCTTGTGCATAATAGAATACTACTCGCCAAAGGATCATGCTCCGCTTGAGAAATTAAATCTGCTGCAACATACTTAGGATTAGCCTTATCATCTGCAATCACTAAAATTTCACTTGGGCCTGCAATCATATCAATATCTACTTTACCATACACCAGACGTTTAGCGCATGCGACATAAATATTCCCCGGGCCAACAATTTTGTCTACACTTTGAACACTTTCACTTCCATAGGCCATTGCTGCAACAGCCTGAGCACCTCCAACCTTACAAATTTGATTAACCCCGGCTATTTTTGCAGCTGCTACAATATAGGGATTTACACTTCCATCTTTATTGGGAGGTGTGCACATCACAATGTTTTTAACACCAGCTATTTTTGCTGGAATAACATTCATTAATACTGAACTAGGGTAAGCTGCAAGACCTGCTGGAACATATACCCCAACACTAGCTAACGGCAACACTCTTTGCCCTAAATAAACTCCATCTTCTTTTTGTAATTCATATCCTTTTTGAATTTGATGTTGGTGATAATACTCAATATTTCTGGCTGCCTCTTTTAAATTTTCTAAAAATTCAGTGTCTACTTTACTTGTTATTTCAACGATTTCTTCTTCTGTTAAAATAAGACTTTCTAATTTTACCTTGTCGAATTTTTCAGCAAATTTATAGAGTGCTTTATCCTTATTTTTTCTAACCTCATGGATAATACTTTGCACATCTTGCATTACACTTGGATCAGCATCAATCTCTCTACTTTCTAAATAATTTTGTAACTGTTCAATACGATTTTTATCTATCACTTTCAACATTAGTTATTCCAAAACATTTTCCATATCTTTTAAAAATGCTTTTATTTCCTTTCTTTTTAATTTAAAGCTCGCTTTATTTACGATGATTCTTGCAGAAACATCACAAATTTCATCAAATACTATTAATCCATTTTCCTTTAGTGTTGCCCCAGTCTCCATAATATCCACAATTGCATCACATAAGCCTAAAATTGGAGCAAGTTCAACACTTCCTTCTAGTTTTATTATTTCTACATCTATACCCTTTTGTAAAAAAAACTGTTTTGCTACCTTTGGATATTTTGTTCCAATTTTAATATGACCTACTTTCTCATAAGGATTTTCATCGTGTAATCCAGCCACAATAAACTTACATTTACCAAGTTTTAAATCCATCACTTCATAATGTTTTCCACTTGTTTCTAATAATGTATCTTTCCCTACAAATCCTAAATCAGCAACACCATGTTCTACATAAGTGACACAGTCAACTCCTTTTACCAAGAAATATTCAATCTCTTTTTTACTATCTTGTATTACCAATTGTCTTCCTTTATCCTTCAGCATATCAATGCCATAACCACATTTTTCAAATATCTCAACACTTTGTTTTTCAAGTCTTCCTTTTGTTAATGCTATTGACAACATGATGAATCCTCCTTAACGATGACTTCTTCTAGAGCATTGTTGATATATAGTGATACCTGTGTATCTTTTGCATATTGTTTTTTCAGTAATAAAGCTTCAACTACTTTAGACACAGGATAGGTAATTGTTACTTGTTTAACAGTAAAGTCTAATTTAACATTGTCTAGCAACACATCAATTTTTACACTGAAGCCAATTGCACTTGTATTTAATCCAAATTTTTGTAGTAAATTATCATACCTTCCACCATTTAAGACACGTACACCTACTCCTTCGATGTATGCCTCAAATATGATTCCAGTATAATAATTGAGATTGTTTATTTTCCCCAAATCAATGTCGAAATTGGTATATCCTAATTTAAATAGTGTTTCACATAAACTTTTCATTTTTTGTATTTCTATCTTAATCTCATTTGAAAATGCATACTTTAAAGCTTCATCAAACACTTCTAGTTTTCCACTTAACCATACAAGTTTTCTAAAGAATTTTTTTTGTTCACCAGACAGAGATAAACTATCTAAAAATGTATCTAACTCAGGTAAATGTTTTTGTCCTATTAAGTAGGCTAAACGCTTTTTATCTTGTTCACATAGACAAGCACTAGCACAAGCTACATTAAATATTTTTATGTTTCCAATTTCAAATATCATTTGTTTTTGATTCAATACTTTTAGTGTCTCTAATGCCATAACCAGTACTTCTATATCGTAGTCTTCACTAGCCCCAATTAATTCAATTCCACAATCGCTCATTTCATCGTAAAGGCCTGACAACACTTCATTCACTTTAAATACTTTATCATAGTATTGAAAACGCAAAGGTAGTTTGTTGCCTTTGAATTTTGTCGCAGCTAAACGAGCAATTGGAATTGTCATATCTGCTTTTAATGCTACAATTCTTCCACTGTTATCAATCAGTTTATAGATTTGTTCCTCATGAATATCTTCAAATCCCCTAACATATGTTTCATAATATTCCATTGTTGGGGTCATAACTTCTTCATATCCCCACTGAGCAAATAGGCCCTGTAATATATTTTGCAATTTTCTTTTAGCTTGGACTTCCTCTTTAATTAAATCTCGCATTTTTGCCGGCAATAATAACTGTTTCATGATTTCCCTCCTTAACACAAAAAAACTTTCATCCAAAGGACGAAAGTATAAACTAGCGCGATTCCACCTTACTTCATTATAGATTCACATCTATAATCTCATTAAGTACATTGTACTCATGCATGTAACGTTGCTAACGATAAAGATTACTAACTGATTCACCTTTATTACTCCAAGATGTGTTCAAAGTATTTCCATGTGTTTCTTCCCAGCTACCGAAACTCTCTTTAACCTTCCATACTTTTACTATTTCTCTTCTATGTATTTATATATATTTTCATTTTATTCCTAAATGTAACTTATGTCAACATGTTTTCATTTTTATTTCATAGATTATGAAAATACTTTCATTACTCTGCGATTTTGTATAATATCACAATTTTAGCTGATCATGTATTCTATATTATTAACCTTTAAATCACTTTCACTTATGTATCACTGTTCTATCGATGACTAGACCAGTAAGATTGATTTTATAGACATTAAATTTGTGTATTAAAATAACATATAAAGAAGTAATGTAAAATACATGGTTATGTATTTTCCTTTCAAAATTCTGTTGTAAATACTATAAATAAGTGTTAGCATTTCAAAAGAATAGAGGATATATACATTATGAATAAACAAATTAATATAGAATTAATAAGACAAGACAATATGATTAATGAAATTTTAGTGAATAGAGATTGGATCATAGAAACGCTTAAAACTACAAATGAAAACTTAGAAATAATTGAATTTTATGATGTAATGCATAATAGGTTTCCATATACTACAAAGGATGAAATGTATGAAGATGATAATGTAAAATGTGAATTAGATATAAATAGAACAAGATTTGAAGAGATTATAGAAAGTACTACTGTAATAAGTGATATTGGATTTCGGATGATTATTACTAATGGAAATGAAAAAAAGAAAATTGCTGTTTCTATAGAAATGGATTTTCATACGAATCTTTATAATACTATTAAAAAATTCCTAGGATTAACGATGTTTGTAGCTGTGTTATTTGTATTACTTTATTTAGGGCTAACTCTTTAGAATTTAAAATTAGCATAAATTTAAATAATAAATCTTGAAGTAGAAATATAAATATGTATTTCTACTTTTTTACAATCCTTTTTAGCAAAGATCGAGAATTTACATACAATGAATTTTATGTGCTTTCCCAAATTATCAGATCACACCGCTATGTTATTTTAATTATACTGAACTTTAATAACTCAAAAGTCTAAAAAAGCCCTTAAGTAAGAACATAGAAATTAGTGTATTTTATTAAATGTCAGAAATATCTCTAGAATTACAATTTAGAATTTGGCAAAAAATTGACATGTTTTTGCATGGTTTCAAAATATTCAATAATTTTGTAACTGGTATTTCTTATTTTTTTACATAAGACACGGAGTTTCCTGAGCCAGATTAAATAACCATATCTTTGTCTACAAGTATTTTTAAATGTCTGATTGCCATAGATTTTGATACTCCAAGTAGCTTTTCAATATAACAAATAATCTTTTGTTCGTCGTCTTTAATATCGATATTATCGCTTTTAACTTTTGTTTCAGTAATCTCCTTTGTATTAAATAGTGTTATTTTAATGCATTATCACTTGTTTCAATTAATGGTTCTATTGTACTATATTCATCATAACTTTCCAAAATTTTCAAAACACCAGTTCCATATGCCTCTATTAACTTCAATCTATAAAATACATTAGCTAGATTTTTATTTCTAAGTATTGATACCCCTAAAAGCATATCTTCTTTCGTAATACCACGTAACAATCCACCTACTGTGACAATTTCAATACGATTACTGAATATACTTATTAGTGTGCTAGAACTAAAAGAATAGTCTCTATGAACTAGCACATTTAATAAAGCTTCTCTAATTGCTATTTTAGGGTAGTCAAAGTTATCAACTCTTTTTAATCCGTTTATTTCTGCTCTATTTCGATTATTTCTTTCAATAAATTCAAATGTATCAAAAAGTTGCTTAAATAGCAATCCGCTAAATTCTGTTCTATCTTTAAATATTGCTTTAGTTTCTCCTTCAAAAACAGCTGCCTTTATAGTATAAAAACATTAATCTGATAATAACAACGCAAGATTACTATAGAGTCCATCAACGCCTAATATATTTAAAGAAATCATTTTTTTCAAGTTTTAAATTTGCTTGCTCAAATTCCTTTTTACAATAATCAAATGTTAACTCTTGGTTGATTGAGCGCATTTCTTCATAGTCATCACCAGATGTTTCTTTAATCATTTTTATGATTGAAGACTCACTTGCAGGAACAGACGATGCACCTTACACATACCATTAAACACGTATGTGTCATTTATTTTTATTTAGTAAATCTTCTGCTTGCCTTAAAATTTGTGGAAGCTTTTTAACTAATGTACGGTCTAAATCTTTAAACGTTTTATCTTTCCACCCTTTTATTAGCCACTCATCTATCTTATCTAATTCATCCCAAGAAACAAGACATGCACTTTGCTTGGAAATGTAATTCCTATGTGTATGTTTTCTTTTATTAGCTTCAGCATTTTTTTCAAGTGTTGTAAAATCAGTAACTGTCCACCCTTGTGATCGCATATAAGCATTCCATCTACGGTGTTCAAGAATTGAAAGCTCTTCTACTATCATTTCATCTGCAATAATTTCTTTACAATCCAAAATCAAACTTTCATTATTTATACCAACCCAATAAGTCGGTTCAACATTCTCTTTTTTTAATTCAACTAATGCAGAATATAATTTATTTTTTAAATGCATTCCAGATGCCATTGAGGAATTTCTTTCATATTCTTTATCATTATATTTTATGTCTGCTTTATTATAAACTTCACTTTCACTAATGATTCCTAATTCAACCTCTTTGATTTGATAATCTAATTCATAAGCTCGATTAACTGCTTTACCCAAATTATCTAAATATGGATTGATCATATTATCCCAAGTAAACACTTCGTCAACAACATTAAATGGTATTAGTTCACAATCGACTCTATTATCAAACTTTAGCTTTTTACTTACATCATATAAATATTTATTATCAAATAATACATTAATTTTAACATTTAATGGCTCTACTATTTTATCATTTGTATCATAATATATTTTCTCCATCATTTCACGAACTTTAACCGCAACATTTAAATTCAGTTCATCATTACCTAAAGCACAAATAACATAACCGATATTTTTATGTTTACTTAAAACATTATAAAATTCTGAAGTATGCACATCTAATGCGTAAAAAGATATCTTTGTTTCTTTCTCTGATAGCGGAGTTTTATTATTGACAGTTAACTCGGGACATTCTAATTCAAATCTTCTCTCCCATAATTCATCATTATCTACCACCACTATTTCAGGCATTAACTCAGTGGTCTGTCCCATCCAAGAAGCAATCTTTGTAGCCATGGT
>CAYJAJ010000031.1:0-15885 GCA_964368495.1 uncultured Holdemania sp. | reverse complement strand
AAAACAAGATTGTTAAACCATGTCCCTGCAAACAAGCTAAGAGTTACAATGATGAGTAGTGTTATAATAATACTAAAACTACTAAATTTATTTTTCATAATGTTCCTCCCTTGTTTTTTTAGCATACACTTACATTTTATAATAGTGTGAATGTATCGTCAATACATTCACAACTCTTTTACTATATAACTGATGGAGAAAAGTAAATATACAAAAATATCTGATGTTTTAGCATAAATGAAGAGTATTGAGCATTCAAATTTTAGTAATGTAAAAAATGATTTAATAAATTACATGATCGACCATCTGAGCGCTATTAAAAAAACTGGGGTAATGCTGAATCAAGAATATAGGAAATATGTCTTCTTGTGGTTGGCGAAGAAAACTGGATTGCTTTTTTGATTTTCAAGTAAAATGATGCACTTATATTTCTATGATTAAATCGATATTGTTACTCATTTAAAATCAGTGGCAAGTCTCTTTTAGACACTCCATGATAGATTTCAGTAATATGACTTTTAATGTTTCCTATAATGATATTAATCCAATAAAGTTGTTTACTAGAGTTATAATTAATTATTTTTTCTGATTTCAAATTTATTTTATCTGCTATTGTTTCAAATGTTGTTTTTTCCATCTGTATTAAGTACTCGGTTTTTCCCCATTTTTACAAATTTGTTAAATATTCTTTCTATACTTGCACTAGTATCAGAATTCATTAAATGGAGCTTTATAAACTCAGAATACTCATTCTCTCGCTTTGAAGATAGAAGTATAAGAAAAGGTTGTTGCTCAGTGGCACAACCTTGGTAGTTTATTTGTTTATTTTTGCGCCTATATGAGCTGTATCTGCTTCATAAAACATTGAATCTATGGTATGGGATGAGTTAGATTCAGTCATAAGAACTCTACATTTACGTGCAAGTAGCAACGCTGTTTTATAATTGACATCTAGAGTAGAGGCTAATTCAACTGCTGAAACTCCTTTATTTGCAGTAAAGAAGATATATAAACCTAATATCAATTTATAGTGATCCAATTTACAATCTTGAAATATAGTGCCTGCAAATAAAAAATGTTGTTTTGCACAATGAGAACATTGAACTGCACCTTACTTAGAGTTAACAGAGTAACACTTATGATCTTTGCAAGAATCACATTCAAACCCATTAGGAAATTTGATATCAAAAAAGTGGAAGTCTATATTCAAAAATGCACTTTACTTTTTCATTCATTCTATAGCAACAATGATCTTCAGGAACATTTTCTATTCCGAGATAATTCCCTTTTAATCTTTCTAGAGTTTTTTTAGAAGCGATATTATCTGGATTACAGGTTATTATTAAACGATTCATTTCATACTTAGAATATGCTAAATCAAGCAACAGTAAGCAGGCGTAATACGCGTAACGATTTCCTCGATGCTCCATGAAAACTGTATAACCAATATTACCTAGATAATACAACTCTTCATTATGGCCTACCCTTAAATCACATCTTCCAACTTGAATGTTTTCATTATGAATAAGAATATCATAATAAAGTGTAGTTACATACTGATTTGAATGATCCGGATTTACTTTATATACTGGTAGTAAATCAACTACAGTTCCTACTATTTTTTTATTACTAAGCAAAAATTTAAGCATACAACATTCTCAACTATTTAAACGGATAAAACATATCTTCATAAAATGACTGCAATTCTGCTTTCTCACCTTCATCAAGTGTAGAACCTTTAGCACCTAAATGTCCAATATGGCTATCCACAATTTCCCCATTGATCACAACTACAACCATAGGCACTCTAAAAGAACGTGTTCCATCATCTTCTAAATAAAGATGATCATGTGCTAAATCTTCAAAATGTTCCATATCGGCTTCATTAATTGTTTCAGAGTTTAAATCCACATAATAGATTTGTGAGTTAACAGTTTTTGCAGCTTCATTTAACGAAGGCAGAACCATCGGACAAACTCCACATGTTGGATATCCATAAAACAGTATTCCAGTGCCTTCTTCATCATATAATCGCAAAGCTTCATTAAAACTCAATTTGCGAAAAACATGATCAGGATCATTAAAATCAGTGTACACAAACATATCAACACTCACTGTTTTTAAATCTTCTATTACATTAAATGTACTCTTGTCATATTCTACTTTTTCTTCAGTAGTTCCACATCCAACTAATGTAAAGCATATTATACTAATAATTAATAATTTTATAAATTTCATTTTCTTCTCCTTAATCAACCTTTGTGATTATAATTTCATCAAGTAATGCCTCAGTCTCACTTTTAGTAGCCAAACCTTTTGAAAATGCTGTCGCACTTCCACATGCACTTGCGTACTTAAACATTGCAGCATAGTCTCTTGATCTTAGATAATTCATTAAAAAACCTGCAACAACACTATCACCCGATCCTGTTGTACTGCGCACTTTTCCTTTGGCGACATTACTGTGGTATATACCATCCTTGTTGCATAAATAAGAACCCTCGAAACCCATAGTAACAATACAATTACAAGCTCCTAATGAAACAACTTCTTTTGCATATTTTATAATATCATCATTATTTTTAATTGTCACATTAAACATTTCTTCTAGCTCATTTTTGTTTGGTTTAACAAGTAATGGTTTATATTTAAGCAAACTTTTCATAACACTAGGTACAGTATCTAAAACAATTTTCACATTGTTTTCTTCACATTTTTTCATCATTGTATCTACTAAATCAGTACAACTACTAGGTATAGAACCCGATAATACTAAAATATCATTACTATTCATGTTGGCAAATCTTTTTAACATTTGGTTTTTTTCATTATCACTGATGTTGGGTCCAATGGCATTAAGTGTTGTTTCATTTTCACTTAGAATTTTTATATTAATGCGTGTTGTCTCGGCAATATAAGTAAAACTTGGTTTTATATATTCATAGCTATGCAATTTTTCAATAAAATATTCTTGTGTAAAGCCTCCAAGAAACCCAAGTGCGCGAGTCGGAATATTTAAATTATTCAAAACAATTGAAACATTGATTCCTTTTCCCCCTGGAACGAAATACTCACAAGCACTGCGGTTTAACTTTCCAATAGTAAGATTATCATATTCCATATAATAATCTAATGACGGATTTAATGTGCATGTATAAATCATAAATTTCCCTCACTTTACTTAATGAAATGCTTTATCACAAATTTTAATAACAAGTTCACTCATTGCCTGCATTTCTTGAATGCATGCAACCTCATATCGTCCATGACAATTTGTGCTTCCAGTACCAATATTTGGACATGGCAAACCCATAAAAGTAAGCTGAGCCCCATCAGTTCCACCTCGGGCAGAAACACTCACAGGATTCAAATTGCATTCTTTCATTGCACATGATAATTTGTCAAGTATTTGTGGATGTTGTATTAATATTTCTTTCATATTTTGATATTGTGATTCAATCACAACACTAACAACATTTTTTGCATATTTTTTATTGATTAATGCTTCAACGTCTTTAAAATAGGCACATTGCTTATTATATAACTCTTTATCATGATTTCTAATAATGTATTCCATTTTAGCACTTTCAGTAGTTCCATTAAATTCATGCACATGATTAAATCCCTCAAATCCATCTGTGTGCTCTGGTCTTTGATGAACTGGTAAACAACTGTGGAAATCCATCGCAACATTAATTGCATTAATCATCGTGTTTTTAGCACTGCCTGGATGAGTTGAAACACCTACACAAGTCACTGTCGCTTTTGATGCATTAAATGTTTCTATGCAGTAATCATTTGGAGCACCACCATCAAGTGTAAAAGCGTAGTCCGCATTAAATTTCTTTACATCAAAGTGAGCAGCTCCTTCGCCAATTTCCTCATCAGGGGTAAAAGCTATTTTGATTGTGCCGTGCTTAATATTTGGATTGTTATACAAGGTTTGTGCAACATCCATGATGATTGCGATACCTGCTTTATCATCCCCTCCCAGTAGGGATGTCCCATCAGTTACAATAATATCTTTACCAACATAATTTAACATATTTTTATATTCACTGACATGCAAAGTCACAGTATCATTCAAAGCAATATCGTTTCCATCATAATTTTCAATAATTCGTGGTCTAACATTTTTACCATTAAATTCAGGTGCTGTATCCATATGTGCTATAAACCCAATCACATCAGCTTGAAAATCACAGTTTGCAGGTATGGTGCCGTATACTACACAATATTCATCCACATGGGCATCTTCAATACCTAATTCCTTCATCTGTTTTACTAACAGATGAGCTAAATCCCATTGGCATTCAGTGCTAGGTACAGTCTTAGTATGTGGATTCGAAGCAGTATTTATTTTGCAATATTCAATAAATCGATCTTGTATTTTCATATTAAACCTCTTTTCTACTTTCTTTATTATAAACTTAATAAAAGATAAAAAAAAGCCTTTCAACTCGATACTATGCAATTTTAGAAAATAGCTAGGTTGTTTTTCTAACTACTTTCTATCATTTCCTCCCATTTCGACATTAGATCTTGCAAAACATTGACTTCATTGTCAATGATATTATCTAATTCATTCATTTTAGTGAAATCTTGATAATATTCAGGTTCAAATCGAAGAGCACGCAACTCCTCTAATTTTAATTCATGATCCTCAATTCTTGCTTCAATCTTTTTAATATCGCTTGCAGAAGGTTTTCTTTTATTTTCAACCTTTTCTTTTATGTACTTTTCTTCCTTTTTTTCCTGAAGAAGCCCATCTTGTTTATCCTTGTTTTCTTTATATTGACTGTATCCATATGGGTAGTATGTGCATTTTTTATCTTTTATTTCAAAAATTGCAGTAGCCATTTTTTCAATAAAATACCGATCATGAGATACGAAAAGCAATGTCCCTTCATAATCAACAAGTGCTTCCTCCAAAGCCTCTTTTCCAACAATATCTAAGTGATTTGTAGGCTCATCCAGAATTAAAAAATTCGCATTTTTTAGCATTAGTTTTGCTAAACTCAATCGTACCTTTTCTCCACCTGAAAGTACACTAACACTTTTAAATACATCATCTGAAGAAAACAAAAATGATCCTAAAATAGTCCGTACTTGCGTATGATCTAAATCAGAATTTTCATTCCACAATTCTTCAAGAACTGTATTTTCATTATTAAATTGTGCCAATTGTTGATCAAAGTAACCTGTTTCAACTTGGTGACCTAGTAAAAACTCTCCAGAAAGGGCACTAATGCTTTGCATAATTGTCTTTACAAAAGTAGACTTTCCATGCCCATTAGGTCCAATCACTGCAACACGTTGTCCTTGAAATATTTCTAGGTTAATTGTCGCTAAAGCCTCATCATAACCGATTGTTAAATTATGAATTTCAATTGTCTTTTTCCCACCTTTATGATTGCACCTAAAAGAAACCTTGAACTTCTTATCGTCGTTTTTAGTCGGAGCATCGACTTTATCCATTCTATCCAAATATTTTATCTTGCTTTGTGCAAATGCAGCCTTATTTTTTTTATATCTGAATTTTTCAATTAAGGCATTTAATCTTGCAATTTCTTCTTGTTGATTTGCGTAAGCTTTCGCTAAAGTTTCCTGATTTGACTGTTTTTGTTTTATAAATGAACTGTAGTTTCCTACATAACGAGTGCTTCGTCCATATTCAATTTCATAAACTACATCAACGATTCCATCAATAAAAGCACGATCATGAGACACCATAATTACAGCCTTAGGATAGTGTTTTAAATAACTTTCTAGCCATGTAGTTGTATCCAAATCCAGGTGATTTGTCGGCTCATCTAGAAGCAAAATATCAGGTTTAGAAAGAAGCAATTTGACAAAAGCAATGCGTGTTTTTTGTCCACCTGAAAAAGTTGAAATAGAACGTTCTAATTCTTCTTCACTAAAACCAAATCTATTGAACACACTTACCATTTCCACTTGCCAAGTATAACCGCCCATCTCTTCATATTGTTGTTGTAGCTGGGCATATTTATTCATCGTTTCTTCACTATGATCATCAACCATCTTTAAAGTGATTTCATTAAGCTTCTTTTCTAAATCAAACAGTCTAGAAAATACCTGAATACAATCCTCTTTTACTGTCTTAGTTTCATCATTAAAAACACTCTGTGCAAGATAGCCAATTGTTACATTGTTGGCTTTATGAATTTCACCATGGTCAAGTTGAACTTCATTCATAATAACTTTCAATAATGTTGTTTTTCCACATCCATTACGCCCAACTATAGCAATTTTTTCATTATTTTTAACTAATAATTGAACATTTTCAAATACTTGGTTTGCGCCAAAATTTACACTTCCTTTATTAATTTGAAATATCATAATTTCCTCTACTTCTCTACACCCAAATAACGGGCAATCCCTTCTGCAGTTTTTTCTGCAATCACATCTAATTCACTATCCCAAATTTGCATGTCTATTGGATTTGACAAATAGGCATACTCTATTGTAATTGCTTGCATTCCATATCGATTTTCTGCAGCAAACTTTGCATTTTCTTCTTGTGATTTTTCTGAAAAAGTTCCGGCGCCCAAAATCCTTCCACCACTTTCCCTAATCATCATTCTACCATCATATCCATCCAACAACCCTCCAGGAAGCACACCCTCGACACTTCCATTACCAGTTGTTACAAGCGATGTACCCTCAACTATTGACTTATATACTGTTTGTGCAAAGCGATTTGAACTGAATGTAGAATAAATGACCTGTGTTCCTCTAACATTGCTATTTGAAGCACTTTTCATTTGAATGTCGACATAGTACTTGGCATTTGTCTCATATCCTTTATATAAGCGTCCATTTACTCCATAACTATTCACAATGTCTGTACTAGAATTCCTAGTAACCAATACATTAAATCCATATTTTTCAAGCTCAGCAGCCAAAAGCTCAGCAACTTTGTAAGTTTCTTCTGCCTCGGTTCGTCCGTTAACTGTTAATCCTTTTTCCACATAATTACCTGCATCATTAGAAAAATGACCCGGGTCAATAACTATATCAACAACCTCACTATTTATCTCTTCTTCAACACTTAAATACAAGTAATGTTTATCTAAATAACTTTCAGCATCTTCCATGTCATCAAACATTGTTTTATCTGCCATAAGTGTAATTTTTTTATTTGTTTCATTTCTTGTTACAGTATAAAATTCATCGTACACTTCATCTTCAAAATAAAGATGATACGTGTCTATGTCTTCCAACATTAAAACACTATAAAACCCAACTTCTAAATTTTCTACAGGAATTTGTCCATCTACTTGTTTTTCAAGTATATAAACTAATTCTTCATTAGTGCAAAGATTTTTCAATATAATAGTTTTCCCATGCATTTCATCATTTTGTGAGAGTTGATAAGAATCTTGATACAGATTCAATGTTTCACCATAATATAAATAATCTGAAATACTCAATTTGTTTTCAACAGCTTCATTTTCTAGTAATTCTCTTGTCTGTCGATCATTGTATCCGCAAATTCCATAATAATTAATTTCTTCTTTGCGTTCATATGATTGAATAAATTGAAGAACTGCAAAAAAACTTATAACCACCACAAAAACAATCAATACACTAATCCAATTGATTTTATTTTTCTTAGGTACATAATTGTGTGGTTGATAGCTCATTATTCCTCCGATAATCGTATATCTACGATGTGTTTTGGTTTTTGTGCTTTTATAGGTGGTGGTGTCATATAACTTGGAGCAATAGCAGTACATAAATACTCATGAGGATGATGTGCGATTGGAAGATGTAAATTTTCAAATGGCACACGTTGTGTCGGATAAATATCCTCTTTTTTAAATATAAACGGCTTTAATGGACTTGTAAAAGTCCAGGTTAAATCGAAACCAATATATTTTGATCCACTATTTAATTTTCCATAAAATCTTGTGTTTTTCATAAATATTTTTTTTAAGAAGACTGGATTAAATCCAACGTTGTCAATCAATATAAGAAGAGGCATCATTAAATAATTGCCTAATCGAAATGGCAAATCAAAGAATTTATTTGGTGTGCAGTAATCATATACGAAAACATCAATAAATAGTCCATCTGATTCGACACAGCGGTTTTTTAAAAGGGAATTCACTTCTTCAATATAAGTTCCTTTTTTTCTGATTTTCATCCCTGGAATTAACACATTGTACTCTTTATGGGTATCAAAGCATTGAAAACAATATTCATTAGGTAAATCAGTTTTTAAAACTTCAATAAAACGATTGTAATCATCTAACATCATCCCAATATCTAAATCATCATCCCATGGAATAAACCCTTTATGACGTACTGCACCTAATGCTGATCCACCATTTAAAAAATAAGGAATGTTATGCTTTACACATATTTTATCAATCACCTGTATCATTTCAAGTAAAACTTTATGGACATCATGCACATAAATGTTTGTCCCATCTTCTTGCGTCTTTAGCAAATATTTTTCCAAATCAAAATCCTCCGAATTTAACTGATTACTAACTCTTTGTTTATTATACCTAAATATCCACATTTTGATAAGAAAAAAAAGAGAATACTTTCTAAATATTCTCTTAATATTCGCAAACTAAAATTTCAAATTTTTAGGAGTTCTTGGGAAGGAAGATACATCGCGTATGTTTTGCATACCACTAACATACATAATCAACCTTTCAAATCCAAGTCCAAATCCAGCATGTTTACAACCACCATATCTTCTTAAATCCAGATACCAATCTAAACCATTCTCATGAATATCCATTTCTTTCATACGAGCTTGTAATACATCAATGCGTTCTTCACGTTGTGAACCACCTACAAGTTCTCCTACTCCTGGAACTAATAAGTCACATGCTGCAACAGTTTTTTTATCATCATTAATGCGCATATAGAATGCTTTAATATCTTTAGGATAATCAGTTAAAAATACTGGTCCCTTTACTACTTGTTCACATAAATAACGTTCATGTTCAGTATTTAAATCCATTCCCCATTCAATTTTATTATTTTCAAATTTTACAGTTGCTTCTTTTAAAATTTCAATTGCTTCAGTATAAGTCATTTTAACAAAATCACTTTTTAGTACATGATCTAATCTTTCAAGAAGTGTTTTATCAACAAACTGATTAAAGAATTTTAATTCTTCCATAGCATTGTCCATGACATATTCAATACAAGATTTAACCATATCCTCAATTAAATCCATGTTATCTGCTAAATCAGCAAAAGCAATTTCTGGCTCAATCATCCAAAACTCTGAAATATGAGTAGTGGTATTCGAGTTTTCAGCACGGAAAGTTGGACCGAATGTGTAAACATCTCGAAATGCCAGTGCGTAGGCTTCTGCATGAAGCTGTCCTGAAACTGATAAACTTGCTTTTTTTCCAAAAAAATCATCTTCGTAATTTGTTGAGTCAATTGTAGTAACCTTAAATGCTTCTCCAGCACCTTCAGCATCATTACCAGTGATTATTGGTGCATGAACATAAATAAATCCTTGATTTTGGAAAAATTCATGAATTGCCATCGCTAATACACTTCTAACTCTAAAAACTGCACTAAATGTATTTGTACGAGGTCTTAAATGAGCTAGTCCTCTTAAATACTCAAAACTGTGTCTTTTTTTAGCAAGCGGATAATCATTACTACATTCCCCTTCTAAAACAACTTCAGTAGCTTCAATTTCAAAGGGTTGTTTATTTTCAGGAGTGAATTTAAACTTACCCGTTACAGTAATTGCTGTTCCAGTTAAATAATGTGATACATCTTGGTATTGTTCTAACTTATTGCTATAAACAATTTGTGCATTTTTAAAATAAGTACCATCATTTAACTCAATAAACCCAATAGAACCATTATCACGGTTTGTTCTAATCCATCCTTGTAGTTGAACATATTCAACTTGATCCAATTCTAATTTTGTAGCGCTTAATGTTAAATCATAAGCCTCTCTTACTGTCATGAATGTCAACATAATTTTTCTCCTTCTTATAAATAAAATCGTCCCTATAAACAAGGAACGATGTATTCGTGGTGCCATCCTATTTCATAATATCCTAAAGACATTATCTTTATCCCTATTAACGCTAAGGAAACGAAATCGATTTTAATCTCGATTTAGCTCAAAAAGTGTTCCTAATCAACTTATTTATATTTGCATTACACCATGTTGCAAACTCTCTTTAATAAACTCTGTTGTTAAGTCTTTTATCATCACTATTTACTAATTGAATTTGTTTCAAATACTATTTCTTGTACTGTACTAATTACATCTACCAAGCGTAGTGAAACATGCTTAGGCACTTGGAAATGCTGATGTGTAAAACTCACAAATCCTGTAATTCCACTATCAATTAAGAGATTTACAGTATTTTGTACATCTTTCGATATACACAATATGGCTATACGACAACCCTCTGGTAGTTTCTCTTGTAATTCATCCATTCCATATACAGGAATTGCAGTTTCACCTACATCTTCTGGATACATATCAAATCCACAAATGATTTCTCCAGCCACGTGATTCCATCTATTATATTTCATTAACGCTTTTCCTAAGTTACCGCATCCAACAATGATGATTTTTTCATCAAAGCCGATACCTAGCTCTGCATTGAACTTTTCTATTAATTTATTAACATCATAACCATATCCTTGTTTACCTAAAGACCCCAAAAAAGAAAAGTCACGGCGAATTGTAGTTGATTCAATATCAACATGCTCAGAAAGTTCTTTTGACATTATTTTTGTAATTCCTTTGCTACTTAAATTTCTTAAAGCCTTTAAGTATACAGGATAGCGTTGTAATGTAGCTTTTGGTACTGATTTATTCATACTCATATTTATCACCCATAATTAGTTTAACATATTTTTAAAAATTGTGAAACATTTATCTAATTTTCACTAATTAAATCTTTTGAAGGCATAGCTGATATATTTAAATCTGCTGGATTCATATAATCCATTGCAACACTTGTTGCAGCTGCAATCATTGCTGCATTATCCGTGCAGCACCAAAGTGGAGGCAAAATCAAATCAACATCATTCCATTTTCCACTCTCTATTGTTAACAATTCTCTTAAACGACTGTTTGCAGCAACTCCACCTGCAAGTACAACTTGTTTCACTTCATGATTATTTAATGCTAAGCAAGTTTTGTTAACTAGGTCTTTTAGTGCAGTCTCTTGAAATGCATAAGCAACATCTTCCTTTATAATCTCACGTTCATTTTTATTTTCACGTGCAATCAACTGTAATACTGCCGACTTCATTCCGCTGAATGAAAAATTATACATCGAGTCAACTTTACATACTGGAAGCTTATAATTAGATTTCCCAGTTTTCGACAATTTATCAATTGCAGGTCCACCAGGATACGGTAAGCCTAATATCCGTGCAACTTTATCATAAGCTTCCCCTATTGCATCATCTTGTGTTGAACCTAAAATTTCAAAATTCCAGTGTTCTTTCATATAGACCAATTCGGTATGTCCGCCTGACACAACAAGAGCCAACAAAGGAAATTTCAGATCTTTAATAAATGCATTTGCATAAATATGCCCAGCAATATGATGAATCGGATATAAATCAATATCATATAACCAAGAAAGTGTTTTTGCTGCCATAACTCCTACATGCAATGATCCAACTAATCCGGGTCCTTGAGTTAATCCTATTGCATCGATATCATTTATTGTTAAATTGGCTTCCTTCAGTGCTTCACTAATAACAATGGATATATTTTCCACATGTATTCTTGAAGCAACTTCAGGAATAACACCACCAAATTTTTTATGAATATTAATTTGCGAAGAAACAACATTTGATAAAATTTCATTACCATTTTTTACAATTGCACATGCTGTTTCATCACAACTGCTTTCAATTGCTAAAACTAATTTATCCTTCATTACATCTTCCTCCTATTGCTTTCATCATTAGAAATGCATCTTCATTGTTGTCTTGATAATAACTCTTTCTTATGTTAATGACATCAAAACCATATGCTTCATACATTGTTTTTGCAGCTTCATTACTAACCCTTACCTCAAGAGAGATAGTTTCACATCCTAAATTGATTGCTTTTTCAATCATTTTATCCATTAATTGACTACCTATTTTTTCTCTACGGTATTCTTTACAAACTCCAATAGTTGTTATTTGTGCCTGTTCAAATAAGCACCACAAACCACAATATCCAATTACTTTACCTTCTTTTAGATAAACATAATTAAAAGAATATGGATTTTGATTCACCTCATATTCAAAAGCCTCTTTAGGCCATGGGGATGAAAAGATTTCAGCTTCTAGTTTTGCAACCTCATCAATGTGATGTAAGTTCATACATTCGATCATTTACTTTACCATATAAGAATCATTTTCTTTTAAATACTCAGGAACTACACAGTGAATATTCGTAGTTAATTCAAAATATTTTTGATTGCATTTGAATGAATTAGCGTAATCATCATTGGTCATTTCAAACCCCAATAAATGCCGATCCCCCATTATTTCATAACTTGATAATGAATCTTTTATACCGTTAAGTTCAGTTACCATCTCTTTATCAACTAATTCCCCATCTTTATATATTGCAACATAAGCACGTTGTCCTCTTGCATCCAACAAAACAGCACAGTTCTTTTTAGCACAGGCATAAAGTCTTAATGTCGATATTGTATATAGTGGAATGTTTTTCATTGAACATAATATTTTGGCAATCGTCATAGCAATACGTATTCCAGTATAGCTACCTGGTCCTTTTGTAATGCAAACTGAATTAATTTCTGATTTATTGATATTAGCTTTTTTGAATAAATTATCAAGTTCAACTAATATAGTTTCACTTTGTTTTTTAAAACACTCTTGTTGAAACGATTCAATTATTTCATCATCTTTTAATAAAACTAATGTCAAATAACGATGACTAGTATCCATACATAATGTAATCATTATAAACCTCTCTTATATTCTTTTCATTTTATTTAAATAAATCCAAATTCCAATCCCAAGTATACTTAAGCCTGTAATGCCCAATGAAAGGTTAAATCCAACTATGCTATATTCAAGCACAATTTCATGAGTTCCTTCACTAAGTAATGCACAAACAAATCCACCATTTCCACTAAAAGTTTCAACCTTTACACCATCAGAATACAAAGTCCAACCCTTATCATATGGTATTGCAAAATATACTGGACTATCTTGATAAAGTTGAATATTAAAACTTATGCTATCTGTATCATAACTTGTAGGCATGGCTCTTGTTTCAACATAATTTTCATGATAAATGTAGCCATCAAACGTATTGCTGTCTATCAAAGATTGTTCAACCATTAAGTCTCTTTCTAACATCTTAAGCACTTCACTTGTTTGATTCAATCCCATTTGAGTAACCACAATTGGTTCACGGATATCATTGATAGTGTTATATGTTCTTGCCATAAGTGGGGGTTCTTTTAATTTTAATACTGTAATATTTTGTGTCGACAATTCCTCAACTCTTCCACCTTCTACAAAGCTTTCATATTTATAAGCATCTTGATTATATGTAACAATGTATTTGACGCCTAATTGATAAAAATATGATAATGTATCAATTTCATATATCCAATTTGTATCAGGATAAAGCTGATTTATTTCTAAGAAATCTCGCAATTGATATTGATAGACTGAATCATAGGTTAATAACCCTTTTATAAGACCTGTATACAATTGTTCGTTCAACGCTCCTATATCTGAATATATCCTATAAAATCCTTCATCAGCTTCATTAATGTTGATCAATGCATCTTCAAATTCTGAGTATGTATCTCCATATAAAAAGGTATACTCTGGTCCTGGTATTTTAGTAGATCGTATCGCATCAGCACCTATTGATGATACTTCGTAAATCAATACAAAAACTACTGCAACCGTAATATACTTATGATCAAATTTCACTCTTCCATATAATGATAAAATAACACCATAGGCAATTGCAAGCATTGCAGAAGTATCTAAAACTCCAATTTCTTTCCAAATAACATACTCTTCTCCATAGTATGAAGGAGCAATTTTAAATCGTATATATACGTACACAGCAAGTATTAGAAATACTCCCGACCAAAGTAAAACTAGGTTAAACTTTTTAATGTTTGAAAATATGCATGCAGAAATAAACAACATGCTAAACGATGTGATGAACACATACCGTAAACTATACGTGAAATGAAATAATAAACCAATCTTTGGACTTAACAAAATCAAGAAACACAATGCAACCCATATACAATAGATGGCTGTTTTTTTCTTATCTTTAAATGCAACCAATAATGATGGCATTAGTACTAAAGGTAACATCCCAACATAAAGCCCAATTTGATTGAAATAGTACCATCCTTGATCAAAGATTGGTGCTAAATCTCTAAATGTTGGACTCAAAAAATTAGTAAGCATTGATACAATTGTTTCAAAACTCCATACAGAATAAGAATTTAGATGTACACCCATTCTTGTACTAGTTAGCATATGAAGTAATGATGGAAGCCAAACAACACTAATAAGACCCAACATTAATAAAAATGAAAGTAAAGTTTTAAGTGACGATTTAACAAAGCCAAAATGAAATAACTTAGAGTGAATGATTGTATATCTAGCTACCCAATATCCTAATCCAAATACACACACTGGCCATAATAAATAGTAGTTTGTCCCCGTTAACAACAAAACACTTACCATAAAAATACCGTACTTTTGTTCTTTCAATATTGTTTCAAGCCCTAAGAAAAAAAGTGGAATAAAAGCATAAAAGCTTGTATACATCGTATGTTCTAAAAAAGTTGATTGCCAGCCTGAAAACATATATAAAACACCAAAAGCTATCGCAATGATTTTTTTAACTTCAACTTTTTTAAGTAGTAAATAAAAACTAAAACCACCGATAGCAATTTTCAGCAGCATGATAAAAAACATTGACTCTTCCAGTGAATTCAAAAAGAAATCTAGAATATACGTAAGGTATGTAAAACCGTCACCTACTAAATAATAAGCTTTTGTTACAAAAAAATTTGATCCTAAAAATAAATTCCAATCCCATGCAAATGGCGTCCCAGCATCAAGTAATCTAAAATACTCTTTGTGGTAGATAATGTGTTGACATATGCTATCATACGAATTGATGTAGCGATGTGAATCCAAACTATTATCAAGCAAATAACTAACAACGCCAAATATATCTTGAAAAAAGGCAATGCATACAACAAATAGAAACATGCAAAATATTCCGAAGTCCGATTTCAAAATTTTCCTAAAATATTGCATACACTTCTCCCTTCATTAACTAAATATCGTTTATTAGCTGCCTATAGTGATCCGATGTTGCCTCAAAAGTAATCTTTCTTGAAGTCTCATCAAGGTGATTTACTGTAATGTGTAATCTCTCCGGTGGAATCTCTTTTTCTATAAACATAGGCCACTCAATAACCGCAACACCATCACCATCAATCATCTCTTCAAAACCCAGATATTCATTACTGCCTTCTAGTCGATAGGCATCAAAATGATATAACGGAATTCTCCCTTGGTAAATTTTAAGTAATGTGAATGTAGGACTACTTACTGTCTTCTTGATGTTTAACCCAAGAGCTAACCCCTGAGTAAATGTTGTTTTTCCTGCTCCCAAATCACCTACTAGTGTAATTACATCACCTTCACTACACTTCTCACCAATTCTTCTTGCCAAGTATTTGGTCTCATCAACACTATTAACTACAATCTCTTTTGTCATAATTACTCCTTAACTCATATATTATACATTAATCAAATTAAAAATTAAATAAAAAAAGGGATATCTAAGAGATATCCCAATACCTGGCAACGAGCTATCTT
>CAYJAJ010000030.1:10370-16029 GCA_964368495.1 uncultured Holdemania sp. | reverse complement strand
ATGATATTGAAGTAGAAGTTGAAGGTATGGGGAAAATCTCGCCGGATGGTGGAAATGATAGTATTGTAAGAGTTAAAAATGGAGAAGAAACAACATTTGAATTTGTTGCAGATAGTGGCTATGTAATTAGTGATGTTCTTGTAAACAATATATCAGTTGGCGCTAAAGAAACTTATACTTTTGACGATATCAATGAAGATGTGACATTAAAAGTAATCTTTATAGAAGATAAAGAAGTTGAAGATACAAGCATAGATGGTGATGATTCAACTACTGAAAATGTTACACAACAAGATGAGACAATGGATAAAAACGTAGAAGGAACTGAAAATAATTCTTCAATGTTGGTAATTTTAATGCTTGTGGTAGTTGCTCTTGGAGGTGCTGGAGCGTTTGTTTACTTTAAAAGTAAAAATAACTAAGCGATTATAAACCTTATAATATTTAGATAAACCCTTGTTATATACAAGGGTTTATTTTTTGATTGAAAGCACATTATATTCCTTTCATAAAAAACCTTTGCAACGATTATAAATGCATATTCAAGTAAAGGATTGTACTAATAGATTTGATTGTTTAGTTAATTTTCATTACTTTTTGAATGATTCTTGGAAATTTTGAGATGAATAAATGGTGGAAATATAGGTTAGTTTTATGAAATAACTAGCGAAAATAAAAGAAATTATTATGGAAAAATAGCAAACAAGATATTGTTTGACTAAGCTAACAACATGTGGTATAACTATTTTAGTTAGACTAATCTAACAAATAGTTTAGGAGATGCCTATGTTGAACTTAGAACAATCGATTTTAACTTACTGTGCTCCGACTTTGGCTGGTGTGAAAGCGTCCAGTATGTTTTCAATTCGACATACAAGTCAAAGCCGACATGTGTTGTTGCGAGAAATCATGTTATGGAAAATGCGATTGTTTACGAAAGGTGTAATTTTAAAAATTATAAATTATCAAAAGAGTAATTCAGCATTCTTAATTATGATTTACAGAAAAAAAGAACTAGAGATATCTTTATATGAAGACGAGAAAATAGCTTATTTACACGAATATGGATATCCTATATCTGAAAACATAGATGCAATGTTGCTGTTCCTTATTAAACGAGTTCAAAATAGTGAAACTTTCCCACATGAAATCGGATTCTTTTTGGATTATCCTACACGTGACGTTATTGGGTTTATAGAAAATTGTGGAAATAATTATACGTGCAATGGATTATGGAAATCCTATAGTAATCCTACTGAGGCAAAAGCAAGATTCAATTTAATTCGACAATGCACAGAAGAATATTGCGAAGAATTTAATCGAGGGAAATCTGTAATGCAGCTAATTCAAGTCATATAAACTAAGGAGGAAAAGACATGAGTAAGACAGCGGTAGTATATTGGAGTGGTACTGGAAACACAGAAGCAATGGCTAAAATTATTGTAGATGCGATCAATGCAACTGGTAATACAGTTGAATTGTTTACTTCAGCAAATTTTAATGTAGACATGTTAGAAACCTTTGATTCAGTCGTACTAGGTTGCCCATCTATGGGTGCTGAAGTATTAGAAGAATCTGAATTTGAACCAATGTATCAATCAATTAAGTACAATTTAGCAGGTAAAAAAGTAGCGCTATTTGGTTCATACGGTTGGGGAGATGGCGAATGGATGCGCAATTGGCATGTAGATTGTAATGAAGTAGGAGCTATAGTAGTTTGTGATCCTGTAATTGCATGTGGTGAACCTGATAGTACTACAGAGGCACAATGTGCTGATTTAGCAAAAGCACTTGTATAATGTATAAAAGGTAGACACGAAGAGTGAACTGCATCTCAATAATTAAAGATAATTAGAAAGGGTGTAGTTTTCTTCTTAGTAAAGTACTAGATAAAAGTTATGAAAACTATAAAAGCTGCGACACTATTAATGAACTTTAATAGTCACAGCTTTTTTTATGTAATATTGACATAATGTATAAAATTATTATTTTTCATTATTGTGAAACTCAATATACTCATTTCCCCAAATTTTAAGTGCATTTAATACAGGAAGAAATTTTTGACCGATTTCACTAAGTTGATATTCAACTTTAGGTGGAATTGTTCCAAACTCATTTCTAATAATTAGACCTTCTTCCTCTAATGCTTTAAGTTGACGAGAAAGGGTTGTATGCGTCATCTTTGAAGGCATGAGCCTTAATAACTCATTGAATCGAATCGTTTTATCACTAAGCAAATACAATATGTAAATCGACCATTTTCCAGATAAAAGTTTTTGTGTTGTAACATAGGGACATTTCCCAAATAAGTTAATTTTAGACATAAGGCCCCTCCATTTAAATTATTAATGCTAGTGCTATAATAAAATAGCGTACTAGTAATTTATGTCTCATGAGTACACAATAGCAAACTAGAATATGAATTACAAGAAAAATAACTAATTTAAGAATTATTAATGAAAAAGTTGGCACAAAATCATATTAAGAACATGGTTATGCTAAAATTTTTTCGATATAAAACAAATAAATAATGGAATGTATGTATCATCATTGATACCAGTATCATAAAATATCGTACTTACATTTTATATCTCATGAAATTATAATGATAAATATTAAGAAAATAATAAGTAACTTTCATTAAATAAGGAGGTTTAACATGAAAAAAGTAGTTTTTTTAATTTTAGTAATACTAGGTATGCTAGGCAATCTAGTGGGTTGTGCAAGTAATGCTGATGCTTCAGATGATGTTTTGCGTGTAGGGATTGATTTAAAGTTTTACCCCTTTATGTATTTGAATGATGGGGTTCCAACAGGATTAGAAGTAGATATTGCGAATGCTTTTGGAGAATATATTGGGAAAGAAGTAGAAATTATCAATACCGATTTTTCAATGCTCATTCCTGCACTTGATACAGGTGATATCGATATTATAATTAGCGATATGAGTGAAAAACCAGATAGACTACAAAAAGCAGACTTTTCTATTCCATATCGATACGCTAGAACACTTGCTCTTGTAAACAAAGATTTTGCTTTAGAAAATAACATTACAAACGAAATGGAAGAAGTTGATTTTTTTGAAATACACGAAATGACATTTGCAGGTTTATCTGGCACAGTAGCCTCAAGTATACCTACTGAATTTGGTGCAGATGTTGTAGAGTTCACTGAAATTGCTTCTGTACTAATTGAAGTTACATCTGGAAAAGTAGATGCATTTGTAGGAACAAACACGATTTGGGGTGATCATTTTGCTAATGAAGAAACGACTGTAGTATACGAGGGAATAAAAGAAGTGAGTGGTTCAAGTTTTGCAGTAAAAAAGGGGAATTCTGAACTCTTAAAGCAGTCTAATGAATTTATTGAATCGATGTATGCAGAAGGTGGATTTTATGAATTAGCAGAAACAAAGTATGATGAAGCCATTGGCGAGTTCATGAAAAATGATGAGCTAAAATTATCATATATAATTTTTGCAGATGGTGAAAAATAATATATGAGTAAGAATTATAGTTATTTAATGGCAATAGTTGCATATTGTATTCTAATTATGCTTGCACTTTTATTTACTGTTGATAGCCCAAGGTATGATTTAATTTTTTTAGATTCTAAGATGTTGATAGAAGGGTTTGTGACAACCATATTTGTTAGTGTTTTAACACTTGTTTGCAGCATGATTTTTGGCTTCATACTATACTTAGCAGGGCAATCAAAAAATAATTTAATCAATGCTTTTGCGGTCGTATTTAATGAAATAATGATGGGAACACCACTTCTTGTTATGATTTTTCTAGCAGTTTATGTAATTGGAGATATGATACTAGTAAGTGATAAATTTGTGCTTGGAGTATTTGCACTTACTCTTTATATGGCACCCTACCTATCAAACTCATATAAAACTGCAGTAGCTGTCGTTGATGATGATCAATATGTTGTGATGGATTTGTATCATTTTACTGGGTTTGAAAAGTACAAACATATTATTATTCCTCAAATGATAAAACCTTTACTTCCATCACTCATTAACAATTTATCAAGCATTATAAAAGGATCAGCATTGCTTAAGGTTGTTTCAGTTACAGAGATTTCTTATGTGGTGACGGTTATTTCATCAAAGAACTGGGCAGTCATTGAAGGATATTATACAATGTGGGTTATGTATTTGATCATTACTATACCGCTGTCATTGCTAGCGAAATATATCGCAAAGAAGGTAACAATATGAAAATAGAAATTAGACATGTAACAAAAAAATATGGGAATCAAATCATTCTTAATGATGTAAGTTTTCAAATAGAGGATGTAGGTGCAATTGGTATTATTGGAGAATCGGGATGTGGAAAGTCTACCTTTCTTAAACAATTATCGGGAATCGAAACTCCTAATAGCGGAACAATAATAATAAACGAATTATCACCAATCGAAGATAAAATGTCTTTTCAAAAAAATATTGGTGTTGTATTTCAAAAGCATAACTTATTTCCACATTTGACATTAAAGGAAAATATATCATTGATAATAAAAAAATCTCGAAAACTAGATAAAGGGAATTGTGATAAATTGGCATTAAAATTGCTTAAAAAATTATTTATTGAAAGTGAGGCTGATAAAAAACCTAATAAAGTGTCAGGAGGACAAGCCCAAAGAGCTTCAATAGCAAGAGCATTAGCAACACAGCCACAACTAATTTTTCTTGATGAGCCAACGGCAGCACTCGATCCCATTTTAACAAAGGAAGTATTAAAGGCGGTATCTCAATTAAAAAAAGAAGGAATAAAGTTTATCTTTGTAACACATGAAATATCTTTTCTAAACGAGTTTGCAGATTACATTATCTTCTTTAAAAATGGAGAGATTTGTGAACATGGAGAAGTAGCTTGCTTGAAAAATCCAAAAACAAAAGAATTACGAGAATTTTTAAATTTGTAAAAATTTGAAATATAAATTTAAAACTAGAAAGGGAATTAAAATGACTATAAAAGAAATTTACATGAAATTTGATAAAATTGGTTGTCTTACTTTCACAACAGTAGATGAACATGGAACACCTTACTCGAGAATTGCTCATTTAAGGGCATATGATGAAGATGGAATATACTTCATGACCATGTTTACAAAGGATTTTTATAAACATATCAAAAACAATAAAAAAGTGTCTGTCTGTGGATTAAATGCTAAATCTCAAGTTGAACATGATGACAATGGTTTTCCGATTTTTGATAGTGGCTATACGATACGAATGACCGGGAAGGCAAAAGAAATATCAATTGAAGATATTAAAGAAAAAAAGAACCCTCACTTTGATTTTTGCATTAAAGATCAAGAAAACTATAAAGCAATGGTAGTTTTTTGTATTACAGAAGGTAGTGGGGATGTTTTCGATTATGATTTTGAGAAAAAAAGTCGAGAAAATAAACTGCAAAGAGAATACTTTTCGTTTGGTGGAGCAACAGAAAATTTGAAAGGATTACAAATTGATACTAAAAAATGTGTATCGTGTGGTGTCTGTCAGAAAAAATGTTCGTTTTTAGCAATTACTCACAATAATGAAACATATGAAATTGATAAATATCGATGTGATGAATGTGGTGATTGTTACATAAACTGCCCTGTAAAAGCAATATCATACAAGGGTGAAAAAATTTGAAACCATAAA
>CAYJAJ010000030.1:3770-10360 GCA_964368495.1 uncultured Holdemania sp. | reverse complement strand
TGATGAAAGTTACTTGGAAGTCCTTGAAAACTGCTAAACATAAGAAAAAAATGCAAAGTGAAAACTGTTTTGAAATGTGCTCACATAAAATAGTTAGGAGGATAAGTGAATGACAGGTTTAGAAAAATTAATGTACCTAAACAAAAAGTTGATAAATGAAATGCCGAGATACATGAGTGATGCAGAAAAATTTCCTCATAGTTATGGTGAACAGCGAAGATTATTGCGTTCTTTAATGAATGTTCGTCCACCAATGCCGATTGATGAACAATTTTTGATAATTCAGGATGAGATTTTAAGCGAAGAAGTAAAGGCAAAAGGTACTATTGGTGTATCTGATTTAAAAGCAAGTAAAGTAAATCCACAGATATACCTGTGGCAAGGTGATATTACAACACTTGAAGTAGATGCAATCGTTAATGCAGCAAACTCAGCTCTTTTGGGGTGTTTTATCCCTTGTCATGCTTGTATCGATAATGCGATACATTCAGTAGCTGGTTTACAACTTCGACAAGCCTGTGATGAAATAATGAAAATGCAAGGACATGCGGAAGAAGTTGGAGTTGCAAAAATTACAAGAGGATATAATTTGCCAAGTAAATTTGTCATACATACAGTCGGACCGATAATCGAAGGTAGGTTGACAAAAAAAGACTGTGACTTACTTGCGAGTTGTTATCGACATTGTTTAAAGCTTGCAATAGCACAAAATCTAAAAAATATTGCTTTCTGCTGTATCTCCACAGGAGAGTTTCATTTCCCTAATGATAGAGCAGCAGAAATTGCAGTTAATACAGTAAGCGAAGTGCTAAAAGAAGATAAAAGCGAAATTGAGGTGATATTTAATGTTTTTAAAGAAAAAGACTATGCACTCTATCGAGAGTTACTGGAAGAAGATTGATAAACTAAAAGATGCAGTCAATGATTCAGAGGTCATTATTATAGGTGCAGGGGCAGGTCTTTCAACCTCTGCAGGACTACATTACACAGGTGAGCGATTTGAACGTCTATTTGCAGATTATATAGAAAAATATAGTTTTAGTGACATGTACTCGGCTGCGTTTTATCCCCATAAATCATTAGAGGAGTTTTGGGGATACTTCAGTAAGCATATTTATTACAATCGTTATAAGCAAGAGTTGAACAATACATATGAAGCCTTGCGGAAGATAGTATCAGACAAAGATTATTTTGTTATTACTACGAATGCAGATCATATATTTCAAAATACAGGCTTTGATAAAACGCGTTTGTTTTACATGCAAGGCGACTATGGGCTTTTACAATGTTCTGTGCCTTGTCATAGCAAAACCTATGATAATAAAGAGCTTATTTATGAAATGGTAGAAAAACAAAAAAATTATAAAATACCAACAGAACTCATCCCTTACTGTCCACTATGTGGAAAGCCAATGACAACAAATTTGCGCAAGGATAATACTTTTGTTCAAGATGATGGTTGGAATAAAGCTATGGATCGATATGAAAAATTCATCAAAGAAAGTAAAGGCAAAAAGGTTTTATTTTTGGAACTTGGTGTAGGCTTTAATACTCCTGCTATCATTAAATATCCTTTTTGGAAGATGACGTACAACAATAAAAATGCTATTTTTGTAAGCATTAATGCAAGTGAGGCAACTTGTGCTAAAGAAATTAAGGAACAATCTGTTTTGTTCAATGAAGATATTAGTGATGTTCTAAAAAATATTTTAGACACACTAAAAAAATAATCACTTCATGCGGCACTTGTTGATGATTCACTGTCAATAAGTGTTTTTTTGATTGCATTTTTATTTCAAATGATTTTTAAACTGTTAATTTGACATTTTTGATTCAATCCAAGCAATAGTATCTTTGTAACTACTCATGATAATGAAGATTATGAAATAGATAAGTATCAATATGATGGTCGTGGTGATTGCATATAAATTGCTCGTTTAACCACATAGTAGCGAGTAAAAAAGTACTAGAAATCAATGATTTTTGCATTAATGTTATGAATAAAAGATTCATCATGTTCAACAATTAGCATTGTTGGTTTATACTCTTTAATAAGTTCTTCTATTTGAATGCGGGAAAAAATATCAATATAATTTAGTGGCTCATCCCAAATGTAAAGGTGGGCTTTTTCACAAAGAGAATGGGCGATAAGCACTTTTTTCTTTTGCCCTTGGGAGTAGTTTTCTAATTTTTTATCAAATTGATCTCTTGAAAAGTCCAATTTGCGTAGAATTGCACGAAACAAGCTTGAATCTAAATCGTGCAGTTTTTCGTATTCAATAATTGTTCCTGATAAATTAGAAGTGTCTTGGTAAACATAAGAAATCTTCAAGTCATTAGCTTTAATAAATGTACCCTGATAACAAATGTTCTTACCACAAATTAATTGGATAACACTTGATTTTCCACAACCATTCTTGCCGTTTAAGGCAACAAGTTCCCCTTGTAGTATTTCAAATGATAAATTGGTAAAAACAGGGATGCCGTCATAATTTATTGAAAGATTTTCAACACTCACTAATCGTTTCGAATGATACATCAAAGGACTTAGTTTTAACTTATCTGTGGTTTCAATATTTTTAAGTAATTTATTTTTTTCATCAATTTGCTTTAAGTAACGTTTTTCAATGCTTTTAGAACGTTTCATCATTCTTGCGGCCTGAGCACCGATAAATCCACGATCACATGGACCGTTGCCTATTTTGGTATCTTCAACTTTAAAAGACCAAGCTGCTTTTTCTTTTGAAGTTTCTGTGAGTCTTTTTATATCTTTTTTTAGCCGTTTATTTTCATTTTGCTCGTAGTTATCTTGTAGATTTTTATTATAATACCAACTAGAAAAATTACCTTGATTAATTTCAATATTCGTTTTGTTGATTGAAAGAATATGGTCAACACAAGCATCTAAAAAAGTTCGATCATGAGACACAAGTATAAAACCACTTTTCTTATTTAAATATTCTGCAACAAGCTTACGAGCCTCTTTATCTAAATGGTTGGTGGGTTCATCAATTAATAAAAAGCTGTTCTCTCTTAAGAATAAGGACACCAAAAGAATTTTAGTTTTTTCGCCGTTGGATAAAGTATTGAAGGGACGATAAAGAACATCTTCACTGACAGATAATAAGGAAAGCTCTTTTTGTAGTTGCCAATACTCAAAATTCCCTTCAATGTTATTGATAGTTAAATCTGTTTCATCTCTAACTTCATAGGGGAAATACTCGAAGTTAACTGTTGCATTAATTGTTCCTTTGTATTCATACTTGTTCATTAGTAGTTTTAAAAATGTCGTTTTTCCTCGCCCATTTCGACCACAAAATCCCAATTTCCAATCACTATCTAAGATAAAACTAACATTATCAAATATTAAATCATAACTTCCATCATATGAAAAAGTGCAATTACTAACTTGTATTTGTGACATTATAAATTCCTCCTTATAAAAAAATAGATTACAAGAAAGAATGTTCTAATAACCTAATAAAGAATAATATTAATTATAAAAGGTAGTTTTATCTTTCTTGCATACAACAAAAAGAGTCAATACGTATATATGAATAGTATACTCAATTTTAATAAATTTTTAGCAAGAAATTTTGTACATCTTTTCAACTCCTCATTTTAAAGCTATTCTATCATAAGTAGTTCAAGAATACAATTTTAATAAAAGTGATATTGTTCATGATATAATATGAAAAAGAAAAGAGGTACCTATGGAGAAAATTAAAGTAGCATTGATGTATGACTTTGATAAAACACTATCACCAAAAGATATGCAAGAATTTTCATTTATCCCATCACTGGGTATTGATGATCCTGCTTTATTTTGGAAAGATGTAAATGACTATACATTAAGTAATAAAATGGATCCAATTTTGTCTTATATGTATGTAATGCTAAAAAAAGCAGAGCATGCAAATCAGCCAATACGTAGAAAAGATTTTGTAGGTTTAGGTGACAAAATTGAATTTTATCCAGGTGTTGAAGCATGGTTTAAGAGAATTAATAAATATGGAAAGAAAATAGGACTTGAAGTAGAACATTATATTATTTCTTCAGGGCTTGCAGAAATAATTGAAGGAACAACAATAGCTGATGAGTTCAAAAGAATTTATGCATGTCGTTATTTGTATAATGCAAGTGAAGTAGCAGTTTGGCCAGCAACAGTTGTCAATTATACGACAAAAACACAATATTTGTTTAGGATTAATAAAGGGATATTAGATGAAAGTAACAATGCAGATTTAAATAAAAGCATGCCTGATGATGATAGACCAATTCCATTTAATAGGATGATTTATATTGGGGATGGATTTACCGACATACCAGCGATGAAGTTAGTAAAACAAAATGGTGGAAAAACAATAGCAATCTACAATCATACAAATAATGATAGTGCTGTTGCTGAAACATTATTTAAGGAAAAACGTGTTGATTTTATTGCACCTAGTAAATATGATGATGAAAGCCAGGTTGATAAGATTGTGAAGAGTATTTTAGAACACATTGCTGCGGAGTATCGAATGAGCTGCTTTACTGACTATAAAAAGGACTAAGAAGTTTATTTAGGGCATATCCTAATTTTGAGGGTGAGAAATAATGCAAAAAATACTAGATAAAGAAATAAAAAAAGTATTAAAAAAGGAAATGCAATTTTTAAAAAGAAACTCGAAAAATAATCAAACGAAATTAGACATCTATTTAGAAGAGAAAATTCCTGAACAACTTCAATTAACTTTAAATAAAGCGTTCATGAAATCATTTCAAATTGTATTTGATAAAGGAACAAAATTAATAGACAAAAGTTATAACAAAGAGGAACTTATTTACAAAGAAAAATGCAACGCATTTTCTTTTGGACTTAAACCTGACAAAAAAAGAATAAGAGCATTTAAAAAAACTGCTGATCAAATTGGAAACAAAAATGTAGCGATATCAGCAGTAAAAGGAATGAGCTTAGGGTTACTAGGAATTGGAGTCCCAGATATTCCGGTTTTTTTAGGATTATTATTAAAATCAATATATGAAATTGCACTTTCTTATGGTTATCAATATGATACTGAAAAGGAGAGAGCATTTATTTTAATGTTGATTGCGACTTCTTTATCACACGAAGAAAAATTAATTGAAGGCAACTCGAAAATTAATGATTTTATATTAACTTCAAATATCCCAGTGGATTTTGATAGCTTACATCAGCTAGAAGAAGTATCGGATGGTTTAGCTGCAGAATGTATCACAATGAAGTTTTTACAAGGTTTACCAATCATTGGGGTAGTTGGGGGTTTAGCGGATGCAGTTTTTACAAGAAAAATATTAAGTTATGCAAAGATAAAATATCAGCATCGATTTTTAATTGATAAAAGTAAAATGCGCTAATTAAGCGCATTTTCTAATTTGATAGTTTAACCATTAATGATTGAAACGGTTCCAGATGATTTTTTCTATAATGAACATAGTTATTAAACAAAATAGACCCTTTTAACTCTAAATCATAGACAGCAACTTTTTTGCTTAAGTTAATTAAAATCATTACTGATTCATCTTCATAGTTTCTTGTGAAGGCTAAAATTTGCGGATGATTTTTGAGGATAACCTGATAATCTCCTTGCCCTAAACACTTTTCCTGTTTACGAAGTGCAATGATTTTCTTATAAGCATTAATAATGCTTGTTTTTCTATTTAAATCATTATCGACATTGATTTGAAGGTAATTTGGATTAACTTTAATCCAGGGTTTACCATTGGTAAATCCAGCGTTTTTGTTGTTGTTCCATTGCATGCAGGTTCTAGCATTGTCACGACTCATTCGTTGAATTATTTTCTTTGCGATAAATTTGGGACAGTACATCATTGTTTGTAGTGTTTTATAAATATTAATTGCTTCATAATCACGCCATTCATTTTCTTTTAATTGGCAGTTTGTCATACCAATTTCTTCACCTTGATAAATGAAGGGAGTTCCTTTTAATGTAAGAGTCAACAAAGCAAAACTCTGTGCAGATTCTTTTCTATACTGATTGTCATTACCAAATCGCGAAATAGTACGAGGTTGGTCATGGTTATTAAGATAATTACCAAGGTGATAGTTTTTTTCTTGGGCATCTAGCTGCCAACTATGGATTATATTTTTAAAAGTTAAAATATTCCATCTGTATAACTTTCTAAAATCATATTTACCTAAGGGTCCACAATCTTGAAGGTGCAAATCAAACATAATCATCATTGAAAGTTCATTTCTATCTTTGTTAGCATAAAGAGCAGCTGCTTCTTGATCAACCATCATTCCTTCGCCTACTGTTATAAAATCATAATCTTTTAGCTCAGCCATTATTTCCATAATATAATCATGGGATGAAGGAAGATTTACCATATATTCTTTAGCGAATTGATATCCTTTTCTTTCAGGATGATAACTTGGGAGTCCTTCTTTTTTTGCAATCGTGTTAATAACATCAAGCCGAAATCCCTTAACTCCTTTATCTAGCCAAAATCGCATGATATTGACAACTTCTTTTCTGACATGTTCATTTTTCCAATTTAAATCAACTTGTGTAGGTGTAAAAGTAGTTAAGTACCAACTATTTTCC
>CAYJAJ010000030.1:0-3760 GCA_964368495.1 uncultured Holdemania sp. | reverse complement strand
ATGGATCTTTTTGCCAAGCACTTCCACCGAAACAACTAATCCAATTGTTAGGTTCTTTATTATTAACTCCATTTTTGAAGAAATAATAATCACGATAGGAACTTTCAGGATCATTCATACAACTTTTGAACCAGTCATGTTGATCACTGGTGTGATTTGCAACCAAATCCATCATTATTTTGATGTTTCTTTTTTTGCATTCACTTAATAGTATCTCAAAATCTTCCATTGTGCCAAATTCAGGGTTGATTTGATAATAATCACTTACATCATAACCATAATCTGTGTTTGGGCTGCAATAAATTGGAGATAGCCAAATCATTGTAATTCCTAAATTACTTATATAGCTTAATTTAGAAATTATTCCTTGAAGATCACCAATGCCATCGTTATTTGAATCTTTAAATGAACGTGGCCAAATTTGATAAATGACTTCATCACTAATATTCATCTTTTTCCTCTCTTTCTATTATGTAGATAAATGCTTTGTTGGGTTTATAGTTCTATTTTATCATTTTTTACACAAAAAAATGACTTTCGCCTAAAATAATATTGTGATTTCACATTTACTATATTATAGAAATGGTAGGGTGGAATATGGTAGAACTAAATTTAGGGATTTTAGGTGCAACAGGAGCTGTAGGTGAAATGATGTTGAAAGTATTAGAAGAAAGAAATATTAAAATAGGTAAACTAAAGTTGTTTGCAAGTAAAAACAGCAGTGGTAAAAAATTATTTTTTCAAGGTAGGGAAATTGTTGTTGAAGAAGCGGATGAATCTAGCTTTAAAGATTTGGATGTGGTCTTAGGTGCAACATCTTCAGAGTTGTCAAAAGTATATGCAAAAACCATTGTGAAGTCAAAAGCTCTTTTTATCGACAATAGCAGTGCTTTTAGAAATAATCCGCAAGTCCCTTTAATCATACCGACAATCAATGATGATGAGATAAAAAATCATAACGGAATCATATCCAATCCGAATTGTGCAACAATCATTGCGTTATTGGCAATATTTCCAATTCATCAAATCAACCCTATACAAAAAATGATTGTTTCTACTTATCAAGCCGTATCAGGAGCAGGTAAAGCAGCAATAAATGAATTAGAGGCCCAAATGAAACACTATGTAGAAAGAAATTATTGCAGTCCAAAAGTGTTTAAGAAACCAATTTGTAATAATGTTATTCCGCTTATTGGAGAATTGAATGATCTGCAAATAAGCAGTGAAGAAATGAAAATGCAAACAGAAGCTAGAAAAATATTAAATGACAAGAAAATAAGAATTTCTTGTACATGTGTAAGAGTACCAATAATACAATGTCATAGTGAGTCAATATATGTAGAAACTAATAAAAAAATAATTATTGAGGATGTGATAAAGAATATTAAAGATAAAAGTAATTGTATTTACGATGAATCAATCGCAACTCCTATTGAGTACACAAATCAAGATAAAGTGGCAATAAGTAGATTAAGGTTAGATCAAAATGATGAAAATTCATGTCAATTATGGTGCTGTGGAGATCAACTTAGAATTGGTGCAGCAACTAATGCTATTAATATTTTAGAAATATGGATGAAAAATTCACATAAAGTTCAAATAGAAAACACGAAGATATCAAATTAATTAGATATACTGTTATCAGAAAGAAGAGGTGAGACTTTTAAATAAGGTACACAAAAAAGATTAATAAAATTCATTTCCCCTTTATATAAAAAAATAATAATAGAAAAGTTGAACACCCCCTAGTTCAACTTTTTACTTTCTGGTTAAAAAAAGCAATAAAAAATTCACATAAAGTTCAAATAGAAAACACGAAGATATCAAATTAATTAGATATACTGTTATCAGAAAGAAGAGGTGAGACTTTTAAATAAGGTACACAAAAAAGATTAATAAAATTCATTTCCCCTTTATATAAAAAAATAATAATAGAAAAGTTGAACACCCCCTAGTTCAACTTTTTACTTTTTATGATTTAAATAATTGTGTATAATAATAAAAAGTGAGTGATTAATATGGATAATGCTGAACGATTCTTAAATGCCTTTGCTCTAATTGAGAAAGAATGTTACAAAATTATTAATGATGCAGCATATTTGCGATTTTATCAATTGGTAAAAGAAGCTGCAAAACGAGATGAAATCATACGCAAATATGAAATTACTTTACAACAATATGGGGATCTGAGAAATGCAATTGTTCATCAACGGACTGATGGTGGAGAGATTATTGCTATACCAGTGGATTATGCAGTTAAGGAAATTGAACATATTGCCAATGTTTTAAGTAAACCTCCATTAGTGAAAGATCATTTTTTAAAAAAAGTACAATTTTGTAATTTAAATGAAAATATTTCATTAGTGTATTCAAAAATGAAGCAATTAGGGACAAGTAAACTACCAATTTGTGAAGATGGATCTTTTATAGGTATCATTACATTAGAGATGATAACAGAGGCAATTTTTAATAATCAGCAAAGCTTTCAAAGTTATGTCGTAGAAGATGTATACAAACCACAATATAAAAAAGAAAAAGTCTATTTTGTATCAAAAAATGCAAAAATACATTCTATCAGTAATGAATTCGAAAAAGCACTAAAAAAAGGCTATCATATCTTAGCAATGTTGGTGACAAAAACAGGTAGACAAGATGAGAAAATTGAAGGAATCATCACTGTTGCTGATTTACCTGAAATAATGAAATTAATAAATTAGACTTGAAGGAATTAAAAATGTATATGGTGCAGTAGCGATAGCTAATGTAAGGGAACAATTGTGACGCAATTGTTTATTTAGGTTCTTAAATGTAAAATGACTATTGAATAAGTAAATGCATATCATGCTTATGATACATGCAGGAATTGTAAAAAACAATGAATCACCCATAGGATTAAAACTAAAGTCCATAAATGCTGTTACAAGTAAAAATGAGCTTCCGATAATATCAGCTAGAAACCCAAATAAAAAAACTTTCAAAATTGTCGATTTGTAAAATTTTTTTGAATTTTCAATAGGATATATTTTTGATGATATCCATACAACTAGACTGTCAATAATAAAGTTAGCAGGTATAATAATTAGCCAAGTCTGTGGGAAAAAGATTAAAAACCAAATTGGAAATAGCACATTGTAGTATTGTACTTGATTTTTCATAATAGCTCCTTTTGTTTTCACTTTAGTCTTTAAAATCAGATTTGTTTTTTCCGATTTTAATAAACCAATCCATTGAATCTTCTGCATCTTTTCTTGTGTCGTATGTAAAATTACTTAAATATGTTCTTTTATGTATTTGTCCAGGGATCCATACTCTTAGTTTCCAACCATCAGGATCATCAAATATTTCACCATCTGGGCATGGATGATTTTTCGTAATCCAATAAATTAAACATTTCTTGAGTTTGCTCGCAAATGAAGTATTTTTCTGGATTTTCATCAGAAATAACAGCTTGGTATTCAGAAGCTTGTTGATTAATTTTGTTCACTAGGATCTTTTGAATAAATTTCATCACGAAAGTAAGTATTAATATGATAATGATAATCCATTGTGTACTATTCATTTTTGAGTTCTCCTTTAACAAATACTGCAATATCTTTTGTTTATAAATTATATCATGTTTGGTACTAAATATACTTAATAAAAAATCAATTAATCGGTGCAATTTTACATGAATAATCTTATAATAAAATCATAAATTGATTTAAAGGAGGAATTCATTATGCGTTTTGGGATTGTAGGTACAAATTTTGTTTCAGATTTT
>CAYJAJ010000029.1:2217-18356 GCA_964368495.1 uncultured Holdemania sp. | reverse complement strand
GTTAATAAACACGAATCTTACTGAGGTTACGACATCTAAAACTGTAATGTTTAATGCATACTTTGGTTAAAATAGCTGTATATAGGCTTATGCTCATAATAGATGATTAATCAAGCCCCTTACTCCAAGCATAATAGGTAATTGTATATACAGCAGGAAGTATACCTAAAAAAGCAATAATATTAATTATAGTAAAGTTTGTAGTATTGGAAACTTCTCCGAACTCTATTAAATATCTGCAAATCATTCCTAGTAGTAAAGCTATCATAGATATTAGATATGCAGTTTTACATCGCCCTTTGCCGAGTAATGCAGCAAGAGTAAGTGGTACTAAATAAGCTGCATTTACAAAATGTATTACAAGTGATGTGTAGTCAACTGTTTTTGGCATCAAAGGAAAACTTGCACAACCTATAAAGATAGCAATATAACCTATCACAATTGAATACCACAGCACTTTGTTTGACATAAATAATTTTCTTAATCTAATAACACTCTCTGTCATGCTCAAACTCCTTATTATATAAATAATCTTTACGCCTTTGTAAATAAATAATATGATAAAATTTTTTGAACTTTTAATCCAAGGATTTTTTTTGGTGCACGCGACAAGACTTGAACTTGCACGAGTTTCCTCATACGCCCCTCAAGCGTACGTGTCTGCCATTCCACCACGCGTGCATAAAACAGTATAATAATAACAAATTGTCACTTAAAAATAAAGAATTTTATATTTAATTAATGAATTTTGTTTGTGAAAACATTAAGTTATTGTGTTATAATGTATCTAATTGAGGTGGAGATTTTATGGAGAATATAAGTGCTTTTGTTGAAAATTTAGAACCGCTTGATTTCTTAATCATTTTAGGTGGAATATTATTGATTGTTGTTTTTTTGATTTTGCAAAAGAGAAACTCAAAGAAAATTCTTTTATCGAATTTGAGTGATTGTGAAACTGATTATAATTCATTAAAGAGTATTCCACTGTCTTTTAAGTTTAATAAAGCAAAGGCAATATCTAAACTTGATGAAAAGACAATGGAGGAAGTAGTTCAATACCAAGGATTGCATGATCAAATACAGAATAATTTAAAGCAAATTGCAACTATTTTTGCAGAAACTGAAGATGCGATTCATTTGGGTAAATTTAAAAATGTTGAAAATAATATTTCTGATTTAAAGGATATGTTGATTTTGGCCAAACAACAAGTGAGTAAATTAAATATTTATTTAGATAAGGTACTAGAAAAAGAGGGAAAACAAAGATCAGAAATAACTGTTTGTAAAGATCAATTTAGAACTTTGAAAAATACGTTTAATGAAAGAGAATCACAGTTTTCGTTTTGTTGGAGCGCTATCAGTGAAAGATTAGATCAATGCGAAAAACATTTTACTTCATTTGAAGAATGGATGTATGCATCTGAGTATGAGAATGCAACTGCTGAATTAGAATTAATACAGGCGGAAATTGATTACTTAAAACAACTTGAAGAAAATATTCCTGAAATTTTAAAAGAGGCACGTGGTGTTATTCCTAATATGATTGAAGAAGTTTCACGTAATTATTCAATTGAAAAAAGAAAAGGAATTTATATCGATCATTTAGAAATTCCACGTAACTTAGAACTTGTACAAGACATTTTAAAAGATGATTTAAATAATTTGAAGAATTGCCACATTGAAAATATTTTAGAACATTGTGAAGATTATAAAGTGCGATTAGGGCAACTGCAAGGACAACTTGATCATGAAGTGCAATCATTTAGTGAACTTGAAGAAATGATTAAGCATAATAAAAAAGTTGAGACAGTTTTTGATGGTTTATTTCATTATTTTAGCGAATTGAATTTAAATTCAATGATTCATTATGGAATTGATAATTTTGTAGAAACGGTAGAAAACACGACAAAAAAAGTTAAAGAATTAGCTAACTTAAAAGAAGTTGAGTTTGAAAACATGTCGAAATCTAGTGTTCCGGCAAGCACAATATTAATTACTTTAAAAGATATCCAACAACAAGAAGATAGCCTTTTAAGTGAGTTAGTAATTATGAAAGAGAAAATTGATAAATCATACAAAGATGAATATCGTGCAATGGATCAATTGCTTAAATTACAACTAGTAACAAATGAAATTAAAATTAAAGTCAAAAAGAATCGATTACCTAGTATTTCAGATCAATTTCATGAAGATTTACAGAAAGCATATGAATACACAAGAGGCATTTCTAATTTATTAAAAGAAACACCACTTAATACAGCGATGTTAAATTCATATTTAAGTGAAGCATTAGAGTTTATATCTAAGCTGCATGCAAATGTGAATAACATAGTAGGGGTAGCAAAGTGGGTAGAGGATGCTATTGTGTTTGGTAATAAATTTAGATCAACTTATCCAGATATTGATTCGGAATTAACTAAATCAGAATTATTGTATAGAAATGGTGAATATTCTCAAGCGTTAAAAATTGCTATCGCAGCAATTGAACAATTATATCCTACTTCTTTTGAACAAAAAATACAGGAGAATGCAAGAAGTGTTACCTAGAAATGTATATTTAGATCATGCGGCTACTACAAAAGTGCATGATGAAATTATGAAGACATATGTTGATTTACTAAATAAGCATTTCGCAAATAGTGATAGTTTATATGATGCAGGAACACTAGTTTCATCTTTAATGGAGAAAAGTCGAAAGTTAATCGCTGAAAATTTTCATGTTTCTTCAAGTGAAATTCTTTTTACAAGTGGTGCCACTGAAGCCAATAATATGGCAATTAAAGGCATCGCTTTTGCATGTATGCCTTTAAAAAAACATATTATAACTTCAAATATTGAGCATAGTAGTGTAAAAAATGCATTGAAGCAGTTAGAAGAAGTGTTTGGATTTGAAATCACTCGACTTAATGTAAATAGTGATGGAGTAGTTAGTGTTGATGATCTAAAGAATAGTCTAAGAAGCGATACATGTTTGGTGTCAATTTTAATGGTTAACAATGAAGTTGGAAGTATACAGCCAATTAGCGCTATTGCTGAGATTGTAAAAAAACAAAGTAGTGCATTTATGCATGTTGATGCTGTACAGGCATTTGGGAAAATAAGTTTCGATTTAAAAAATATTGATGTTTTGACAATTTCTGCGCATAAAATTCATGGCATAAAAGGAAGTGGAGTTTGTATTAAAAAACAGCATGTCCCTTTAGTTCCAATTATTAGTGGAGGGCAGCAAGAATATAATTTACGTGGTGGAACTGAAAACGCAGTTGCTAATATTGTGCTTGCTAAAACAATTCGATTGGCTATAGAAAATCAAGAAAAACTAGCTAAACATTGTATTAAATTGAAAGATGAGTGTATAAGGGAGTTAAGTAAAATAAAAGAAGTAAGCATTAACACACCTTTAGAAAGTGCCCCACATATTCTTAATTTTTCTACAGGAGTTCCTTCCGAAATAATGATGAATGCATTAAATAAACGAGGAATTTGTGTTTCAGCATTGAGCACATGCTCTAGCAAATCAAAAGCAAAGTCTGATGTGTTATTAGCGATGAATAAGACCGAGAAACAAGCTTTGTCGAGTGTTCGTTGTAGTTTTTCTTTAGAAAACACAAGTGATGATGTAAAATATTTAATTGAGAATATAAAGGAGTGTATTTGTAAATATGGAAATTAAAACTGATTTAATTTTAATAAGATACGGAGAATTGTCTACGAAAGGTAAAAATAGAAAAGAATTTATTGCAAAACTTGTTCAAAACATTAAAACTGCTTTAAAAGGTTTTGATGGGCTAGTTTATCATAAAACTCATGATCGACTATATATTTATATCAATGAATGTAATGAGAATGATGTTATTTATGTGTTAAAAAAAGTTTTTGGAATAAGTTCATTTTCTTGTGCAGTAAAAGTTGATTCTAATATTAATAGTATTGTAGAAATGGCGTATCAAGTTGCGATGAAATCATCAGGTTCTACATTTAAAGTTATTACTAGAAGAAATGATAAAAATTTTGAATATCGTAGTGATGATATCAATCGTTTGGTTGCGGGGAAAATATTAAAAGAAAGCAATTGGAAAGTTGATGTTCATAATCCTGATTTACGAATCCAGATTGAAGTGAGAGAAGACGCAACGTACATCATGAATAACGTTATACAAGGAGCAGGAGGGTATCCAACTGGTGTAGGTGGAAAAGCAATGCTTATGCTTTCAGGGGGAATTGATTCACCTGTAGCTGGATATTTAACAATGAAAAGAGGTATTGCAATTGAGTGCATTCATTATGCATCCCCACCATATACTTCTTCAAATGCACAAAAGAAGGTCGTAGATTTAGCAAAAGAAATTAGTATTTACCAAGGATCACTTAAAATGATTGTGATTCCTTTTACTGAGTTACAAATGGCAATATATCAAAATTGTGATGAAAGTTATGCGATTACAATTATGCGAAGAATGATGTTTAGAATTGCTGAAGGATTAGCTAAAAAACATCGTTGTTTAGCGATTGTAACTGGAGAAAGTATTGGGCAAGTTGCATCGCAAACTTTAAATAGTATGCAATGTATTAATGAAGTTGTAAAATTACCTATAATAAGACCTGTTGCGTGTTTTGATAAGTTAGAAATAATAAGTTTAGCTGAAAAGATTGATACTTATAAAACATCAATATTACCTTTTGAAGATTGTTGTACAATTTTCACACCAAAAAGTCCAGTCACAAAACCTACATTGAAAAAATGTGAATACTACGAATCTCGCTTCGATTTTGAACCTCTAGTGCAAAAATGTATCGATGAGGCTGAAATCTTTTGGGTTGACTATTCAAATAATGATGAGGATTTGTTTTAGTTCCAATAAATGGTTAAATAACTTTCTTAATATTGTTCATGATATGTTTGAGGTGAATAATATGAAAAGAAATACTGAAAAAGGCCATGTATTTAAACAAGGCGAAGATTCTAATTACGACTATGAATTTGCGAATGAATTAGGTGCAGAAATCATGAAAGAAAAACTTAATAAAAAAGATGAGTACATTAATAAGCTCAATAAAAAGTTTGATTTAGAAGTTGCGAATGAGTGTATACCACTTCATTTAAATAATAAATCTCTTGATGATGTGCAAGTGTTCAATACACAAAACTTTTACAATCGTGATGAAGCTGCAGAAGAAAGAATTGTTGATAAAGATAAAAAGAAAGAAAATTAATTATTTTTAATGGTTCAATATTTACAAAAAAGATTTCAAGTTAATGAAATCTTTTTTATTAATTTTAAGCGTTTTGTAGTTGTTCAATTGATTTTGTCAATCGACTGATTGTTTCCTCTTTTCCAAGAATTTGTGCAATTTCAATTGCACCACCTGGTGTAAATTGTTTTCCAGTTAATGCTACTCGTGAAGGATATAGGACTTGTCCGTTTTTAATTCCCATCGTTATGACTAGTTCCATTAAAACATCATGGATGTGATCAAATGACCAGTCATTTTGAGCTTCTAATACTTTTTTAACTTCTATTAATGAATTTAATGCTATTTCTTCGTTTGTTTTCATTTTCTTATTAATGAAGAATTCATTGCTGTATGGTTTAAAATCATCGAAGAAATCAACCATTTCATGAATTTCTGCTAAAGTAGAAACACGAGCTTGTAAAATTTTTGCAATTTCTTTTTTACAGTAGGTTTCATTTTTTACTGAATCATTCAAATATGGAAGAATCAATTCATAATATTTTTCAAATTCCATGTTTCTTAAATACATACCATTCATCCAAGTTAATTTATCAATATCAAAGATTGCTCCTGATGTACCGATACGTTTTACATTGAATGCCTTTTTTAACTCATCCATTGTATAAATTTCTTGTTCAGTTTCTGGTGCCCACCCAAGCAAAGCGATATAGTTTAGTATCGCATCAGGTAAGTATCCTTTTGCAACTAAGTCTTGAAATGATGCATCTCCGTTTCTTTTAGAAAGCTTTTGATGCTCATCTTTCATTACAGGAGGGCAGTGAACATATGTAGGGATATCCCAGCCAAATGACTTGTAAATCAAATTATATTTTGGAGTGCTTGATAAATACTCATTTCCTCTTACAACATGAGTAATTTTCATTAAATGATCATCGATAACATTTGCAAAATTATATGTAGGAAAGCCATCTGATTTTAATAGAACACTTTCATCTAGTGTGTTATTTTCGACTGTAATAACACCATAAACCTCATCTTCAAATGATGTTGTTCCTTCAGAATCAATGTTTTGTCGTATAACATAACTTTCGTTATTATTCATTCTTTCAGCAACTATTTCTTTATTTAAATGCTTACAAGGATCATCATATTTAAAAGAAACATTTGTAGCTGTGGCAATTTTTCTTTGTTCATCAATGTCATCTTCTTTACAAAAACATACATGAGCTCCACCAAGTTCTACAAGTTTTAAAGCATATTCCTTGTACATGCCGCTTTTCATTCTTTCAGATTGTACATAAGGTCCTACTTCCCCTGGAATATCGGGTCCTTCATCATGATTTAATCCACATTGCTTTAACGTATCAAAAATAATATCAGTGGCACCCTCTACTAAACGTCCTTGATCAGTATCTTCAATACGCAAAATGAAATCTCCATCAGCTTTTTTTGCAACTAAATATTCATATAGTGCTGTTCGTAAATTACCAATATGCATATACCCAGTAGGGCTAGGTGCAAATCTTGTTCTTATTTTACTCATTTTATACCTTCTTTCATGTGATATTATACATGGGTTTATCTAATGTTTCAAATACTTAATATAAAAAATATATTTAAAATTATTAATTATATGATAAAATAAATTAGATATTTAATGTATCAAGTACAATGTATAAAATTATATAAGCCACTAGAAAGGAACAAACAATGAAAATTAGACTATCTACTAAGAAGGATTTAATTGAAATTATGAAAATAATTGATGAATCAAAAAAATATTTTAAGCTAAATGGCATACCTCAATGGCAAAATGGGGTTCCAAATGAAGAAACTATATTAAACGATATAAGTAATAAATTTTCTTATGTGCTTTGTGATGATGATGATATTGTGGGGACTTTTGCATTATGCTTTGAAGATGATCCTAATTATACGGATATTCAACAAGGACGTTGGCTTAACAACTATGAGTATGGGGTTATTCATCGTATAGCGATAAAACAAAAATATAAAGGATTTGGGTATGCTTCATTAATGTTTCAGTTTGCTGAAGAGAAAGCAAAAAAACATCAAGTTGAAAATTTAAGAATTGATACACATCGTTTGAATAATTCAATGCAGCGCCTGATTGCTAAAAATAATTTTATTTATTGTGGTTTGGTTTATGTTTCTGAAATTGATGGAGAACGTTTAGCATATCATAAAGTTTTATAAGGGCGTAAGCCTTTTTTTGAATTTAAAGAGGATAAAATATGAAAGTAGTATTAATGACATTTAATGCAAAGTTTATTCATAAAGCTTTATCTTTAAGGTGGCTTTATGTTTCAAGAGATAAGAAATTTGATACCGAGATTGTCGAATATACAATTAATGATGAGCTGGAGCATTGTTTAGTGGACATGTTAAGTCGTAATCCTGATGTTGTAGTTTGTAGTACGTACATCTGGAATGTTGAAATGATGAAACAATGGGTAACATTGCTAAAAAAGCATAAACCAGAACTCAGAATAATCCTTGGTGGTCCTGAGGTGTCTTTTGAATGTGAAGCATGGTTAAATACCGATGTAGAATGTGTATTACGAGGTGAGGGTGAAGTTACTTTATGGCAAGCGATTCGTAAAGAAGAAAATATTGATGGTTATTATTCATCGAAATATATATCTGATGTAGCATATGCCAAAGTTGATTTAGCTTATCTTGAAACACTGGAGAGTCCATACTTTCTTGAATATGATTTGCATGATATGAACAAGAGATATTTTTATTTTGAAACTTCACGTGGCTGCCCATTTAAATGCAGTTATTGTTTAAGTTCAGTAGACAATGAAGTCCGCTTATTTTCTAAAGAATATATTTATAGGCAACTACTTGAATTAGAGAACCATTCAGTAAAACAAGTTAAATTATTAGATAGGACATTTAATGCAAGCGATGATGTAAGTTATGAATTTGTGAAGTTTTTGGAAACCATAAAGTGTAATTGCACTTTTCAATTTGAAATTGTTGTCGATCGTTTATCTAAAAGGATGTTGAATTTTTTATGTAATGAAGCTACAGTTTCGAAATATCGATTTGAAGTAGGTATACAATCATTTCACTTGCCAACACTTAAAGCAGTTCACAGGTTTCAAAATTTAGAAAAATGCAAAGAAGTGATTCGCTTACTTACTGATATAGGATATCAACTTCATGTTGATTTAATTGGTGGTCTACCTTTTGAGGATATCAGATTGTTTGAAAATTCATTTAATCAGTTGTTTGAAACAAAGGCAAAAGAAATACAAGTTGGAATACTAAAGTTGTTAAAAGGCACAAAGTTAAAGAGTGAGACATCAAAATACGATCTTAATTATTCAAGTGAACCACCTTATATAGTGTTAAGTACTCAGTGGCTATCAAATGAAGATATAAATACAATACATCGTGTGTATCATGCAACTGAAAAAATATATAATTCAAACCGCTGTTATAATGCATTGCAAACCTTTTATGATTTAAAAATGATTCGTAGTCCATTTCAGGTATTCAATAAATGTGCACTCAAAATGAATGAAATAAAGCAAATACAACTTCTTGATCTGTTTAAAATTGTTTATGAAGTTGTATCTGAAGAAAATGACAATTTAGAGTTAATAAAGTGCATATTATTAAATGATTATTATCGTTTATTTAAACAAAGGCCACAAAAGTGTTTTAAACAAGATATTGAACCAGATTGTAGAAAAATGATATTTAAAAATGCAATTAAACAATGTCAACTATCAGAACAATTAGTGTATAATTACACTGAATTAACAAAAGGGTATGTGAATAATCAAATAGCATATCAATTAGTACTATATTCAAATAAACAGGTGTTACCTACTAGAATTTGGTTTGATATGAATACATATGAGGTGATTTATGATGAAAGAGATATGGATAGCGACAACAAATAAACATAAAGTATTGGAGTTTGAAAAAATGTTTTCAAAGTACGATATTCAAGTTAAAAGTATATTGGATTGTGATAATCCAATTGATATTGAAGAAACAGGAACTACTTTTGAAGAAAATGCTGTAATTAAAGCTAATGAATTTTCTAAATATTTAAATCAAGTGGTTATTGCTGATGATTCAGGTTTGGTTATTGATGCATTAAATGGAGAGCCAGGAATAAATTCAGCAAGATATCTTGGGCATGATACTGATTATGGCTATAAAAACTCTGTAATTTTAGAACGTTTAAAAGGTAAAGAGAATCGTGATTGTCGGTTTGTATGTGCTATTGCTTTAGCAATTCCAAATAAAAAGACACAGGTATTTGTTGGTACGATTGAAGGTATTGTGCATACTTGTATTGAAAACAAAAATGGTTTTGGCTATGATCCGATATTTTATGTTCCAGAACTAAAACAATGCTTGTCACAAATTAGTGATGAAGAGAAAAACGAAATAAGTCATCGTGGCGTGGCTTGTAAAAAACTAATGGAGTATATTGAAAATGAATGTTAGAAAGATACTTTCAGTTTTAAGTGGTTTTTGTATTTTAGTTGCTTTATTAATTACATCGATTGATTTAGTTAGTTTTGATCGTTCATTTTATGAAAAGGAATATGAAAAATATAACAATGCAGAAACCATTAAAATATCTGATGTAGAATTAATGGAAGTTACAGAAGTATTGTTAGGCTATTTAGAGGATGATAGAGATGATCTGTCAGTTACCGCTACGATTGACGGGAATGAAAGAGAAGTATTTAATCAAAAAGAAAAAGACCACATGATCGATGTAAAAGTGTTGTATCAAAATGCACTATTTGTTCGTAATCTTTGTGTTTTATTTGCAGCATTTGTAATTGGGTGGCTATTTTACGACAATAAGAATGTTGCAATTTATACTATTTCTTCTAGTTATGTAATCTCAAATTTTATTTTCTTTGGATTGTTTTTATTTGTTTCGCTCTATGCTTTGGTTGATTTTAACTCGTTTTGGACAGCATTTCATAAAATCGTTTTTACTAATGATTTATGGTTGTTAAATCCTAATACTGATATATTAATTATGATGGTTCCGCTAGGATTTTTCTTTGATTTGGTTTTTAAGTTTTCTATGTTGTTTTGTGTTAGTTCATTGTTACTATTTTTTATTGCCTATACCATTAAAAGAAAAGGGGAAAAAACATTATGATACATGTCGTTTTATTTCAACCTGAAATTCCTCAAAATACGGGGAATATCATGAGAACATGCGCTGCTACAAACACAAAGCTTCATTTAATTAAGCCGCTTGGTTTTCGACTTGATGAAAAAGCAATTCGTAGGTCTGGAATGGATTATCGCGATTTGATTGATTATGAAGTCTATGAAAACTATGATGAGTTTAAGTCAAAAAATTTAGGTTTTTTTGTATATATGAGTCGATATGGAAAAAAAGCACCGAGTCAGTTTAATTATAAAGAAGCAAAACATGATATTTATTTGGTATTTGGTAAAGAAAGCACAGGAATTGACAAAGAAGTGCTAAGAGGAAATTTGGAGCAATGTGCCCGTTTACCGATGATGCCTGATTCTCGTAGCTTGAACTTATCAAACTGCGTTGCCATTTGTGTTTATGAAGTCTTAAGACAGCTTGATTATCCAAATTTAAGTACAACTGAAGTATTAAAAGGAGAGGACTGGCTACTTGATGAGTAAAATGTTGATTTATCTTGAAAAACATCAAAAAGTTGAGCATGCGATGGCCTGTATTTTAGCATTATATTTTATTCTCGGTGGGATGATTAATATCATGTTTGCTATCGAGATTATTAGTAGCAATGATACAGTTGAATTTTTAAATTTATTGGATTCGTTTTTGTTTCCACTCACTTGGTTTGGTAGGGCAATTTCCTCATTTATGCAATTTTATTATGCTGATTTAACTATTTTTGTATTTTCTTTGTTTAATACAATTTCTTATTTTGATTTATTTTTTATAACACTTTTATGTATTTATCTTGCTGTTTTACCTTTAAATAGTTCTTTAATGAAAAAACAAAGAAGCTTTGTTACGGTTGTTTCTTTTCATGTATGGAGTTATGCCGTTATTCTAATGTTTATCATACTTGCTTTAAATTCACTTAGCACTGCACAAGCATTTAATCATTTAAAGTTTGGTGCAGTGGGATTAATGATATTTAATGTTGGAAAGATTATTCTAAGCTATAAAATAATTTTAACAAAATAAAACAGCGAAATTGTTCGCTGTTTCATTATAGTTTAATTAAAACTCTTTCATGTCAGAAAGTTTTGTTGCTGAACTACCATCGTTTTTACTACGAATATGTTGTTTTCCATCTCGCCCTGTAAATAACATAGCATTTTCAATTTTACCTTTTTCAATAGCTTCTAAAGCCATTTCATAGTTGTATACTTTACCAGAATTTGATTTAAATTCTGCTAAACTACCTTCACTATTTTTTCTTACAGCTACAAACTTTTCTTTTTTAGTGTTTTTTTCTTTTTTTGACATTTTTATCGCCTCCTGATAATATTTTGGATTTCAATAATTCCTTTATACTTTTTATTTCTCTGTAATATTTGGAAATGCATTTTATACATATCATTGTAATACTATGATTGTTTATGTATAATGATATAGAGGTGATTGGTATGATGGAAAATGCAAATGATTTTATGTCATTAGCTGTATTGATTATAATTTTGATATTTGTTGCAGTAAATCTTTTCAATTATTTAAATGGAAAAAGAGTTCGCAAACATATTGAAGAAGAATACTTTAGTTATACTGATTTCGAAGATTAAAATATAAAAGGAGAAAAATCATGTTTAGTCAAAAAATATCATCAAAAAATGTACCAGCTGCTGTAGGACCTTATTCAGCAGGAATCAAATTAGGAGATTTTGTATATCTGTCTGGACAACTACCTATTGATGCAACTACAAATGAAGTTGTTGAGGGTGGAATTAAAGAGCAAACAACTCAAGTGTTGAAAAACATGAATGCATTGCTTGAAGAAATGGGTCTTGAGCCACGTCATGTTGTTAAAACAACTGTGTTTATGACTGATTTAGGTGAATTTTCAGAGATGAATGAGGTTTATGGTTCATTTTTTGTAGAGCCATATCCAGCACGTTCTACTATTCAAGTGGTAGCACTACCTAAAGGTGTTAAGGTTGAAATCGAATGTTTAGTAATTGACACATTAGCATATGAAAAACAAGCGTCACAGGGTTGTCAATCATGCTCTTCACAAGGTTGTGATGATGGATGCGATGATGGATGTGAAGGAAGCTGTTGCGGTCGATAGTAATTATATTTAAGGGAGAAAATAGCAAATATTTTCTCTTTTTTTTAATTTACATTGTTACTGTTTTTTTTTACTTTTATTATGTTATAATCTTCAAATCTAAAGTGAGGAATTATGAAAAACATATTAGTCTTGTATTATGATTTGGATAGCAAAAAAACGATAGCAATTACCGACAGTGGTAAAAGGATTGTGATTTCAATTAAACCAAGTAAATTATTAAAACTTGGGTGCTTACAGTACGGTAGCAACTACAATGGTGCTAAAGAAGCATTTTCAAAAATCACTTCATCGTGTCGAAAAATACCTATTTGCGTATCAGTATATTTTAGAATAATATTTATACCGACAGTTGCAGAGCGAAATTTAGATTGTGTATATATACAATTTGATAAAATAAAGAAAATAAGGAATAATAATACTGGCTGTACAGTAGAATTTAAGAACAACATTAACTATGATTTAAAATGCAGTGTTAGAACACTAAAGTTACAAATCGAGAGATGCGTGCAGTTTTTAGACTATGTAACCAATATACATGACTTTCAATTGAAAGATTAGCGATAAAAATGTTCCCAGTAGAATTTAATTAAAATATTAATTGTAAATATAGATTATTTGATTATAATAAATCTGTATAGGTGATGATTATGAAGTTTACATTTAAAGATTTATATCGATTTATAGTAGTAGTTTTATCTGCATTTATATCAGCGATGGCTATTCGTGCTTTTATTGATGCAGCAGATTTGTTTCCTGGAGGATTTAGTGGAATAGCCACTTTGATATCTCGAAGTTGTAATCACTTTTTTGATATTGATGTTTCATTTGGTTTTATATATTTAATATTAAATATACCGGTGACTCTTCTTGTTTTTAAACATATTGGAAAGAAATTTGCTTTTTTTTCTATTGTACAATATTCACTAACAAGTTTTTTTACAACAATAATTCCTAGTTTTCCGGTGACTCAAGACTTACTTCTTATTGCTGTATTTGGTGGTATTGTTGCCGGATCAGCAGTTTCACTAGCATTAAAGGTGAATGCTTGCGGTGGGGGTACTGATTTTTTAGCTATTTACTTTAGTAATGTTTATAATATTCCTACTTGGAATTATATTATGGGTGCAAACATTGCGATGCTTGTGTTTGTTGGTTTTATTTTTTCTTGGGAACAAGCACTATATTCAATTATTTACCAATTCTGTTGTACACAAGTTGTATCAAATTTACATAATAGATATAAACTTGATTCGTTATTTATTATCACAAAACTACCTAATGAAGTTTCATGCGAAATTCAAAATACGTGTAGACATGGGATAACAAAATTGTCAGCTGAGGGTATGTATTCACATCAGGATATTTCCGTGCTTTATATGACTGTCAGTGATTATCAAGTTGAAAAAGTAACATGTGCAGTTAAAAAAGTTGACCCTCATGCATTTATTACTATTAATAAAACCGAGAAAATTATCGGCAATTATTATCAAGAACCAATGGAGTAACGATAGATAAAAAAGCAACGAATACAGTATATGTCTTCATTGCTTTTTTTTGTTTTATCTTTTTTTGATTTCAATTCCAATTTTTCGTTGAACTTTGTTTAATTTCTTGTTTGCTAAACATCGTGCTTTATTTGCTCCATCTTCAAGTATTTTTTCAATCATACCTGAAACAACAATTTCTTTGTATTTTGTTTGTATTTTTTGTAGTTCAGTGCATACTATCTCAGCAACTTCTTTTTTAAAATCTCCATATCCTTGACCTTCGAAGCGGTCAACTATGGCATCAATTGGTTCGTTAGATAAGCACGAATGAATTTGAAGTAGGTTACTAATTCCAGGTTGATTTACAGGATCAAATTTGACAACTGCAAAATCATCAGTCACTGCAGACATGATTTTTTTTCTTGCTACATTTAATTCATCTAATAAATAAATACAACCTTTATTGGATTCATCTGACTTGCTCATTTTTTTAGTAGGATCACTTAATGACATGATTCTTGCCCCAACTTTTTGAATCAATGGTTCAGGAATTTTAAATGTTTCACCATAGCGATTGTTGAAACGCATTGCTGTATCTCGTGCTAGTTCTACATGTTGTTTTTGATCGTCTCCTACAGGTACATAATCAGCGTCATAAATTAAGATATCTGCACTCATTAAAGTAGGGTATACAAAGATTCCAGCAGTTAATCCAGTTTCATTTTTAGCAACTTTATCTTTATACTGCGTCATTCTGTTTAATTCACCCATGTATGTATTACACGCCATTATAAACCCAAGTTGTGCATGTTCCAAAACATCAGTTTGTAAAAAAATTGTAGCTTTTTGTGGATCAAGTCCACATGCCAAATAAAGAGCAACAGAATCTTTTAAGTTCTTTTTTAATTCTTGTGGATCATTATAAATTGTAATGCAGTGTAAATTAGCGATGAAGGCAAACATTTCATAATCATCCTGATACTTAACAAAGTTTTTAAGAGCTCCAATATAATTTCCCAAAGTTAGTTGTCCTGTTGGTTTAATACCGCTTAACATTCTTTTCATCTTTTAATTTCTCCTTTTAAAATAAAAAAGTGGTTCAAAAATGAAGGGACGATTTATAACCGCGTTGCCACCCAACTTGAATTCATTTGAAAACCACTTATAAGATAACGGATTAACCGTCTATAAACTTCTGCTTATAGATGTTCACAAGCCCAATTCATTATAGATATATTGATTAGCTTTCATCAACCGCTAATTTTCTTCTTGCTTATATCTTAATTACTTATCTTGATCTTTACAAAATAATTTAACCATAGTTTACATTTAATCGCAAGAAATAATTTGTTAAACTTTTTTACGAAGCAAATTATTAAAAAAATCGATTGTCAAGCATAGTCCAAGTATCATCGGAATACTGATTAATATTGTTGTGAGTAAATCATGTGATAAAGAATAGGTAGCTTGTAAAGAGGTTACAAGCATTAATGATATTGCTATTGAAATCGGAAAACTGGAGAGTTTTAATAAATAAACAGGAACTTTTGATTGTTTTGTAAACTTTTTAGATATCAATGCAGCAATTAATCCTATGATACTTAGTAAAACAGCGAATATAAAATAATAGTTGTGTACTAGTCTTGGCAACAACACACTTCCTTTATTCATAGTTTCTTTACCCCAAATCAATGTTGATAATTCGCCATAGTTGTTGTTATGCAAAACTTTGCTCAATGTGTTGTTTTCATCATTTGTTTTCGAAATCGTAAATGTCTCTATTTGGCTATTGAACAAATAAGTATGAATATCACTGCTATAAAGTTCAACATACGCTACATATGAGCCCTCTGAATCAATATCATCATATTCATTTATAGTATATCCATGAACAATAGAATCATTGATATGAAACGTTATTGAATCATCATTTTCTACAATTGTATAAAGTTCATCATAATACTCAATATAATTTGGCTTGAACATGAATGAAAAAAACAAAGTAACAAAATATAAAACTAAACATGTTGTTAATACAGCTATATATATTTTTGTTTTTGTTAAGCTTTTTGTTATTTTTTTAATTGGTTTAGTGCCATCATCCAGTGGTATACGAATTATAGTTTGTAAATCATTCAATTCGGATTTGCACTGATTG
>CAYJAJ010000029.1:0-2207 GCA_964368495.1 uncultured Holdemania sp. | reverse complement strand
TTCTTCAATTAGAAGATTGCTTTGGGTGCTTGTTAGTTTTTCAGCATAAAGTGGTAGTAAATCTTTTATTATTTCACACGACATTTTCATAGGTATTCCTCCATTTTGTTTTTAATTTTCATTCTTGATCGATGATATGTTACGCAAGCCCAATTTTCTGTTTTATTAAACAATTTAGCAATTTGCTTGAAACTTAGACCTGCAAATACACGTAATGTAAATACTTTTTTATACGGATCATCTAATTCATGTAAGTATTGGTGTATTTTTTCAGTTATAATTTTATCTAATACATTTTTTTCTAGTTGTACATTGCTTGCAGGATGAGGAAATTCTTCCATAGATATGTACTTTTTATTCTTCTTTAAATAGGTGTAATAAGTATTTTTTGCTATTTGACATAGCCAAACCCTTATATCAGCTTCACCTTTATATTCATTTAGCGATTTCATTGCTTTGAAGAAAGTTTCTGCAGTAATTTCTTCAGCAATTTCATCACTATGAGAAATTGATTTTATATAGTAGTACACATCTTTAAAATAGACTATATAAACTTGCTCAATGTCTTTCACAATCTCACCACCTTTACTAATAAGACTCCATAATTTATTAATTCTTACAAAATTTATATATATTATATCGTTTTTTATTTTTTTTGTTTATTAAATAAACTATTTTGTGCATATTTACAAAGTTTAGTAAGTAAGTTAAACTATTAATTAGGAGGAATCAATATGATCGTATTATATTCTGCACCGGGTTGCTCTTCTTGCCGTAAAGTTAAGCAATGGCTTAAAGAGCATGATTTAAGGTTCATTGAAAAAAACATATTTAAAACAATATTAAATGAAAACGAAATTAAATATTTATTAACTCGAAGCGAAAACGGAACTGATGATTTGATTTCAAAAAGATCTAAATTGATTCAAGAAGGAAGTGTTGATTTAGACAACATGAAAGTAAATGAATTAGTTAATTTTGTACAAAAGAATCCATCGATTCTTCGTAGACCAATTATATTAAATAACCATGTTTTGCAGATAGGATATGATGTTGAAGAAATAGATGCATTTATACCTAAAGAGTTACGTAAAATTGCCGATACAAGTTGCAATCCAAGTTGTTCCCATTATCCAAGTTGTGGGGCAATTCATGATTGTGAGTAGCACAGCTTTGTGCTTTTTTTAAATTATAAATTGAAAGAGGTTGATTATGAAAATTTTAGTAGGATTATCTGGTGGTGTTGATTCAGCAATTGCTGCTTATTTACTTAAAGAACAAGGACATGAGGTTACTTGTGCTTTTATGAGAAATTGGGATTCAATGGCCAATAATGATACATTAGGTAATCCAACTCTTAATCAAGACATTTGTCCTCAAGAAATTGATTTTAATGACGCACAGTCAGTAGCAAATTCTCTTGGCTTAAAATTAAAGCGTGTTGATTTTATCAAAGAGTACTGGGAAGATGTATTTACTACATTTATTAAAGAATACGAAAGAGGAAGAACACCAAACCCAGATATTTTGTGTAATAAATATATTAAATTTCAACGATTTATGGATTATGCAATGAGTAATGGCTATGATTATGTTGCTACTGGTCATTATGCTGATGTGGAACATTTAAAGGATGTTTCATTACTAAAAAGAGCGAAAGATGAAAATAAGGATCAAACTTATTTTTTATCGCAAGTTTCTAAAGACGCACTTAAAAAAACACTTTTTCCACTTGGTAAACTTGATAAAAAAGAAGTACGTGAACTTGCAGAAAAATTAAATTTAAGTATTGCTAAAAAGAAAGATTCAACTGGAATTTGTTTTATTGGTGAGCGTAATTTTAAACAGTTTTTACAAAATTATATTCCTAATAAACAAGGTAATATTGTTGATATTAACACAGGAAAAGTTTTAAAGAGACATGAGGGAGTTCTTTACTATACTGTCGGTCAAAGAAAAGGACTCGATATAGGTGGAGAAGGGGGTCCTTGGTTTGTGGTTGGAAAAAATGTCATCAATAACGATTTATATGTTGCTTCAACTTCAAATATGGATATGCTTTATAGCGATGAATGTCAGGTGATTAATTTTAATCAATTAGCACCACTTGATTTTTCTAAACCTATAAATTGTACAGCAAAATTTAGATATCGCCAAAAAGATAATGATGTAACGATTGTTAAAGTTAATGATAGTACAATTCGTGT
>CAYJAJ010000028.1:0-20375 GCA_964368495.1 uncultured Holdemania sp. | reverse complement strand
ATCTTCAGAAATATTTTCTCTGATTGATTGAGTAAATCGCCATGCAAAATCATCATTTCCACTCGATGCAGTAATATTATAATCACCATCATTAGTAAACTCAATTTTAACGTAGTAGTGATAATTTTCATTTAAATAATTTTGATTTTCAAATTCATCACCATCTACATTGCCATAAGTTAAATTTGTTTCATTATTTAATGCATAAAAATGCACATTGGGATCACTGTTTAATATACTGTTCCATCTTGAAAAAATCGTTTCATCAAAATAATCCATCACCTCTTGAGATGCATTGTCATTTTCTTCAATTAAAACATTGTATGGTGTTTCATTATTCTCACTCGTGAAATATTTCATGACATAAACAGCTGTATCCATATCAATTGAATAACCAATATGATCTTCAACATGTTCCATTCGGTTTTCAATTGAAGTGTTTGTTGCATTACTTATAAATGAATAACTAATAATCGTAAAAAAAGTTCCAGTTATTAATAAGGCAATGATCATCAATGAAGTAAAAAATTTCTTAGTCATTTCTTGCCCTCCTTTATTGTTTCTCTATTTTATATCCAACTCCCCACACTACTTTAATATAGCGTGGATTTTTTGTGTCTAATTCCATCTTTTCTCGTAGATTGCGAATATGCACCATTACTGTTTCTGTGCTTATCGCTTCTTCTTTCCAAACATTTTCATATATTTGCTCAGCAGAAAAGACAATTCCTGCATTTTTCATTAACAATTCTAATATTTTAAATTCAATTGGTGTCACTTTTAAAACTTTTCCATCAACACTCACTTCTCTAGTATCTAAATTTAATTCCAGACCACCAACATTATACCCATTGATAGCTTGTTGATTAACTCCATTCATCATATCTAAATATTTACTATATCTTCTTAAATGAGAAGACACACGTGCTAATAACTCCATTGGAACAAATGGTTTTGTAATATAATCATCTGCCCCGATATTCAATCCCGTAATTTTGTCGATATCCTCAGATTTAGCAGAAAGAAAAATAATCGGAAATTCATAACTTTCTCTTGCCTTCATCGTCATACTAATACCGTCCATCACAGGCATCATTACATCAACAATCGCACAGTGAATATCTTCATTGTGAATAATATCTAATCCTTCTTGTCCATTGTTTGCTTTAAACACATTGTAACTTTGACTTTTTAAATAGATTTCAATTGCGTTAGCGATCTCCACTTCATCTTCTACTACTAATACATTAAATTGTTTCATATTCTAATCCCCTTATCATTCAAGCTTAACTTTGAAAAACGGCGTAAAACATTTAACTAAATTACTAAATGAATATTTAATTACGCTTTTTGACGCTTCATGTCCGAAAGAACCATTTAACATCACATAAATATAGCACTTCCTCAAACTAGACTTACAATATTTTTGAAGTTGTGGATATTGTTCTAAAATAATGCTGTTTTGATATTCACATCTATATATGTACTCTTCATAGTTCAATGAATTAATTTTAATCATCTTCTTGTCTGTCACAGTTTTATAATAATAGATTAATTCAGGTATAGCCACAATTTGTTTACAACTGCTCACTAATAGTGTCATCCATATCTTATCTTCAAAATGCTGATTTTCGAATAACACTGTATTCAGCAATGTCTTCTTTATTAGCTTTCCACTTAAATCGCAATTGAACTGCTTGTTTTTTAGTATTTCTTTGTAGGCAACCTTTTTATTGAAATAACGTATTTTATTATACCTATAATTTTTATGTAAAACATGTCTTTTCTCTTGGTAACCACCAATGACCATATCCACATCTTTACTTACAGTCATTTTAATCATTTTATCAACTGCTGTAAATGATAATTCATCTTTTGCATCAACATAACATACCCATTCTCCTTTTGATACCGATAACAATTGTTGTTTCGGTGTTATAGTATGGTAAATATTCCTTTCAATTACTTGTATCATTGGATAACGTTCTTTCACTTTCTTCAAAACTTTTTTTGTTTTATCTGTTGAGTTATCATCTAACACAATTATTTCAATTTCTTTAAAGGTTTGCAAAGCTGCACTTCTTATACATTTCCAAATTGTTGATTGTACATTATGTGCATAAATAAGTATACTAACTTTATTCATTTTACCCCTCTTTTCCATTTAACTACAGTATAGAGGGTAATTATTAATTCTCTCATAATAAAAAAAAGAAGAATTTTTAAATTTTCTTTAAAAATCCCTCAATTATATTATTGCTCAGATGCATTTTTAATATTCCAGATTTCCTTGGCATATTCTGTAATTGTTCTATCAGATGAGAAATATCCACTCTTTGCAATATTGATTAGCATCATTTTTGCCCAATTATTGCGATCTTGATATCGGCGTTCCACTTCTTTTTGCGCTTCTACATAACTATTAAAATCTGCTAGAACTAAATATTCATCGTTCATAAACATTAATTCATTATAGATATCTTCAAACTCTTTTCTGTTCTCTATCCATGTCCCATCAATAAGAGAATCAACAACTTTTTTTAATATTGGGTCACTATGATACCATTGCCAAGAATTATATGTTTTTTTCACTTCTTTAACTTCATCATCCGTTAAACCAAATATCACACAGTTTTCACGACCGACTTGTTCATCTATTTCAACATTTGCACCATCAAGCGTCCCTAAAGTAATAGCTCCATTCATCATAAATTTCATATTCCCTGTTCCTGAAGCTTCTTTACCTGCAGTAGAGATTTGTTCAGAAACATCTGCTGCATTCATTAATATTTCTGCAACACTAACACGGTAATTTGGAATAAATACAACTTTTATATATTTATTAATATCCGGATCATTATTGATAACTTCTCCAACACTATTGATTAATTTTATTACTTTTTTTGCGAATGTATAAGAAGGCGCAGCTTTTGCAGCATAAATAAATGTCCGCGGTATAATCTTATAACTTGGATTTTCTTTCATCTGCTGATACAAGTAAATCACGTGTAGAATGCTTAATAATTGTCGCTTGTAGGCATGAAGTCGCTTCGCTTGAACATCAAAAATACTATTTGGATCAATTTTCACATTACACTCTTTTAAAATGAAATCCGCTAAAATTTCTTTGCGTTCATGCTTAATAGATAAGAATCGATCTTGTACCCCTTTATCATCAACATACTTCATTAATTCTTGTAGTTTAGTCATGTCATTTTCAAATTCGCTTCCGATTAAATCATTTAACATTTTTCTTAATTGCGGATTTGAATATAACAACCATCGACGATGTGTTATCCCATTAGTTTTGTTTATAAAACGACTAGGAAATAGAGTGACAAAATCTTTAAATACATCCTCAATCAAGATTTTTGTATGGAGCGCTGCTACGCCATTAACACTATGTGAACCTACAATAGCTAAATTTGCCATATGAACTTGACCGTCTTTAACAATCGCGACACGATTTACTAAATATAAATCATTTGTTTTTTTGATTGCCTCTTCTTTGAAACGACGATCAATCTCACTAATTATCATCCAAATACGCGGCAATAGCGTTTGAATAAAATAAACAGGCCATTTTTCTAGCGCCTCAGATAAAACAGTATGATTTGTATAGGCCATTACTTTTGTCGTCATTTCCCAAGCAGTATTCCATTCATAATCATGCTCATCAATTAAAATACGCATAAATTCAGGTATACACAACACAGGATGAGTATCATTTAATTGAATTGCGATTTTTTCTGCAATGTTATCTAAATTAGGATAAACTCTTAAATGAGCTTTAACAATGCTAGTTAATCCTGCCGAAACTAAAAAATATTGTTGTTTTAGACGTAAAACTCTACCATGATCGGTTGAATCATCTGGATATACATTTAAACATATTTCTTCTAATTCTTTTAAATATTGATGAAAATCTTTATTCTTTGGAAGCACATCACTAGCTTCTGCATTCCATAAACGAAGTGTGTTTGTCTTTTTAGTGTCTTTCCCTATGATTTGCATGTCATATGGAACAGCCAAAACATTTTCACAATCGACTAATTTAAAAACAATCTTCCCTTTTTCATTAAGCTCTGTTTCAACACGTCCAAAAAATTTTACATCAACTGCATGTTTTGGTTTACGGACTTCCCATATGTTATTGAGCTTTAGCCATTGATCAGGTATTTCAACTTGGTAGCCATTTTCAATTTTTTGTTGAAATAACCCGAATCGATACCTTAAACAAACCCCATTACCCGGTAATTCAAGCGATGCTAAAGAATCTAAGAAACATGCAGCCAAACGGCCTAAGCCACCATTTCCAAGTGCAGCATCTGATTCCAAGTCTTCTAGTTTATTGATATCAATGTTTAATTCAGCAAGCCCCTCTTTTACAATTTCATAATAGCCCAAATTCATTAAATTATTTGTTAATAATCTTCCAATTAAAAATTCCATTGAAAAATAATACATTTGTTTGACTTCTTTTTGCGCTAATTTTGCTTTTGTGTCTTTCCAGTGGACCGATGAATGCCTTCGTATCATTTCCCCTAATACTAAGTATTGCTCGGTTGGATGTGATTCTGAAACAGTTCTACCGTAAAGCTCAACCATTTTGCACTTAAATGCTGAAACAAATTCTTCTTTGTTATTAAACATTTTATTGCCCTCCGTTTTTTTTCTTAACCGCAAAAATCATCCCTGCAAAACTTCCAATATTTATTTTAATCGAATAATTAAAACCATGTGCTTCTTCATTTTGTGCACTTATAGCCTTCTCATTAATTTTATGATACCCCTCATATTTTTGATGATCACTATTTATTTTTTCATAATATTTACCTTTAAGTGGTACCCCTATTCGATAATCTTCATATGAATTTGGTGTCATATTTAAAATGATTACATATAAGTATTGTTCGTCTTCACGTATGAAACTATAAATTGATTGATCTTCATTATTTGCATCAATCCATTGAAAACAAAAACTATCATAGTCTTTGCAGCTTAATGCAGGAGTATTTTTATAAAACAAAGATATGTCTTTGAAGAACTGATGAAACACATCATGTCTTGGATACTTTAATAAAAACCAATCGGTTTCTTCTTTTTCATCAAATTCTCTGAACATTCCAATCTCATTGCCCATAAAATTCAGTTTTTTTCCTGGATGTGCATACATATACAAATATAAGTTTTTTGCTTGGGCAAACTTTTGATCATAATTCCCCCACATTTTATCTACAATGGTACATTTCCCATGCACAACTTCATCATGACTAAGTGGTAATAAAAACTTTTCAGAATAATAATAGGCCATTGAAAATGTCAAACTATTGTGTTTGTATTTTCGATATACAGGATCAATGCTGTAATATTTAAGCGTATCATTCATCCAACCTAAATCCCATTTATAATCAAAACCAAGACCCATATTTAGCGTAGAATCCGTTACTTTCATAAAATCACTTGAATCTTCTGCAATCAACATAACTTCAGGATACTTTTGTGACAAATAATAATTCATCCTTCTTACAAAAGCCAATCCTCCCTCATTTACACCACGATTTTTATTTCCATTCCAATAAATTACATTACTAATAGCATCCATTCGAATTCCATCAACATGATAAATCTCACACCAAAAAGCTGCAGCACTCATTAAAAAAGAGCGAACTTCTTCTTTCCATAAATCAAAGTTCAACGTCCCCCATTGACTTAATGCATCTTCTGGATTTGGATATTCAAAGCAAGATTTTCCATCAAAGTAAGCTAGACCATGGTGATCACGTACAAAATGCACAGGAACAAAATCCATGATCACTCCTATTTTAGCTTTATGCGCTTTATTTACAAAATCCATAAATTGTTGTGGAGTTCCATATCTTGAAGTACAACTGAAATAGCCAGTCGCTTGATAACCCCATGATCCATCAAACGGATGTTCATTAAGCGGCATAAATTCGATATGTGTAAATCCATGTTCTTTTGCATACGGAATTAACGTATCAGCCAAATTATCATAGCTCATCACATGTCCATCCTTATACATCCATGCACCTGCATATACCTCATATATATTTAATGCTTTATCAAAATTTTTTGTGCGTGATTTCATCCATGTCACGTCACTCCATTTAAAATCATTCACATTACAAACTATACTGTTCGTTCCCGGTCTAACTTCACTAAAAAATGCAAACGGATCTGATTTTTGGTGCATAGTCCCATCACTGCTTTCTATATTGTACCGATATGCATATCCTGCACAAATACCCGGCACAAAAACACTAAATATTTCATAGGATATTCTTTCCATATAAATGGGTTTTCTACCCCATTCATTAAAATCGCCCATTAATTGAACACTGTTGGCATTAGGTGACCAAACTGTAAATCGAACTCCCATTTCTTCTTCAAATGTAACATGCGCTCCAAAAACTTCATATGCATTTATACAATGACCTTGATGAAAGCTATCAATAATTGTGTTATTCATATATATCCTCCTCAAATTACTAAATTGGAAAATGGCATAAATACATTATGCCACTTTTTTCTTCATAAAGTTTTGATAAATTTCTGTTTTCTTTGTTGCTTCATCAACATTTTCGCTACAAACGCAAAAATACACCTTGCATTTTGGCTCTGTTCCTGAAGGGCGAACCGCAATCCAACTTCCATCTTCTAAATAATATTTTAAAACATCCGCCTTAACAAACCCTGTAAGCTTCTCAACCTTGCTATTTATACTACTAGTTTCATTGAAATAATCTTCTATCTTAATCACTTTAACATCAGCAATTTCATCCAACCCTTCACTACGAAGTGTATTCATAATTTCTTTAATACGCAAAGCACCTTCTTTTCCTGCTAATGAAATAGAAAATTGTGTTTCCTGATAAGCACCATGTTCTTTGTAGCAATCATTTAATACATCAACTAGTGTTTTTCCTTGTGCCTTGTAATAACATGCTGCTTCCGCAAGCATTAAACAAGCTTGTGGTGCATCTTTATCTCTTACAAATGTAGTGATAAGTGAACCATAGCTTTCTTCATAGCCAAAAACATAATTTTTTTCATTACTTGCTGTATACTTTTGAATTTTCTCTCCAATAAACTTAAATCCAGTTAATGTTTTTTCTGTTTCAACACCATACTTATTAGCAATTTTTTCTCCTAAATCGCCAGTAACTACCGTGTTAAACATCACAGGATTTTCAGGCATCAACCCTTTAAAACTTAATTGCGAGAAAATGTATTCAATTAAAATTGCACCACTTTGATTTCCAGTAAGCAGTACGTATTCACCTTCATGTAAAACTCCAACACCCATTCTATCTGCATCAGGATCACACACTAAAATTAAATCAGAAGCATTATTTTTAGCGTATTCAATCGCCATAGTATATGCCCCTTTTTCCTCAGGATTTGGTGTTTCAGTATTTGAAAAGTTCGGATCCGGATTACATTGTTCAATTACAGGTATATAGCGATAGCCTGTTCTATGAAATATTTCTTGAATTGGTACATTCGCAGTACCGTGTTCAGGGCTAAAAACAATTTCAATAAATGACTTATCTTGCTCAGGATTCAACTGAATCTTTAAAACTTCATTATAATAGGCTTCATCTGTTTCTTTAGAAAGAACTGTAATAAGTTTTTCTTGTTCAGGGCTTAGATTTGTATCTAGTGACAATTCATCTTTTACCTCATTCACTTTTTCTATAACTTGATTAGCCAAAGAAGGAACTAATTGGCATCCCTGTTCATCATACAGCTTATACCCATTGTATTCTTTAGGATTATGACTTGCAGTAATCATAATTCCTCCAAAGCAATTATGGTATCTTACTGCAAAAGACAGCTGAGGTGTTGATCTTAATGTATCATACACATAACTTTTAATATTATTTTTTGCCATCATTTTGGCACTATCCATCGCGAATTCAAAAGACATATGTCTATTATCATATCCGATTGCTACTCCACGATTCATAGCCTCTAATCCATTCTTAATGATAAATTCTGCAAATCCTTGATTAGCTTTGCGAATTGTGTGTAAATTTATGCGGTTTGTCCCAACACCCAAAATACCTCGCATACCTGCTGTTCCAAATTCAATGTTCGTATAAAAAGCATCTTCAATTTGAGATTCATTTAACTGAGTTAGTTCTTCTTTTAGTTTTTTGTCAAGATTAGGATGCCCTAACCACTCATTATATTTATCCATGTTTTCCTCTTTTCACTTTTATTAATTATAGCAAAAAAAATAACAATAGTATACTCACCAAATGAATATCAACACAAAAAAAACAGCACTAATTTATGCTGTTTCATCACTTATGATATGACTTTTTGTGTGCGTAATACTTCTTCAATTGTGTTGATTGCTACATCTTCATCTTCACCGTCGCAAGAAATTTCGATTTCTGATTGAGTTGGAATTCCTAAAGACATAACACCCATAATTGACTTCATATTTACTGAACGCCCTTTATAAACTACTTTGACTTCGCTTTTGAATTTACTAGCGGCATTTACTGCTACAGTTGCAGGTCTTGCATGTAGCCCAACTGGATCAACCACAGTTACCGTAATTTGTTTCATTGTTATTCCTCCTGTACTTAATACTTTAATTTTAACTCATTTATACTGCGTTTACAAGGTTAATTGGATTTATTATTCACAAATAACCATGCTTATTTGTGATATGGCTCATTCCTTAATATTTTGTATGCGCGATATATTTGTTCTATTAGTATGAATCTACACATTTGATGTGTAAATGTGCAATCTGATAATTTCCATCTGAAATCAGCTCGTTCAATTATTTCCTTGGAAATACCTAAACTCCCTCCAATTACAAATGTTATATTTGGTGTTTTATATGTTGTAATTTCATCTATTTTTTGTGCAAATTTTTCTGAATTGATTGATTGTCCATGTAAGTCTAAGACGATTACATATTCATCAGACTTAATTTTCGCCAGAAGATTCTTTCCTTCTTTGGTTTTTACTTCCTCATTTTGTGCATCCGAATTACTTTGAAGTGCAGCAAGTTCCTCAACTTCAATAATATCTAATTTAGTATACACTTTTAACCTTTTTAAATATTCATCAATGCAAGCAACTAGGCTTTTTTCTTTACACTTTCCTACTGCAACTACTTTAATCATTATTTACCACAGATAATTCCACTATATCATTATCTCTTAATACAGTAACACTACTAAACTCGTCACTTGTGATTTCATATAAATAACTTCTGTATGTTTGATAATCACCAATATTTTGATTGTTAATCGTTAATAAAATATCTCCTTTTATTATTCCGATTTTATGAGCTAACGAATTGCTTTCGACCTTTTCGATATAAATTCCTTCCGTCATGTCTAAACTAATTCCATTGTTGCTTTTCTCATAATTTTTTAAATCTTGGATATCCAGCACTGTTACTCCAAGCAACAGCCTTGATGCAGAACCATTATTAATTAGCTGATCAACAATAAGCTTAATTTCATTTACAGGGTAAATCGATGCCCCAAAGTCGTCAACAGCAACATGATTTTCGTAACATATTCCTAAAAGTTGTGATTCCATATTAAGCACTAATCCACCATTGTTTCCCTTGGCTACATTAATATCTGCCTGCATCAATGATGTTTTCCAATCATTAATGTTATCATCATCGATATCATATGTAACGACTTGATTTACCATCGATAAAGCACCTATAGAAATAGTGCTGTAATTTTCATTTATCAAATCACTTCCAATAGCTATTACCCACTCTCCATCTTTAGATAACGAACTATCTGCTTTTTGAATTTCTTCTACTTTAAAATCCACTGTCATTTTAATAGCCATAAGCTTTGTCACTTCGTCTATTCCTATCACTTCAGATTGAAATTTTGCACCATTTTCAAACATCGTTTGAACAACCATTTCAGGTTTATAAAAAGTTGCATCTGTTAATACTATCACTTCATCATCATTTACTTCCCAAACAACGCCCGTAGTACTGTCAATAAGCTCACCATTATCCACGAAGTTCACTCCAACAATTTGTGATTGTGCATTATCAATTACTGCAGTTAAATCAGTAGAAAAACCATTTACTGTTGTATGAATTACTGTCGTTTCTTGAGTATTGTTTACAGTTTCATCTTTTAAAAGATTAATTTCATAACTAAGATACATTGTCCAAACAATCAAAAATACAATTATCATGATCAGTGTTTTCTTCATCCCAACTTCCTCCTCTACATATTTCAAATTGTGGCGCTACACTTACCTTTATTTTACTGTAATATGGATGATTTTTTATCATTGAGTGTGTAACATCGTATGCAATTTGCCTTGTATTTGCTTCTTCACTCAAATGTGCTAATATAATTTCTTTTGTGCTTGGTCCAATTACACGACTCAACAAGTTCATACAATCTTCATTGCATAGATGCCCAGTGTCAGATATTATTCTTGATTTAAGCATATATGGCCTGTTTGTTTTCATCAACATTTCAATATCATGATTGCTTTCTATAAAGAAATAATCCGCATTATGAATATGTGGATAAATTTGTTTTGACACATATCCAGTATCAGTAATGTATGCCAATTTCTTATAATCGCACTCAAACAAATAACCCGATGTGTTTTCACTGTCGTGAGACAAAGGGAGTGCAGTAACTTGCACTCCTTTAATTTCAATCGGATTAAAGAAATTCAATTTTATTGTGCCCTCTATGTTTGCACAACTGTATTTTTTTACTTCTTTAAAAGATTTAATACTTCTGACATGATCAATATGTTGATGTGTTATGAATAAATAATCGATTTCTTCTATAGAAATATTTAATTCACTCAATCTTTGTTTAATATATTTAAATGAAGCACCGCAATCAATCATGATTGTACAATCATCATTAATAACTAAACTACAGTTTCCTTTTGAACCACTACACAAACTCAAAAATTTCATAGCTATGGTAAGTAATAAACCGGATTAGACCGTGAACCATTATACTCTATATAGAAATGAATGTGTGGCCCTGTAGCTAACCCAGTCATTCCAATTTGCCCGATTACTTCTCCTTTTTCAACATTTGCACCAACCGGAATGTATCCAGGTTTATTCATATGTCCATAATAACTCTTATATCCGTTGTTATGATTAATAATCATGTAATACCCATTAATACTATGATATGAATTAACTTCCACTTCTCCTCTATCAGATGCATAAATACTTCCGTAACGATTATATGAATTTTTAATATCAATCGCCTGATGCCCTGCATAACAATACCAACCACAAGTGATGCTTGGATTGCTTGTAGGCCACATAAATGTTCCTGTCCCCACACCTGCGATGTATTTCACACCATAATATTCGACACGGTCAACTGCAGGCTGTGTTACGATTGAAGATATTTCTTCAGCACTAACTAAAACTCCATTGACCCACGTTTCTTCATATCGCACATTTTTACTACCATTTTTCTCTTGTACTGAAACATAACTCATTCCTTCACGTAAATCAGGATCTTCTAAATATTGTGTAGCTCCAGGATATACAATTTCTTTGTTAATTAACTCTTTTTTGACTTCAATTGTGATTGGCGACTCAAAGTAACGAATATTAAGTTCTTGCCCTACTTCTAGCACTTGATCAACACTATTCAATACTCCAGGATTAATCGCTACCATTTGCTGTGCAGTTAAAAATCCTTCACTTTTTGATCCAACCCCTTCAACAGTATCAAATTCTTCTACAATATATATTTCTGGACTTGCATCTTCTCCATAAGATAAAAACATTAAAACTTCTTCCATACTTGTCATGATTTTACTTGGAGACGCTAAGCCTTTAGAAACAATCATATCCTCTTTTATTTCTATATCCATTTCACGACTTCCATATGTAATTAAATCCGGTATAGGTTGATTCGCTTCTATTAAACCCAACGTTTCACTTGAAATAAAATTTAATAAATATCGATCTCGAGCTTCATAAAAATAATCGATATCACGAACATAAATCGTTGAATAAACTCCTTTTCCATCATGAAACTCAACCCGGTTTGTTTCAACAGAAAAGGCATCATTATTTTTAAGATAGTCGCAAATTTCATCATCAATATTTTCATAATTCAATGAGCTTAGTTCAGTAGAAATATAAATATCTTCTCCTAATCCCATTTTAGTATCAGGGAAATCCTCTTGATAATTCTCAATATAAACTTCGCTTAAAAGTTTTTCTATTTTAGAATAATCTTGTATTACACCTATTAATCTGCCTGACTCATATATTTTTATTACCTCTTTCGGCTCATCTAATACACCATCAACATTTTGTAATATAATTGCTTGTTCATCAATGTCGATGGTTGCAGAAACACCAAAACTTCCAAAATCAGAACCAGGTAATATCCACGCTAATAAAGCACTTAAGATAATCATGCCAACGAAACTAAAAATGATATCTAGCGGTTTCTTTTTCATTTTATTAACCTCCACTTACATCATAAAATCCTGAAATTGATTTTTTAAAATGCAAATCAATAGATGAAGTTGCACCATTACGATGTTTTGCAACTATAAGTTGTACACCTTGTTCATCAGGTTCTTCTTTGTTCTCGTCTTTTTTATAATAAGCTTCTCGATATAAAAACATGACGATATCTGCATCTTGCTCAATTGATCCTGATTCTCTTAAATCTGACATCATTGGCACTTTTTCACTTCTTGTTTCTACAGCTCGTGATAATTGGGATAGGGCTATCACAGGCACTTCTAATTCACGTGCCAATCCCTTTAAACTTCTTGAAATTTCTGAAACTTCTTGTTGACGATTATCTCCACTTTTACCACTACCTGTGATCAGCTGAATATAGTCAATCACGATAAGACAAAGTCCATGCTCAGCTTTTAACTTACGACATTTCGAAAATATTTCAGACATTCTAATTGTTGCACTATCGTCAATGAAAATTTTCATCCCCTGCATTTCAGTAGATGCTTCCATTAATCGTGCCATTTCTTCATTGTTTAGCTGTCCATTTTTCAACACTGAACCCCCAATTTGGCTTTTTTTCGCTATCATTCTGCTCATTAACTGTTCAGCTGGCATTTCCAAAGAAAACAAAGCAACTGCCTCATTTGTATTGAAATGCGCAACATTTAGCCCCACATTTAACGCGAAAGCTGTTTTTCCCATTGAAGGTCTAGCAGCCAAAATAATTAAATCTCCTCTTTGTAATCCGGCGGTCAAATTATCCAATACACTATATCCTGTTTTAACACCAGTAATTCGACTCTTTTGATTACGCATTTTATAGATATTATCAATTACCGAGTTAATTACTTCTTCACTTGATCTAAAGTCAGAAGTCCTTCTAGATCGTGTCACATCCAATATTCTTTTCTCTGCACTATCCAATAATTCTTCAACCTTGTATGATCCATCAAAACTGTCCTGTGTTATTTCTTCTGCTGTTTCGATTAGTTTTCTTAAATACGTTTTATCTTGTAACACATTGACATAATGTTTTGTGCTCGCTGATGTTACAGAACTATCAGAAAGCTGAACAATATAATCCATACCCCCAACTAGTGCCAATTGACCCAAATCATTCAATTTAGTACTCACTGTCATTACATCGACTAGTTTCCCCTCTTGGTGTATTGTATCAACCACACTAAAAATCTTACGATGAGCATCCAAATAAAAATCTTGAATTGTTAAGCCTTCTTCAATCGCAGTTCTTGTGCTTTTTTCATAAACCAACATTGTACCCAATAATGCACGTTCGGTATCAATGCTGTTTGGCATTTGTCGAGTCATATTACAATCTCCTTTTTAAGCTCTTTCTTTACAGTGTACTTGTATAATTCCAACAACACTTTTGTATAATTCTACTCTAACTTTCGTAACTCCTAAAGTTGAAATTGGACTAGTATCCAATATTTTTCTTTTATCAATGCGAATATCATATCTTTTAAGTAACGCTTCGCATACTTGTTTAGTAGAAACAGATCCAAACATTCTTCCATCTTTTCCGCTTTTAACATCAAAAACCAACATAATTTTCTCTAACTCTTTCGCAACTTCTTGAGCTTGCTTTTCCATTTCTTTTTCATTCAGTTGCATCTGTTGTTTTTCATCATCTAAGATTGACTTACTTTTATCCGTTGCTAGCACTGCTAGTTTATTAGCAATTAAATAATTACGGCCATACCCATCTGCAACATCCACTAGTTCACCTTTTTTTCCAACTTTTTTTACATCACTTAGTAATATTACTTTCATTTGCTTTTTCCTCCATTGTGTATTCCTTAATTACTTGAATTAATTCATCTTTTAAATCACTTACTGTCTCATTATCCCTTTGAAGTGCTGCAGCAGTTAGATGGCCACCACCATGCATTTTTTCCATAATAATTTGAACATTAACTTCTCCATTGCTACGACTACTAATCGCCACTTGATTATCTGTGCACATTGCTATAACAAATGAAGCCTTTACATCTTTTACCATTAAAATCATATCTGCAACCTGTGACATCATTGAGCGACTTAATTTTTTGTTTTCGACAGCCGCAACTACCATTCCGTCATCTAATCTTTGACAATATTTTAATACATCATTTTTCATTTCAAACTCACTGTATTCATCTTTTAGATACTCGTTGACAACTAATGGATCTGCGCCCCATTTTCTTATCATACTCGATGCCTCAAATGTTCTTGATCCTGTACGAACTCTAAATCGATTTGTATCAACAGTGATTCCTGCCAACATGATATTTGCTTCAACATCTTCAATTTCAACTTCCGAAGACAAATAAGGGACAAACTCAGCGATTAATTCACATGTGCTTGATGCACCCGCTTCAATGTAAATTAAAACAGGGTTAACCTTTATGTCTGCGCTACGACGATGATGATCTATAGTAACGATTTTCTTTGCTTTGCTTAAAACATTAGCACCGTTAGAAACTAGTGTATTATGGTGATCAACCATTATAACTAAGGTATCTTTTACAAGCTGATTCAATGCTTCTGATTCAGTAATTAATCGATGTCTTTCATTCAATTTAACTTTCTCATCTTCACACACAGCGTTTAATTTTTCTTCAATTCCACCTGTTTTAAACACAATTGAAACAGGTTTTTCATATGCCTGTACAATGCTACTCATAGCCAAAGCTGCACCAAGACAATCAAAATCCATTTCCTTATGGCCAACTATAATAACATTTGATGCTTTTGTAATAAGACCTTTTAAAGCATTGGCCATTATTCTTACTCGAACACGGCTTCGTTTTTCAAGTGCTTCACTTGAACCACCAAAGTACTTCACCTCTTCGCCTTTTTTACGATATGCAACCTGATCTCCACCGCGTGATTGTGCTAAACCTAACAATGCACTCACCATATCATCCAGTTCTAGTAGATCATTGCTTCCACGTGCAAATGCCATTGATAATGTAATAGCTACATCAAGATCCAATGAACGTGAGCGAGTTTGCTTCAAGATAGAAAAACGATCATTTGCAATATTAATGAATGTTTTCTCGTTTAAAACCACTAAAAAGCGATCAGATTTTAACCTTTTTACCAACATATCATTATTTCTACACCATTCAAAAAGAGGCTGACGAATATTACTATTAATATTTGCAACTTCATGTTCTTCTAAGTATAACGTAGTTTCATCATAATTATCCAAATGAATAATTCCTAAAACTAATTGTTCATCGTCGTATGTTTTTTGCAATTTTTTTGATTGAGTTACATCTTGAAAGTATAAAACTTGCTTATCATTTTTACGAGTTATTTCAAAGTTAATATCATCAATCATTACATCAATTTTATCAACTTCACCACGAAACAATTCATTGACTTCTGGAATCCATAAAAGTAATTTTTTTGATATGTAATTCATCTTACGCTCTTCAAAAAATTCACTCATCCAAGTAATTACATAATTGCTATCATATGTAAGCAACCCAACATTTCCAATTGTTAAGGCTTCAGATACTTCACTTGTGACTATTTCAGAGACAGCCAACATTCTTTTTTTGCTGTCTCCATTGTAATTAAAATAGACATAAAATAAAATAGCACTATTTATGATTAGCAAACCACTACCGTATATTGCTGCATTAGTGTCAATGAAAAAAGCTCCAAACACAACTGCAATCTCAACAAGCAATGCTACATATAAAATTCTTCTAATTTGAATTAATTTTTTTTCCATTTTTTACCTCCCTAGCATGATTCTTTCTTTCATATCTGTAGTAAGATAGAAAAATCCCATTATACATATTGCATATAATGCAATATAATTAAATACAAATAATAAGACAACTATCAACAACCCTATATTCCTTTTAAAACGTACTGCTCCATACAACGTAGTTGCAATGAAGCCATAAGTCATTAAATATCCTATTGATAATAACTGTAAACACATGATTATCAAAGTAGTTGTTTCATTAATTTTAACATAACTTATAAAAATTCCACATGAAAAAAATATGAAAGATAGATATCCCATTAATTTTGACCGCTTCCACATGGATAATGGCTTAATTGGGTCAACCTCTACTTTTAATCTTTTAAGCACTATTTTCGATAAAAGATGTACTAATATACCTTCTAAAACACCCGTTAACATAATTCCTAATACTGCAGCCATGAGTAAAAAAGATCCAATATCTACTGAAAGATTGGAAAGTGTATCTTTAAAGAAAGAATTCATTAAATTTTCATACTCAGCCATCATAACATTAAAATCAAGACCGAAAAACGAAGCAAATACAATTCCTGTTAAGATATTAACAACGATTCCAATTATAACCGCAACACTGAGCAAGTAACCATTAGATTTTTTTGTTTTTGCAAGCGACCCATAAACTACACCTAAAATCAAAGAAGCACCTATATAAAATAGTGTTTGAATCATAGAAATCATAAATGTTAAAATAAGCACTGAAATTGCTACGACAACGGAATATTTAGTATCATGACGAACACTATAAATCACCATCGGAATAGGTAACACAAATAAAAAATTATAGACTAGAATTCCTGCTGTTTGAGTATTAAGAAATAAAAATAAGCCATACAAAGCAACAATCATTGCACCTTCAGTAATTTTTTTCACATTACGATTCATAAATGTCTTCCTTTCTTTAATATAAACAAAATCCTTCGTCTAACGACGAAGGATTCTCTTAATTAATCGTTAACGTAAGGCAATAATGCCATTTGGCGTGCACGTTTAATTGCAGTTGCCAGCATACGTTGATATTTTGCACGAGTTCCAGTAACACGACGAGGTACAATTTTACCGTTTGCACTTACGAAGCGTTTTAGTAATTCGATATCTTTATAGTCAATAGACGTAACGTTGTTTTTAGTAAAGTAACATACTTTTTTACGTCCCATACGTTGTTTTTTAAAAGCCATGGTAGAATCTCCTTTCAATATTTTTTAAAATGGCAAATCATCACTAGAAATATCTAATGTAGGTCCTGTATCAAAATCATCAAAACTAATATCATTCGTGTAGCTTGATTGATTTGAGTCATTCATAAATGGATCTGCTTGATAACCAGTCTCTGATGGCATAGCTACAGAACGATTTTGTGATGACTGACGACTTTCTAATAATTGCACTGAATCACATACGATTTCAGTAACATAGACACGTTTTCCTGTTTGATCTTCATAATTTCTAGTTTGAATACGCCCTTCTACACCAACCAAACTGCCTTTTACAGCATATTGGTTTAAGAAGTCTGCTGTTTGTCTCCAAGCAACACAGTTGATAAAATCAGCTGATTGCTCTTGATTTTGTCCTGAAAAACGACGATTACATGCTACAGTAAATGATGCTACAGAAGTACCATTTGCTGTTTTTCTTAAAGCGATTTCTTTTGTAAGTCGCCCTACTAAAATTACTCTATTAATCATCCTAATTCACACTCCTTATTAGTCTTCTAACTTAACAGTCATGAAACGAACAACATCTTTGTTGATACGCATTAAACGTGAAAATTCATTCAATGCAGCATTATCACATTCCGTTGTAGTTACTACGTAATGACCTTTTGTCATGTCATCAATGCGGTAAGCTAATTCTTTTACACCCCAGTCATCAACATTCACGATATTACCACCATTATTAGTGATAATCGCATGCATGTTTTCAATGATGCTTTGGCGTGCAGCTTCTTCAAGTGAAGCATTTAGAATGTATATTACTTCATACTTTCTCATGTGTGCACCTCCTTATGGTCTATGGCCTATACTTAGGCAAGGAGCAAATATTGATATATCTACTCGTCTTGATATTATATCAAATCATAGACCTATTGTAAACAATTATTTAGAATAGTCGTTTATCATTGATGATATATCTATTATGGTAAAAAACCTACTTGTAAAACAATCCTAAAATTAACACATTTTTTTAATATTATTATTCAAAAGCGCATTAAAAAAGGGGATGTTTTCCCCTTTTAGTTAAGTTTTATTCAGTTAATGAATCTACGTATTCAGCAGCACCTACACCTGTCATATGTCCCCAAACGGAACTACCTGTATTACCAACACCACCGATTGTTGTACGTCCAAATGCATTAGCCATACCAATCATTTCTCCAGTAATAAATAGACCGTCAATTGGTTCTCTGTTTGCATCTAACGCTTGACCCATAGTGTTAACATCAACACCACCAGCACAAATCATAATGTATGGATTTGTTCTAATTAGATAGATATCACCTTCTAGTTTCGTGAAAGTATCTCTTCCTAAATCAACCATTTCTCCAGTACTCGATTTTACCGTAGTGACGTTTTCTCTTCCGAAGTCAGCATCTACACCTGCATCTACATATCCATTGTATTTAGTGATTGTTTCTGCAAATGCTGTTGCATCAATTCCTGCTTTTTCAGCAACTTCTTCTGCTGTAGCACCTTGGAAAACTGCCTCTTCCTCAGCTAATAAAGCTTCAAAAGTAGTCCAATCTGTATCTCTACTCAATAAACTTGCCTCTCTTGCTTTCATAGCGTCAATTTGAGATTGTGATACCGCGATATACACATAATTATCTTCTTGTTTTTTCCACTCACTAGTAATTGCATCATAAGTCGAACCATCTCCTGGACCAAACTCATCAATAAATCTTTCTCCATCACTATTTACGAAGACGATATCCCCGAATTCTTTAACACGGATAGCATAAGTTTGTGCTAAGCCTGTCGCTTCTGTTTTAATTCCAGCAGCATATGTTGTGATAAAGTCCATATTTTTCAATTCTGCACCAGCTTCTTCAGCCCATAAATATCCATCACCTGTTTGGAATGACGGTGTACTTGAAGTATAGTTTTCAAGCCCTGCTCTTGCAATTAATTCATCGTTATATCCATATCCACCTGTCGCAAGAATTGTTGCAGGTGCTTTGTATTCTTCTTGAACACCATCGATAGTGTACACAACACCCGTAACATCACCATCTTCAATAATAATGTCATCAACATTTGTATTCATAACGATTTGTAATTGCCCTGATTCTTGATATGGCACTAAAGCTTCTACTACCACATCAGTATAAGATTGACGATCTCCGCCAGATAAAACACGCATTACATCATGTGGTTCATACAAAGTAGGATTTCCAATAACACCATCACTAAATCCAGCCCCTAAATCTTCCATCCAGTTTGTGATAGGTGCCATATGTTCACCAAAATAAGTAGTTAATTCTGCATTTAACCAATAATCAGTATCTCCTGTACGATTTTGATAGTTTTCATTTAAGCGTATGATATCCGCTTCAAATGCTTCTACGCTGTCATTTGTAATTCCTTGGGCAATTTGAATATCAGAACCAGTAGTAATCCAAGTTCCACCACCAAAAGTTCCACCAAGTTTCCCTTGTTTTTCAAATAACACAACCGATTGCCCAGCTTCTAGTGCATAAAACGCAGCAGTCAACCCAGAGTTTCCTCCACCAACTATAATAATTTGTTTTCCTTCTTCAACCATAACTGCTTCAACGTTACCCATAGCAATATCAAGTGCATTATTTATAGCCGCTTTAATTCCTTCAGATGATGCCGTTGTTCCTGTAACAACATCTGCTTCCATTCCGTTTTCTAAAATACGACCTGGCATTTCATCAACACCACCAGGTAGTGTTTCTACGTGTTCAACAACAACGATGTCAGTGATTTCTTTATTAGAAATTGTAACATCAACTACGATGTCCCCTGCATAACCTGCCCCAACACCACGATAAGTACCATCAGCTACATCATAAGTTTCAGCAGCTACAGGTTCTTCGGTATTACAACCTGTAAG
>CAYJAJ010000027.1:0-21111 GCA_964368495.1 uncultured Holdemania sp. | reverse complement strand
GCGGGTGTAGTTCAATGGTAGAACTTCAGCCTTCCAAGCTGACTACGTGGGTTCGATTCCCATCACCCGCTCCATTACATAAACAGCAACTACCGATATTTCTATCGGTAGTTTTTTATTATAGAATATCATCAAATATGTTAGAATCTTTTTTTACTTGATGTTTATTGGCTTTTCAACATTTCCTCAACCACTTGCATCACACCACCTTCGTTGTTGCTTGGTGCAATAAATCGTGCATGTTTCTTTAATTCTGGATGAGCATTTTCCATCGCATAACTATAATAAGCACAATCCATCAAAGAGACATCATTTAAATAATCCCCAAACACCATTGTTTCTTCCTTCGATATGTTGAATTTTTCTTGAAATAGTTTTAATGCATTTCCTTTGCTTTCATTTTTATTACATATAGTCAACCAGACATGTGCAGAAACTGTGATATCAAACTCATCACTATATTGTTTAAAACTTTCTAAACAATCGCCTTCAACACCATCCGTTTTATATATAGCTACTTTGCAGCATTCGTCCTTAACATCCAATAAATCATCAACTATTTCTAGTTTGCTAAAGTATTTGTTGCATTCCTCAACTAAATGGCTGTCCTTACTATCAATATAGCCTCGATCATCAGCACAATAAACAGCCCAACAATTTTTAATTGTTCTTGCATTCTTAATTAAGTTTGATATCTTTGTTTGATTTAAAGTTGATTTATATAATATTTCATTGTTGTATTTGATGCATGTCCCATTTTCTGCAATAAACAACATCTTATCTTTATCATTTGGAAAACTACTCTCCATATTTAATAGTTGCCTACCTGACGCTGCTGAAAATAGTATGCCTTTTTCTTGACATTGTTGAAACACAATCGACCAGTTTTTAGGAAGTTGTTCATGGCAATCTAATAACGTTCCATCCAAATCACTCACAATTAATTTAATCTTGTTCATAGCCTAACTCTCCATTTCTAAAACTATTTTATCACATTTCAATTCTGTAGCCATAAAAAAGCCACATCATTCCTGATGTGGCTTAAAATTTATTTATTCGCTTTAATCATTAGATCACAAATTTTATTTGCATATTCAACTGGATTATCAACATCTAATCCTTCAATCAATAATGCTTGGTTGTATAACAATTCTGCATAATTATTCCCCTGTTCAGGACTTTCTTTATATACATTTTGCAACAATTTAAAGATTGAATGATTTGGGTTTATCTCTAGAATACGTGTAGCCTTCATTTCACTACCCTCTGGGTTTTGAGCTAGCACCTTTTCCATTTCCATCGATAGTCCTTCATCCGACACCAAACAAACAGGATGAGATTTCAAATGACTAGATAATCGCACTTCTTTTACTTTAGACTTTAGCGCATCACTCATTCCTTCTAACAGTGATTTGTTTTCTATTGCAATCTCTTCTTTTTCTTTCTTTTCTTCTTCAGTTTCAAGTTCTAAATCACCTTGTGTAATGGATTTGAATTCCTTTTCATCATAATTAGCTAAAACACGAATTGCGAACTCATCAATGTCATCAGTAAAATAAAGCACTTCATACCCTTTTTCTTTTAACAACTCCATTTGTGGTAAAAGATGAATCATATCTACATTTTCTTTTGCAGCATAATAAATGTACTTTTGATCCTCTTTCATTCTTTCAACATATTCTTTTAACGTTACATATTTTTCTTCATTAGATGACTTCCACAGTATTAAATCTTTTAATGATTCTTTATTAGCACCAAACTTATCATATAAACCATATTTCAGTTGCATTCCAAAATTAGCGAAAAATTCTTCATATTTTTCACGTTCATTTTTAAGCATCAATTCCAATGTTCCTTTTATCTTCTTTTCGATTGACTTGGAAATATTTTTTAATTGACGATCTTGTTGCAATATTTCACGACTGATATTTAAATTTAAGTCATCACTATCCACTAATCCTCTTACAAACCTAAAATAATCCGGAAGTAAATCTTTTGCCTTATCCATGATAAATACACCTTTGCAGTACAACTGCAAACCTGATTCAAAATCAGTGCTATAGAAGTTATATGGTGCTTTTGATGGAATATACATCAGTGCACTATAAGTTGGAATACCCTCCAATGAATAATGCAATACTTTAGCAGGATTTTCAAAATCCATGAACTTGCTTTGATAGAAATTATTGTATTCTTCCTCTTTAATATCTGATTTAGAACGTTTCCATATTGGAATCATTGAGTTAATTGTACGCTCTTCAATCACATCTTCATACTCTTCTTCTTTATCCGCTACAACTTCTTTTTTACGTGTAGTTTCAACATCCATATTAATTGGATAACGAATGTAATCTGAATATTTTTTAATCAGTTGTTGAATAGTCCACGACTCTAAAAATTCATCATAATTATCTTCTTCTGTTGAATCTTTAATTTCCAACGTAATTGTTGTCCCGACATCTTCTTTTTCAATTGGTTCAATTGTATATCCATCTTCACCACTTGATTGCCAACGATAAGCTTCATTTTCATTAATATTTTTTGAATCCACAGTGATTTTCTTGGCTACCATAAATGCTGAATAAAATCCAACACCAAATTGACCAATAATGTCAACATCACTTCCTTCTTCAACTTGTTTTTTGAAATCAAGCGATCCACTTTTAGCGATTGTCCCAAGATTTTTTTCAAGTGATTCTTTAGTCATTCCATCACCATTATCACTAATTGTTAAAGTACGTGAAGCTTTATCTATATCAATACGAATCTTTAATTCATCATTATCGATACGATTTTTCTCTTCTGTTAAAGACATATAGTGTCTTCTATCTAAGGCATCCGATGCATTAGAAATCAATTCGCGAAGAAAGATTTCACGATTGGTGTAAATTGAATGAATCATTAAATCCAACAATCTTTTTGATTCTGCTTTAAATTGCTTTTTTGACATAGTTCCTCCTTAGCACTCATTACGAGTGATTGCTAATATAGTATAGTACACTAATTTAGCACTGTCAAGTCAAGCTTGCTAAGTTTTAACAAAAATTCAGCATTTTCTCATTCAATCTTTAAATCATAGATAATTATTTAAAGAAAAATTAAATTAGTAATTGCATTGATCCATCAAGCACTGTTCTAATTTTCATGAAGAGGATATCTTGTTTTGATAAAAAATACTAGCCGCTATCAGTATACACCCAGCCGAAACAATGCTAAAAGCCACATTCATATCAAATGAATCAATAACTATTCCCAAAAAGATTGGCCCTCCAATAGTTCCTAAACTATAGATAGCTTGAAACACACTCATCGCTGTTCCTCTTACATCTGTTGAAATATTTTCTATACTATAAGACATCGTAAGTGGAAAAATTATAGAAATCCCTATCCCAAATATGAAGTGATAGCCACATAACATCATTGAGTTAATAGCATGAGGCATCAATAGTATCGCAGTTCCTAACAAGAAAAAACCAAGTGTCAAAGTAATTTTCCTTTTCAATTTTTTTATCAACCATGGATTTAAAATCGGAGTACACAAAACACTAGGAAGTATCCCTAAAGCGACAAAAACACTTCGATAAAACCCATTCATCCCTAATTCTTCTGCAATAACAGGGCCATATGCATAAGAGATTCCATGAATAGATAATTGGATAAATATCGCAATGCATGAATAATAAAGCAACGTTTTATCTTTGATGATTGAAACAATTTCATCCACTTTCTTTGCTTTTCCTACAAAGGGTACTTCTTCTAGTTTTATTGTTAAACACAAAGACAGAAAAGCAGCACAAAACGAAACAAAAAATAAACTATGTGGATCATTTGTTTCACTTACTATTATTCCACCTATTAAAACCCCACTTATTTGTCCTAATGAATGAGCACTTTTAATTAATCCAATTGCTTTGGTGGTTTCTTCAATTTTGAAATAGGATGTATAAGTTACAGTAAATATTGTCCAACAAGATGCAGAAACTCCACATAAAATTTTAAATACATATAAATTTTCAAGTGTTGGAAAGAAAATAAGTAAACTTGCACAAACAAGAGATAATAAAATACCTAAAACAATGAATATCTTTCTCTTCTTTAAAGTATCTGAAAATATCCCAATTGGCAATCGACAAAGAAATTGTGTGATTCCATAACTTCCGGTAATCACACCGACTTGAGCAATACTAGCCCCTAAGGCAATTGCATAAAGCGAAAACTCTGAGGAGTAACAGTACATTGAAAACCAATATAAAGAAGTAATCACGTACAATAAAATAATGTTCTTTTTCATTGGTTTTCCTCCACTTATATTCCTACATCAAATTAAGCATATCTTTTGGGATTTCACAACTAATTGATTTTTTATGAAGCGACACCGGATCAATCCAGTTGATCTTATGTGCATGTAGAGCACACCTTGTAATTAATTTACTTTTGTTTCCATATAATTCATCACAAAGAAGCGGATAACCTAATGCTTTCATATGCACTCTTATTTGATGAGTTCTTCCCGTTTTTAATATACAGTTAATCATTGTAATATTTTTCGCTTGATTTCTTTTCAGCACTTTTACTTTTGTTTGTGCTGCTTTCCCTGTTTTTGATACACGCATTTTACTGTTGTGATGACGATCTTTTCCAATTGCTAAATCAATTGTTTTATTATCCCATGCTATAATTTTTTCAGTAATCGCAATATATTCACGATCAATCTTTTTTTCACTCAACAAAGCATCTAAAAAAGGTTGAAAAAACTCGATTTTACTGTATAAAACACAGCCCGTAGTATCTTTATCTAAACGATGCAAATGACGCACAGAACACTGTTTAGACTTACTGTAGTAATAGTTAGCAACAAGTTGATTCAATGTACGCTCACTTTTATTATCTGAGTGAATAATTGTATTACTTGGTTTATTTACAATCAATACAAAATCATCTTCATGAATGACTTCACAACAACCATCTTCAGTATGTGGCATTGTATCACAATCTTCAAAACTAATCTCAATCACATCATCAACTTCTATTGTTTTATCTAAAGCACAAACTTCTTCATTTATTTTAATCATCTTTTGATGAATAGTTTTATTTCTTTTCTTTTGTGATATGCAATAAAAATCAAAAAAATCATCAACTTTCCATTGTCGATCACTGATTATTTTAATTGAATTTTTATTTATAGAATATTTCATACACTCACCCCATTTATTATACAAAAAAAAGCTGCATAATGCAGCTATCAAATACTACTTATTCTTCAAATTGCACATGATATTCTTTCAACCAGTAATTCATCTGCACAAAATAAGCCATCGTTTGTGGTGTTGTCATGAGTTGCCCATACCAAGGGATCTCATCATTTTCATTCAGTAATTTTATTAAGCGCTCTTTTTTTATGAATTGATGAATTGGTTCTTGCTCATTATCAATTATTTCTTTAAGCATGGATTTTACCTTATTTTTGTATGCAGGATGATGTGTTTTGGGATAAGGACTTTTCTTGCGCCACAATATTTCATCAGGAAGGATGCCTTTCATCGCTTCTCTAAGAAGTCCCTTTTCTCTATCTTTGTAATTTTTCATCTCCCAAGGAATACTGTAACACATTTCCACTATTCGATAATCACAAAAGGGGACACGCACTTCTAAACCACAACTCATACTCATCCTATCTTTTCTATCCAGCAATGTTTGCATAAACCAATCTATGTTGAGTTTCATCATTTCTTTCATTCTGTTTTCTTGATGTGTGTTTCCTTCTTTTTTATGAGCTTCGTCTCTTGTTTGTTTTACTCTATTTAAGACATATTCATGCCCATCCCACTTTTTAAACTCTTCCTTTAAAAATGACATTCGATTTTCGATGTTTCCTGACCATGGAAAATAAGGAGAATTGTAGACTCTTTTATCCTTATACCATGGATAACCACCAAACAATTCATCAGCACATTCACCTGACAAAGCAACAGAAGCTACTTTTTTTATTTCTTTACAAAACAGATAAAGTGATGAATCAATATCAACCATCCCCGGTAAGTCTCGTGCTTTTACTGCATCAAACAATGCGTCAACAACGCTTTCATTGGATAACACAATAAAATGATGATTTGAGTCAATTGCCTTTGACATGACATTTACATAATGCTCATCTCGGTTTGGCTGAAAATAACTAGGTTTAAAATATTGTTCATTGTCAACATATTCAACAGAAATTGTATCCAGTTGCTTTCCTTGTTTTTTCATCTCTTTTGATGCTACCGCACTAAGTATACTTGAATCCAGCCCCCCACTTAACAACGTGCATACTTTTACATCAGAAACAAGTTGGCGTTTTATAGCATCAAGAGTCGTATCCCTAACTAATTTTACAGTTGTATCAAAATCATGCTCCCATAGCTTATCTTCTAATTCCCAATACTTATTCACTTTCATTTCATTTTTATTAATTACTGCATAGGATGCAGGTTTTAATTCCATTATGCCTTTAAATATTCCTTGCCCTTGTGTTCTTCCAGGACCAACACAAATTAATTCATACAAAGAGTTTGTATTGATAATTGGCTTTACATCTGGGTGTTTAAACAAGGACTTCATTTCTGATGCGAATAAGAAATGTTGTTCATTAATTACATAAAAAAGCGGCTTTACACCAAATCGATCTCTTGCCATAAATACTTTGTTTTCCCGTTCATCATAGATCACAAACGCAAAAATTCCATTCATTTTCTTTACACAATTTTCTTTAAAAACTAGATAACTCTTTAAAACGACTTCTGTATCACTGTGAGTATTAAATGTTACTCCATGTTGAATGCATTCATCTCTTAATTCTTCTGTGTTATAAAGTTCCCCATTGTACACTAAGACAACTCTCTTGTTTTCAACAACCTCAATCATTGGTTGTGTACCTCTTTCAATATCAACAATTGCTAAACGCGTGTGTGCTAATGCAATTTCATCATTCATAAAAATGCCCTCTTGATTTGGACCACGGTGTTTTATAGCATCTCTCATTGATAAATAAACATTTTGATTTTTAAGTTGTTTTAAGAAATTAAACTCTCCTGTAATTCCGCACATACCTATCACCTCAACTTTTGATATCATTATATTCATCATCATTGAATAATGTGCAAACACAAAAAAAAGAGGTCTTACCTCTTTTAATCTGTATGTGCCCAACCAGGCAATTCTTTTCCTCTTTTAACTAATATTGTCTTTTGTAAATCAGTTTGATTTAAGAAAAGAAGAACATTCGTTACCTCTTCTTCTGTACACCCCACTATTAATTTAGGTTCCAAATCTTTTTTTAGTATGTCTGCAGCAATAATTAGTGATTCAATTTTACCAGTGTTGGATGACCCTTTAAATACCGCAATTCTTAAGTCTTTATCGTCAACTAAATCTAATAAATATCCATACTGAACTGGATAAATTAAATTTTTATATTTTGGATGTGTATGTCCTTTTTCAAAGGCTATATTGAGTTTAGAAGAAAAATACAAAGTATCTAACTTTTGCCAAAAATAAGCATTATTGTAATAATCCATAAAAAAACCTCCTGTTACTTACATATCATTGTAACAAATTTCTTTTAGAATGTAAATGTTACAATAAAGGAGAAAACAAATTAAATATCGCATACAATAATTTCTTAGTCCAATGAACATTGTTACAATCTTCTTCAGTAATTAATTGACTCACATCCAGTGTCTGGATAAAGTCTTCTTTCATGCGTGATAGTGCAGAACTTTTATACATTAGTACACCGTCTTCATAATGCATGTAATAACTGCGATAATCCATGTTTATTGTTCCACATAACCCAACTTCATCATCACAAAGAAACGTCTTAGAATGAATAAAACCAGGCAAATATTCATACACTTTGACTCCATTTTTTACAAGATAATAATAATTTCCTCTAGTCATCATATGGGCATACCATTTATCCGGAATATGCGGCACAATAATGCGAACATCTTTTCCTAATTTTGCAGCATTACTCAGTGCTTGATGCAATTCATCATTGATGATTAAATAAGGAGTTTGAATATAAATAGAATGTTTTGCATTATTTATCAAATTCATATGGACAGTTAACCCCACGTTTTCCTCATCAGTTGGACTATCACTAAAAGGCAATACGTAGCCATCAGTGATAGCTAATTTCGGTTCTTTAATTTGTTCATAATCGATTTTATCATTTGATAAGAAATTCCAGACTTGCACAAACATAATTGTACAGTTTAATACAGCTTCACCCTTTAACATTACTGCAGTATCTTTCCAGTGACCAAATCGATCAAGTTCATTGATGTATTCATCAGCTAAATTAATTCCACCAGTAAATGCAACCTCGTTGTCAATGATCACTAGTTTTCTATGATCTCTATTGTTCATTTGTATCACTAATTGAGGCCGAAGTGGATTAAAAACTTCACATTTAATGCCTAAATCGCGAATTTTATTTGAAAAATTCTTATCTAATGTACTAAAGCAACCAGCATCATCATAAATCAAACGAACATCAACGCCTTCTTTCACTTTATTTTTTAAAATATTTAAAATTGTGTTCCACATGCGTCCTTCTGCAATGATAAAATACTCTAAATATATAAATGACTTTGCATTATTTAATTCTGTGATCAATTGCGCAAATTTTTCTTCTCCAAGTTTAAAAAAGTTCACATTTGTGTTTTTATATACAGGCCAACCAGCACACTTTTGAACATAGTTAAATTGCTGACCTATGCTCAAATCAAATTCATTAATTTCTTTAATAATTTTTCGATGGGGCTCAATATATTCACTTGATTCCTCATGTGACTTCAAAATATTCAAACGCAATTCCTTTGGTACTTTTTTACCGCCAAACATCAAATATATGATACCACCAAAAAGTGGAATAACTAAAATCATTATGCACCATACCAATTTATAAGATGGATTATCATTTCGATTGATTATATAAATAATAATGATAAATGATAAAATTCTAAACAGCACTTCTACCGTTTTAAAGCTATAACTTAATATCGAAAAAACCGCCATCATAAAAAGCAGTTGGACAATAATTAAAAGTGACAACACAAACACCCTACTAAAAAATATCTTCCATATTTTTCTCATCATACTTTTTTCCTCAAAAAATATTATATCACAATTTTTCCACTAACAAAAAAAGAATAGATTTCTCTATTCTTCAAGTTCTAATAAGTCATCGAAACTTTGTCTTTTTACAATGATTTTACTCTTACCATTATTCACCATAACCACTGCTGGTTTTGCAGCTTTATTATAATTTGAAGCCATGGAATACCCATAAGCTCCAGTAGATGGCACGATTAAAATATCCCCTTTTGAAGGTGTTGGAAGAATGACATCATGAATTAAAATATCTCCGCTTTCACAACACTTTCCTGCAATTGTAACCTTTTTTGTTTTACGTTGCCTCATTTTATTTACAATAGCACACTCGTAATTTGCATGATATAACGATGGTCGAATGTTGTCACTCATTCCACCATCAACACTGACATAAGTTCTTACATCAGTAACTTCCTTAATCGATCCGATTTTATACAGTGTACTTCCTGCATTAGCGACAATCGATCTTCCAGGTTCTAATATCAAAGTGGGAAGATTCATTTTCTTCTTTTTGCATGCTTCATCTGCTTTTTTTAAAATGGCTTCACAAATCTTTTTTGTAGATAAATTTTTATCTCCTCTAGTGTAATAAACACCAAATCCACCACCCAAATCAAGTTCACGTATTTCAATATCATAGGCTTGTTTTAAGCCCTTTGATAAATCCAACATAATCTCAATTAAATCAAGGTATGGCTGTATTTCAAATATTTGTGAACCTATATGTGCATGAAGCCCGACAATTTTTATATGTGGATAACGGTCCATTTTTTCAATTACCCGCAAAAAATCACCATTAGAAATCGCAAATCCAAATTTAGAATCTATTTGTCCTGTTTTAATATAATCGTGTGTGTGTGCCTCTATGCCAGGAGTTATTCGAAAAAAGATCTCCTGTGTTTTGTCTTGCAGTTTGCACTCTTGTTCAATCATCGCTAACTCAGTTTCATTGTCTACGACAAATTTTCCTATGTTGTAGCTTACACCCATACGTATTTCTTCATCTGTTTTATTGTTTCCATGAAAAAATATTTTTGACATATCAAAGCCTGCCTTATAAGCCGTATATAGCTCTCCGCCAGATACAACATCTAGAAATAACCCTTCTTCTAAAACCAATCGACACATTGCTTTTGTTAAAAAAGCTTTTCCTGCATAAGCAATTTTATTTCCTCGTTTTTTCACTTGAAAGTTACTGATATAATCACGACAATTTTTCCTAATTAACTCTTCATCATACACATAAAGAGGAGTTTTATATTCATTACATAAATCAGTGCAAGATACTTTACCAATTAGTAAATCCTGATTTATCACTTCCATTGTTCCATGAATTTTCATACTTAACTCCTCATTCTTTACTTTTTGAATACTAACTTTTTATTTGTTGCATCAAGAATAGCCTTTGCACCCATTAAAATCGTTATCATCGGTGTGCAGTGCCCAGATTGCACGTTGTAAATGCATGGTTTATTGTATTTTTTTATGCGATCTTCAATTAAGTCTAAAAGCTCAAATTCAGCCTCATTTCTTCTAGTACAATCACTAAAATCACCAAACACAATTCCCTTGCAATCATCAAATTTTCCTGCTAACGCTAATTGTGTAAGCATCCTATCCACACGATACACAGATTCCCCAACATCTTCGATAAATATTATTTTATCTTTAACATCAATTTCAAATTCTGTGCCCATCAGTGAAGTAATTAAAGCTAAATTTCCACCAATTAATTCACCTTCTGCATAACCAGGTACAAGTGTTGTTATTGGCTCATCGCTTGGATTACTGATTACCAATTCCTCTTCAAACGTTAATGCTTTCATCAAGGATGAAAAAGTGCACTCATCCCAGTCATGAACAGTACCTGCCATAATTCCATGATATGAAACAAAGCCACATTTCTTATTGAATGCTAAATGAAGCGCAGTAATATCTGAATAGCCAATAAAAGGCTTTGCATGATTTTTTATACAATCAAAATCCAGTAGATGCAGAAGTCGATTAACTCCATATCCACCACGAATACATAGTATTGCATCAACAGAAGGATTACAAAACATATCCATAATATCTTTTGCGCGAACTTCATCTGTACTTGATAAATATCCTTTATAAGCACCAGTACAGCTTTCTCCAAATATTACTTGAAATCCTAATTCATTTAGTTTCTCTTTTAATTCAGTTGTTGTTTTCGACGTAAATGGACTAGCTGGAGCAATTATTCCAAACGTTACATCATTTTTATTTAAATCTACAAAATTCATACAATCTTATCCAAACATCATATTTGTAATAATTACAGCTGTGATTAAACCAACAGCATCAGCAATTAAACCTGCAGGAAGCGCATGACGAGATTTTTTAACTCCTACCGCACCAAAGTACACTGCCAATACATAGAAAGTCGTTTCAGTAGAACCGTTCATTACTGAAGCCATACGACCAATTAATGAGTCTGGTCCATAGGTCGTGAATAATTCATTCATAACACCTGATGCTCCACCACCTGAAAGTGGTCTAATTAAAGCCATCGGAACAACTTCCCCTGGCATACCAATTAACTCAGTAATTGGAGCTAACGCACCAGTAATTAAATCCAAAGCCCCAGAAGCTCTAAACACACCAATTGCTACTAACATTCCAACTAAAAATGGAATAATAGTAACTGCTGTAGTAAATCCTTCTTTTGCACCATCTGTAAATGTTTCATAAACAGCAACTTTTTTAAACATTCCATATAAAACGATTGATACGATAATAACCGGTATTGCATATAACGATATAGTATTAATAACTGTTTCTAACATATTCTTTTCCCTTTCCGTCTATTTAACAGTAGCTTTTGATTTGTTTCTAGCTACTTTTTCAAATAATTTAACTGCAATAACAGCCGCAACTGTAGAAGCTACTGTCGCAACAATTGTTGGACCAATAATTTCTGTTGGGTTCGTTGAACCTGCTGCTAAACGATAAGCAATGACACTTGAAGCTACTAATGTCACAGATGAAGTATTAATTGCCAAAAACATACACATTGAATTTGAAGCTGTATCTTTATCTTCATTACAATCTTGTAGTTCTTTCATTGCTTTAATTCCTAAAGGTGTTGCTGCATTTCCTAAACCTAAAATATTTGCAGCTAAATTCATAACAATTGAACCTACTGCAGGATGATCTGCTGGAAGCTCTGGAAACAAAAATTTCATTAATGGTCTTAAAGCATTCCCAATTTTCACAATCAACCCAGCTTTTTCAGCAATTTTCATAATTCCTAACCACAAACTCATTAAACCAATTAATCCAAGTGATAATTCTACTCCTGTTTCAGCATTACTCATAGCTGCATCAGTAACTGCCTGTAAATTCCCTGTAAGTGCACCAATAATGAATCCACCTACTAACATAACTGCCCAAATAATATTAATCATTTTTTACCCTCCCTAATATATTTGTTTTGCCTTTTACTTGTTTTAACAAGTAAAAAATGCTCCTTTCTAAAATAAAAGAACCTCAAAGCTATTTAAGGTTCTGTCAAAGAAATGAAAATGCATATTTTCACCTTAAATATAGCTCATCACAACAAGTGACAGTAATACACATGTTTTGTGTATTCCCAGAAATTAAGTTTAAGCATACATTAATTTCTTCGGCAAATATTCCTTTCCTAATAAGTCATTGTGCTCACCTCATTATTAGTAATCTTAATACTTTGCGCCTCTACATTCTTTTATTTAGTTTTAATGATATAATCATACAATTTTGCAACAAATTTGAAAAGGTTTTTTTACATTTATTTCATTTTATTGAAAGTTGCTATCTTTTTTCTGTTATTTTTATATACTAGTTTACATTATTTGTTGCATATTATATAAATATGTTAGAACCCTGGTGTTTAGAAGGAGAAAAAAATGAAAAATAGTTTAAATAAATCATTTCATATAGAAAATTGGCTAAAAAATATTTATCAAGAACTACATATGATTCCTGAAATTGGACTAAAAGAATTCAAAACAAGAGAAAAAATCATAAGTGTTTTAGAAGAAATTGGAATAGAATACACCACATTTGACAACCACACTGCAGTTGTTGCCAGCATCATTAATCATAAAAATAAAAAAACAATTGCTCTTAGAGCTGATATAGATGCCTTACCTATACAAGAAAAAAATGATTTACCATTTAAATCAAAACATGAAAACACCATGCATGCATGTGGTCATGACGCTCATACAGCAATGGTGCTTGGTGCATGCAAATTATTGTATGAAATGAAAGATGAATTAAACATCAATGTGAAATTCTTTTTCCAACCTGCTGAAGAAACAGACGGTGGAGCATTAAGAATGATTGAAGATGGGTGCATGAAAAACCCACCTGTTGACCACGTTTTTGGATTGCATGTAACACCAGAGCTAAGTAGTGGACAAATTGAGCTTGTTTATGATTCAATGAACGCTTCAACAGATACGTTCAAAATTAAAATATTAGGTAAAAAAGCTCATGGCGCCTATCCACATCATGGTGTAGATGCCATCGTTTGTTCAGCCCAGGTAATTAACGCACTTCAAACACTAGTTAGCCGAAATATTTCACCTACTGATTCTGTCGTTTTTACAATCGGAGCTATTCACGGTGGCATTAGACAAAACATCATCTGTGATGAGGTTGAATTATTAGCTACACTTCGTACACTTAATGAGAAAACAAGAAACTATACTAAGCAAAGAATTTGTGAAATCATCGAAAATACTTGCCATGCTAATGAAGCAAAATTTTCCATTGATATCGAAAAAGGATATGATTCCTTAGTTAATGATAATGAAATGGTGGATTTAGTTTATAAAAACGCTTGTGAATTATTTTCAAAAGAAAATGTTACCATTAGAAAGATTCCATCTCTTGGTGCCGAAGATTTTTCCTTTTTCTTAAAACATGCAAAAGGAGCGTTCTTTAATTTAGGATGTGCAAATTTCGAAAAAGGGTATACTGCCAAAGCACATACCTCTGAATTTATAGTTGATCAAGAGGCATTAAAATATGGAGTTGCTCTTCATATTGCCAATGTGTTGTCTTTTAATTAAACTGTTTATAAAAACCAAGCTTTGTCAAAAACTTGGTTTTTATTATGTAATCCATGAAAATCACACGTATTTAAAACGCTACAAATAGGAATAATAATACATACACTGTAGCTATACAGAAAAATAAAAGGCTGTTTGATTTTTTATCAACAGCCGAAATACTTGCATTAGTTATGATTAATTTTATTGATATTTTTTATATAAAATACGTATGGAATTTAAAATACAAATAAATGCTACTCCTGTATCTGCAAACACGGCTAACCACATATTGGAATAGATGCCAGTTAAACCTAAAATCATAACAACAATTTTAATTGCGATAGCGCCAATCACATTTTGTTTAGCAATAGATGTTGTTTTTTTAGATATTTCTATCGATGTCGCAATGGCATCAACATTGCTATTCATAAATACGATGTCTGCAGCTTCAATTGCCACATCAGATCCACTTCCCATTGCAGCACCTACATCAGCACCAGCGAGTACGACTGCATCATTAATTCCATCGCCCACAAACATTGTGCTTCCATATTTTTCACGTATTTTTTGTAATTCTTCATATTTTTCAGTAGGTAAAAGAGAAGACCTCACATCACTGATATTTACTGATTTCGCAATTTGATTAGCGCTTATCTCATTATCACCTGTAAGCATAGCACTCACAATGCCTGATTTGTTTATACGGCTTATTGCACTGGCTGCCTCATCTTTAACGGTATCCGAAATAATTATTTGAGCAATAAGTTGATTTTCATAAGCAACAAGCACTTCACTGCCCACTACAACTTCACTTCGTTTTTTTAAATCAATATTGAATTCTTTCATTAAAGCTTCGTTTCCACAAAGCAGTATTTTGTCATTAATTTCTGCTTTAACTCCTTTACCTGAGATTTCAGATAATTGACTAACTTTAACAACAGAAACTTTATTTTCCTGCACTTTATTTAATATACTTTTCGCAATGGGATGATTTGAATGTTTCTCAGCTGCCCCAACATAAGAAAGCACTTCAGTTTCACTTAATTCTGTAAAAACATTGATTTCTTGAACAACGAAGTTTCCTTTTGTTACTGTCCCTGTTTTATCCAATACTACAGCTTTAATTTTAGCTAATCCTTCTAAAACAACACCGCCTTTAAATAAAATTCCACGCTTACTACCTGCTCCTATACCACAAAAATAAGCCAATGGCACACTTAACACCAATGCACATGGACATGACATAACAAGAAAACTTAATGCTGTATAAATCCATGGATAAAATTCTTCTTGTAAAATGATTGGCATTCCTATAGCTGTAAATATTGCAATTGCGACAACAATCGGTGTATAAATTCTTGCGAATCGACTAATGAAATGGTCAATTTTTGGCTTGTTAGCGGCTGCATTCTCTACAGATTCTAATATTTTTGAAACCAATGAATCCTCAAGAACCTTATCAACTCGCATCATAATGACACCACTTGTGTTCATATACCCAGATAAAACTTTCGATCCTTTTTCAACTTTCATTAAAACAGGTTCCCCATTAATTGCAGAAGTATCAAGATAGCTTTCTCCATCGATTACCGTCCCATCCAAAGCAATTTTATCTCCAACCTTAATTAACAACACATCATTTACTTTCACGTCTTCTGTTGCTATCACTTCTTCATTTTCACCTTTTATGAGTGTCACAACATCAGCATGTAAATTAATTGCCTCCATGATTTGTTTTCTGCTTCTTTCAACAGCGATGTGTTCAAAATAACTACCAACTCTAAAAAACAACATGACCCCAACTGCCTCAGAATACTCAGCAATCACAAATGCGCCTAGTGTCGCAACACTCATCAAAAAATTTTCATCAAAGATAAGACCTTTTTTCATATTTTTTAATGCTGTCAACAAAACACCACTACCTAAAGTTAAATACGAAGCAATATAAATTGACATCATTATAAATGAGTTACTATTAAAACCATCAATCATTGATAATAATATCGAAAGAATAAATAATATACTCCCAATTAATAAGGTATACAAATCTTTTTTGCTATCTTCATTTTGTATGGTTTCCCCTTTGGAAACAACCTCAATCTCTTCCTCATATTTATGGCAAATTTCACGTATTGTTTCAACTTCTAATTGTCTTTTAGAAACAATTTTCAGCCTTTTTGTCGCAAAAGTAATTGTTGCTTCATTGACAACATCTAATTCATTTAAATCATTTTCAATTTTACTCGCACAATTTGCACATTCCAAATTCATTAAAGTATATATTGCAACCTGTGTAGGAATCGTTTTTTTTCTCTTTACCACAATTTCATCTTCAAAAGATGTACAAATTTCCTGAATTTGAGGTATCAGTTCTTCTATATTCTGTGCTCTAATATGAAGTTGTTTAGTTGAAAAAACAACATTAGCGTGTTCAACTGTATCAATCTGATTTATCTTTGCCTCGATTTTATTTGCACAGTTTGCACAATTTAAATTTTCTAAAAGAAAAGTATCATGATTAACTCCATTGAGTTGATTCTTTGAAATTTTATTGTTATCTTCTATTGCACAATCACAATTTTCCACTTGTTTGTCTTTACTATTCATTAATTCTTCCTCCTAACATATGAACATTTATTCATATGTTAATATTATAAAATTGATTCACTGATGTCAATAGATTTTCGTGTAGAATTTATTTTTTTAATATGGTATACTTCAAAAATAAAATCTTATCATCAATTACACACCTAAGTTAAATGGCAATTTATTGGAGAAGTTATGAAGAATGCAACCATAAAAAAAGAATTTATTAAATATGTTTCACTAAATATTTTAGGGATGATTGGCTTATCATGCTACATTCTTGCAGATACTTTTTTTATTGCACAAGGAATTGGAATAAATGGATTAGCCGCATTGAACATTGCTTTGCCTGCATATAGTTTTATTCATGGAACCGGACTAATGATTGGCATTGGTGGGTCAACACGATACTCTATCTCCAGCTGTAAGAACGTATTCACTCAATCCATTTTTGCTACAATGTTTTCAGCTTTTGTTTTTCTTACTATTGGATGTTTTTTTTCCAATGAATTAGCTACTATTTTAGGTGCGAAACTTGATACAATTGAAAACACAACTCATTATTTAAGAATAATATGTTGTTTTTCTCCTATGTTTTTATTAAACAATGTGATTACTTGCTTTGTTAGAAATGATGGTAATCCAAAGCTTGCCATGTCTGCTATGTTAATCGGTAGCTTTTCCAATATCATATTGGACTATATATTAATTTTTCCATTACAAATGGGTATGATTGGTGCAGCCTTGGCAACTGGTTTAGCCCCAGTCATTGGCTTATGCATTTTATCAATTCATTTTATAAAAAACAAAAACACATTTAAACTTGATAAAGATACTCCTAAAATTAGCAGTATTCTTGATATTTCATCATTAGGTATTTCATCGTTAATAACTGAATTTTCTACTGGTATTGTAATCATTGTATTTAACATATTGATTTTAAATCTTGCAGGAAATATTGGAGTTGCAGCCTATGGGATTGTCACAAACATTGCCCTTGTTATTGTAGCCATTTTTAGTGGTATCGCTCAAGGTATTCAACCAATAATTAGTCGTTATTTTGGACAAAATAGTCATAGCGAAATTAAAAGAATATTAAAGTATGCTATCATCACATCCACAGTACTATCATTATTTGTCTATATCACCTCAGTTGTGTACTCACAACCCATTATCGCGGCATTTAACAAAGAGACAAATGTCGAGCTGTTTTACATTGCTAAAAACGGAATCTTAATCTATTTCTCCTCATTTCTTTTTGTAGGAGTGAACATCATCACAGCAATGTATTTTAGTTCGATTGCAAAAGCAAAACACGCTTTTTTTATTTCAATACTTAGAGGATTTTTACTAATCATTCCATCTGCAATTATCTTATCCTCTTTCTTCGGATTAAATGGTGTATGGCTCGCAATGCCTTTTACAGAGTTATCTGTATTCATCCTTGCCTTTTTTATGTTAAAACATTCTATTTAAATCCTATTTTCAAACTTGTACAAACAAAATTCACACATGCATCAAAATGGTTAAACATTTCATTAAAGTTAAACAATACATATTCATTTTCTAAATTGTTAGATGAAGTAAGTTTTTCTGCTGTTTTAATTATTTTTTTTACATCTTCTTCACTTAAGGAAAATTTCGCTATTGAATTAGTTTTTTCAAGTAAATCATTCGTAAATTGAGGTATTTTTACCTCAATTTTTAATTCATTCTCAAAAACATTCATATCATTTCGTTTATATAAATCAATATTTAAAAAATTGCACTCTATGATCTTATTCTCTTTTTTTAACCCGATGAACTGATTATTTTCAAACATTAACATTTTATCAATCACTAAGATATTATAATAATAGTCTGTAAGTAGATGTGAATAATACCCGATCATCAAAGATGACTTGAGCTGTTTTAAAGTTGTCTTAGTCAAAAAATCTTCCAAAACTATTTCTCGTCTATTCAACTTTTCCTTATTTTCAAATGTATAATGAGTCGTTGCATGAGGTAGTATAAAAGATAAATCTGAATTAAGATAACCATTAATATCCGGAAGTACATTTCCAAATAAGAATTCGTTCTCATTTTCAAATTGAATTTTTTTTAATACTTCTGTCGCTACTGCTAAATGCAATTTCCATGAAGGCATCTTTTTTACCACCTTTTACAATTTTTCCTGGATTGATAATACCATAAGTCGTCGTACATTTCTACAAAATAAAAGAATTGATTAAATACCAATTCTAAAATAATGGATTACTTAAAAAAATCATTTGAATCATCCGGTGCATGTTGACGATTATTTCCATCATATTCCCTCACAACCTGGGCAACAGATATTTTATAACTTTCAAATAATTTTGTTTTTCCTTCCAATTGACTCATTCGATGTTCTGTCATAGTACGCCACTTACTCATTGCTTCTTCACTTTCCCAAACATTCATTGAAAGTAATTTTCGCTCATCAGCCAAACTTTGAAATCTCTCAGCACTGATAAACCCATCAAATCCAGTTAACATAGGTTTTAACATTGCTGCTAACTTTAAATATTTCTCTTTTCCTTCAGCTGTCGGTATTACTTCAAACAACACTACATACTTGCTCATTTGTTTTCTTCCTCCATTTTAAGTATCTTTCTTTTCATTTCTAATCCTCCTGCATATCCAACAAGCTTTCCTGATGTCCCAATGACGCGATGGCAGGGCACCAGTACCGTTATCGGATTTTTATTATTTGCCATTCCAACAGCTCGACTAGCTTTAGGATTCCCTACAGCAACTGCAATATCTTTGTAACTTCTTGTTTCTCCATATGGGATATCACAAAGTGCTTTCCATACTTTCATTTGAAAATCAGTCCCCTTCAATTGATAAGGCACATCAAATTGTTTTCGACTCCCATTTAAATACTCTAATAATTGAACATACACTCGATCAGTTAATGCTGTTTTTATACCATAATCCTGAATTTTATCTTCATTTAATCTTTTGAAAAAAGTAATAACTTCTTCATCATAAGCTATTTTAAAAAAGCCTAATTCTGTTTTATAAATCGCAAATTTTTCCATACATACTCCTTATCAACATTTATTTTCTTTACGATAAACTGCAGGAGAAACTTTAGCTCTCTCCTTAAAAAACCTATAGAATGACGATAAACTACTAAATCCAACAGCGTGTGCAACTTCAATAATATCAACATCTGTCATCGCAAGTTGCCTTTTTGCTTCATTAAATCTTAAATCATTCACGTATCCACTTAGTGTTATACCATATTCTTCCTTAAATACTTCAACCATTCGTTTATGAGATAGTCCAATTTTTTTCATCTCGCTATTTAACTCTTTTGATTCATTATACATCTTATCAATTAATTTTTTTAATTTCTCTGCAATTTCTTTCATTGGTTGATAGTTTAACAAGTCACTTCTGCATCTTTTACATGGCCGATATCCTGCCTGACTAGCCTCATCTAATGTATTGAAAAATTCAACATTCTTCTTCTGGGGAATTTTAGATTTACATGATGGTCTACAGTAAATTCCAGTTGACTTCACTGCATAGAAAAATAACGTATCATAATTTTCATCGTTTTCTATGATTGCACTGTACATTTCATCAAATGTCATCTAATCCCCTACTTTCTTTTCATCAAACTGATTGTATGCTTGGTTTCTTTGTCAACTTGAAGTGACTCTTTTATTTTTTGAAGTGCTTTATTGTAAGTAAAATCATCTAACTTATTGTTTTGTAAATAATTCATTGTTTCACTAGGAAATTGAACAAAACATACTTGCAAACACCACGCCACTGCCATTTTTACATAATAATCTTCATGAGCAATTTCATCACATATTAACAGTATATCATTGATATATTCATCTTCAATAAAGTGAAACAAGAGTAATACAACAGCAAACCTTACATCATACGCTTTGTTTGATTGATAATAATTTTGTAAAAATGAATAGACTCTTTTTTTATGATTACGAACAATTTTTAATTCATTACAGAAACTATCGCAAAGTGACCAATTTGTTATTTTAGGTACATACAGTATCACTTGTTCAAGAATAATTTCGATATCTGCCTTCATGTTTCCAATAATTAATGCTTTAAGCATTGTTTCTTCAAAATATTCTTCTTTAGCATGATTCAAATAATCAATTGGATTTTCTTTAACTATTCTTTTTGCAATTTTTCTTAATTGCGGAATACGAACTCCCATTAAATTATCGCATCCTGGTATTAAAGCAGTTGAAAACTTTCTAAAGTCTTCATCACATAAATTAAATAGTTCTTTTCTAAC
>CAYJAJ010000026.1:0-22004 GCA_964368495.1 uncultured Holdemania sp. | reverse complement strand
TATTGGGATATCTCTTAGATATCCCTTTTTTTATTTCTTGGAGGTACTTATGAGTATATTAAATGTAGAAAAATTATCACACGGTTTTGGTGGAAGAGTCATTTTTGAAAATGTTTCTTTTCGACTTTTAAAAGGAGAGCACATTGGATTAATTGGCGCAAATGGAGAAGGGAAAAGCACCTTCATGAATATCATTACACGAAATTTGATTCCTGATGAGGGGAAAGTAATTTGGTCAAGTAAGGTTTCTGTAGGTTACTTAGACCAACACACAGTACTTCAAAAAGGTGACTCAATTAAAGATGTATTAAAAACAGCATATAATGATTTGTTTGAGATGGAAGAAACAATTAATGGATATTATAATAAAATGGCTGACTGCACTGAAGAAGAAATGAATGCAATGTTGGAAGAAATAGGTGAACTTCAAGAAATGTTGGAGCAGCGAGATTTTTATTTGATTGACTCTAAGATTGATGAAGTAACTAATGCACTTGGTCTAAAGGATATAGGGTTGACACGAGATGTAGAAGAGCTAAGTGGTGGACAAAGAACAAAAGTACTACTTGCAAAACTTTTACTTCAAAAGCCGGATATTTTATTGTTGGATGAACCGACAAATTATCTTGATGAAAATCACATAGAATGGCTTAAAATGTACTTAAAGAATTATGAAAATGCATTTATTTTGATATCACACGATATTCCATTTTTAAATGATGTAGTGAATGTTATTTATCATGTTGAAGCACCTTCACTAACTCGTTATGTAGGAGACTATAATGAGTTCAAACGTGTTTATGAAATAAATCAAAAGCAAATTGAAGCTGCATATAATCGACAACAAAGTGAAATTGCAAAAATGGAAGATTTCATTGCAAGAAACAAAGCTCGTGTTGCAACAAGAGGGATGGCTAATTCCAGAGTAAAACGACTTGAAAAAATGGAGAGAATCGAGTTGAAGCATGAAAAACCAAAGCCAACATTTAATTTTCAATTAGGGAAAACACCTAGTAAATTTATATTTACAATGGAGAACTTTGTAATTGGATATGATAGCCCACTTAGTAAACCCATGAATTTTGTTCTTGAGAAAGGTTCAAAAGTTGCCTTAGTGGGAGCGAACGGACTTGGTAAAACAACTCTTTTGAAAAGTATCATGGGTCTAATTAACCCAATTGAAGGAAGGGTATTTCATGGTGAAAACCTTGAAATTGGATATTTTGAACAGGAAAGTTCAAAAAATTGTAATGAAACTTGTATTGAGGAGTTATGGAAAACGTATCCTTCATATTCACAATATGAAATAAGAAGCGCATTAGCGAAGTGTGGTTTGACAACAGATCAAATTGAAAGTAAAGTGATGGTCTTATCAGGTGGAGAACAGGCAAAACTTCGTCTTTGTAAAATAATGAATAGATCACATAATGTGCTAGTACTTGATGAACCAACTAATCATCTTGATCAAGAGGCGAAAGATGAACTAAAAAAAGCCATTAATGAATTTCAAGGAACAGTATTACTTGTTTGCCATGAAAAGGAATTCTACCAAGATGTTGTTGATGAGATATGGGATTTGACAAACTACAGCGTAAAAATAGCATAAGAGAAAAAAGACAGGTATGTCTTTTTTTAATATTAAATATAACTTATAGGATTTCCAATAATATTGATTTTGTTGTATTATAGAGTATATAAAGATAAGTTAGGATGAGTGTAATGTTTAAATTATTTAATATAGTAATTGTAATTATGATGTTTTTTGGCTTTTTAAGAGATGTTGAAGCAGTAGAAACTAATAAAGAGAATCTTGATATCCAATCAGAATCAGTGGTTTTAATTGACGCAAAAACAGGTGTAGTTTTATATACCAAAGATCCCTTTCAACAAATGTACCCTGCATCAATCACAAAAATCATGACAGTTTATTTAGCTCTTGAAAATAAAGAGCATGACGATGTTATGATTGCTTCTGAAACTGCGATTGATAGTATTGATCGACAAAGCTCACATATATGGCTTAATTATGATGAAGAAATTACTGTTGAAGATGCCTGTTATGCAACTTTATTAGCAAGTGCAAATGATGCATCAAATGTATTAGCAGAACATGTTGCGGGTACTCAAGAAGCTTTCGCTGAACTGATGACAAATACAGCTTATGATGCGCAAGCAATGAATGTGAATTTTTCAAATGCTCATGGATTACCAGATGAAAATCATTATGCAAGTGCTTATGATATGGCAATGATAACTCGTTTTGCACTACAAAATGATGAGTTTAGAAAAATATTTGAAACTGTTAAATACACAATGCAACCAACCAACAAACAAAGTGATCAAAGATATTTTGCAACAGGAAATGAACTACTTAAACAAGGAGAGTATTACTATGAATACGCGGTCGGTGGAAAAACTGGGTGGACTGAAGACTCAGGATACACATTAGTTGCCACAGCAAAAAAAGACAATTTAGAATTAATCGCAGTCGTGATGAACAGTGAATCAGTTGATCAGCGTTACTTAGATGCAGTTACATTGTTTGAATACGGTTTCGAAAATTATATAATGCACACTATCGATTCAACAGATTTCACAACACAACAAATGCAAGTTCTAAATAATGATAAAGTAGAGGCAGATGTGACATTTACCCAAAAAGATAGTTTAATGATGATTCTAGATGCAACAACAGAGTTGGATTCGATATATTATAACTATGTGATAAGTGAAGAAGATGATGCAGATTTAATGGCTTGTGTTGCACAAGTTTATGTGGGAGCAGATTTAGTTGCTGAACTAGATATGAAAAAGGATATTGTTAAATATGATCTAAGTTTCAATACACAAGTATTACCCAAAATTATTTTTGCAATCGAGATATTTTGTGCTTGCGTATGTGTGTTTTTTATGGGACTAGCTTTGCTGGCCTACACGATGAAAAAAACAAGCAAATAGTATATAAATAAGTCAAATAGTAATGGAGGAAATGAAAATGAGTAAAAACACAAAAAAGTTATTATCGTATTATAAACCTTATTTAAAACTACTTGTTTTAGATATGATATGTGCTTTTATAGTCGCATTGATTTCATTACTTGTTCCACTTTGTGTGCGTTATGTCACAAATGATCTTTTAGCAACAACGACTATTTCATTTAAACAGATCGGTGTAATTGGTCTAGGGATGTTTATATTAGCAATTATTAATTATGTATGCAATTACTTTATTACATACAAAGGACATCTTATGGGTGCATATATGGAAAGAGATATGCGTAGAGAACTATTTGAACATTATCAAAAATTATCTTTTGATTTCTATGATAAACAACAAACAGGAGTATTGATGTCTCGATTAACAAATGGTTTATCAAACATGTCAGAGCTTTATCATCATGGACCAGAAGATATCATTATATCTTTAATTCGCTTTATAGGTTCATTTGTAATATTAGTAAGAATAGATTTAACATTAACTCTTGTTGTGTTTTCAATCTTACCAATAATGATTTTTTTTACAGTATACTGCAACAGCAAGATGAGAAAAGCATTCACATTAAATAAACAACGCACAGGTGAAATTAATGCACGTATTGAGGATAGTTTATTGGGAATTCGAATAGTTAAATCATTTACGAATGAAGAAAGTGAACTCGAAAAATTTAGCATTAATAATGAAAACTTTGTAGAAAGTAAAAGACAAACATACAAAGCTATGGCAACATTTGAATCGGGGTTAAACATTTTTGCACTACTGATTACAGTAATAGTTATTGTTTTTGGAACATTCAATATAACAACGGGAACTATTATTGTCGGCAATTTACTGATATTCCTGTTGAATATTAATAATTTTACAGAGCCAATTGAGAAAATGATTCAATTTACAGAGAGATATCAACTTGGAATGACCGGTTATAATCGATTTATGGAGATACTCGAAATAAAACCAAAAATAAGAGATAAAGAGAATGCAAAACCCTTAGCTAATGTACAAGGCAAAGTTGAATTTAAGAATGTGTCATTTCGTTATAATAAAAAGCTAGATTATGCGCTCAAAAATATTAATTTCACTGTACAAAAAGGAGAACATATTGCAATTATTGGCCCAAATGGTGCAGGTAAAAGTACACTATGTGCATTACTTCCAAGATTTTATGAGATAGAAAATGGAACAATATTGATCGATAATCAAAACATACAGGATGTTACTGTAAAGTCATTAAGAGAGTCAATCGGAATAGTGCAACAAAACTTGTATATGTTTTCGGGAACTGTCATGGATAATATACGATATGGGAACCCATCTGCAAGTGATGAGGAAGTAATTGAGGCAGCAAAAAAAGCAAATGCACATGAATTCATTATGGGGTTTTCACAAGGTTATCAAACGAATATACATCAAAGTGGTGTGAACTTATCTGGAGGTCAAAAACAAAGAATTTCTATTGCGCGAGTTTTTTTAAAAAACCCACCTATCTTAATTTTTGATGAGGCAACAAGTGCATTAGATAACGAAAATGAAAAAGGAGTACAAGATAGTCTAGAAGCACTTTCAAAAGGACGAACAACATTTGTTGTAGTTCATCGTTTATCAACAATAAAGAATGTAAAAAGGATTATTGTGCTTACTGATGATGGAATTGTTGAAGAGGGAAATCATGAAGAATTGTTGGCAAAAAATGGTATTTATGCATCATTTTACAATATGAAATTTGAATAGGAACAATATATGAAAAAAGTTTAGTCTGCACAGACTAAACTTTTTTTAGTTATTCAGTTTTTAAAGCTGCATCAAAGCTAATGCTAGAGGGTTGAAAATCCCATTTCTTAATATAATCACAGGCTTCTTTAGCACCAGCAAATCTTTCCATACCACTGTCTTCCCACTCAACAGCAATAGGCCCTTGATAGTGTATTTGGTTTAGTTCGCGAGTAATGTTATCAAAGTCAACATTTCCGTGTCCTAATGAAACAAAATTCCATCCACGTCGAGTATCTCCAAATTCAATGTGAGATCCTAATATGCTTGATCTACCATCTAAGTTTACTTTGACATCTTTGGCATGAACATTGTAAATAAAATCACCAAACTCACGAATGAAAAGTGCCGGATTCATTCCTTGCCATACTAAGTGACTTGGATCAAAGTTGATACCTAAGGTTTTTCTATAATTCAGTGTTTCTAATAATTTTTTTGTAGTATAGAAATCAAATGCGATTTCTGTAGGATGGACTTCAAGAGCGAGTTTTACACCACATTCATCGTATACATCAAAAATTGGTGACCATAATTCTTTGATACGATTAAATCCATCATCAACCATTTGTTTCGTAGTTTGAGGAAATGAGTACCAGTAAGCCCAAATAGGAGAACCTAAGAAACAAGTAACTACTTTAACATCAAATAATTTTGCTGCACGTGCAACATCCTTCATTGCTTCAATAGCCCAACTTCTTATTTCTTCTGGTTTATTTTGTAATTCATTTGGAGCAAAGTTGTTTAATCTTGGATCGAAATTATCCCCAACACATTGTCCAATCAAATGAGCACCAAATGCACTAATTTTTAAATTGTATTTAGCTAACATGGATTTAACCTCATTAACATAATTATCATCTTTTAAAGACCGAGGAACATCGATGTGTGCAGCAACAGCTAGCTCTAATCCTTCATAGCCAAAACTACTCATCTTCTCGCATAACTCTTCTAATGGCAAATCTCCATATTGCCCACTACAAATTGAAATCATTCTCTTCATATTTGTTTCTCCTAGTATTCAACTTTAATCATTGTGTTAGTTTTTGCAGATTCTTCAGCAGCAACTACAACACGCATTGCTTTACTTGCACTAAAACCAGTTATTGGAACTTCTTTCTTATTAACAATTGCAGATACAAAATTATCAATAACTTCAGTATTTGTACGTCCATTGTTTGTTTGTTCTTTGTTGGAAGTCATTTTGTCTAATTCAAATCTTTCGATAGTGCCGTCATTTTTTTCAAATATTAATGATGAATCAGAATCACAATAGCATTTAAGTATACCTTTAGTACCATAAATTATAGTAGAGTTATCCTCATTGCCATAAAAAGTCCAACTTACATGCATCGTTCCTATAGCACCTTTTTTAGTTTCATAAATACAATAAGAGTTATCGTCAACACTAATTAAAGAACCATCTGGGTATTTTTTATCTAATGTACGAATCTGTGCGAAAACAGATACAATTTCATCATCCAATAAGTAGTGAATTAAGTCAGTTTTGTGAACACCTAAATCTGCCATTGCTCCAAAGTGAGCTTGCTTTTTATCAAAAAACCAAGAATTTGCATTTCCAGTCCATCCTTCAGGACCAGGATGACCAAAACATGTTCTAAATGACAATACTTCACCAATAGCACCAGATGAAATTATTTCACGAGCTTTTACGTGAGCTTTAGAAAAACGTTGATTTTGTCCAATCATTAATTGAACATTGTTCTTTTTAGCTGCTGCAATCATGGCTTCGCAATCTTCAACAGTTGTTGCCATGGGTTTTTCACACAAAACATGTAACCCTTTGTTTAAAGCTTGTATACTAACATCAGCATGTGCAAAATTTGCAACACAAACACTAACTGCATCCAAATCCATATCTAATAACTCATCAAGATTTTTACAGGCAACTGCCCCGTATTCTTTAGCCATTTCTTCAGCTTTTTCTATACGATTGTCATAAAAAGCAACAATTTTACAATCCTTGTTATCTGCATATTCTGGAGCATGACGAACTTCAGTGATTTTTCCACAACCAATAATTCCGATTTTTAACATAATGTCCTCCTAGTTTATTTTTTTCTGTTTTGTAAGTTTTGAAGAAGTACTGCAATGACAATAATTGAGCCACTAATTGCGCCATTTAGGAATGATGAAACATCAGCACTTGTTAAAATGTTACTAATGATTTTAAACATTAACACACCTAAGAAAGTACCCATGATTTTACCTTTACCACCACTCATCGAAGTACCACCGATTGCAACAGCTGCGATTGCTTCCATTTCGTATCCTACGGCAGCATTTGCAGAGGCAACAGCAGTTAGACGTGAAGCATAAAGAACAGAAGCAAGACCACACATCATACCGGTGATAGTAAATACTGAAGTTTTAATCATATCGACGTTAATTCCAGCAAGTCGTGCAGAAGTTTCATTACTACCGATTGCATAAATGTGTTTACCAAGTTTTGTTCTTTTCATAATTACATTAAAGATTATAGAAACAATAATGAAAATAATCATCATATAAGGAATTTTAATATCACCAATAAAAAATCCGCCAGATGCAATTTGCCTAAAACTATCATAAATTTCACTGTCAACTGTAAAAGGCCCACCTTGACCATAGAAGTTAATGATAGAACGGCAAGCTGTTTGCATTGCAAGCGTTGCTATCATGGCAGGCAAATTCCCTTTAGAAACTAAAAGCCCATTGATTGTTCCTATAATAGCTCCACCGATTAAACAAAATATCAACATAATCAATACATTATGAGTTGCATTTAAGACAACAATACCGAAACCACCAAGTATTGCAACTTGTGAACCTACAGAAATATCAATTTGCCCTGCAGAGATAACCATACTCATACCCATTGCAATAATACCAATCATTGTACTTTGTACAAAAATGTTTGATATATTGTTCCAAGTAAAGAAATTCTCATTCATCGTTGCAGCGATAATAATAAGTAAGAAAAATGAAAGCCAGTAACTATAATCTTGTACTATTTTTCTACCAACTTCTTTAGGTGTTAAACCTTGAAATGATTTAAATAGTTGCATGTTCTATCCCCTCCTCGCTGCTTCCAGTTGAATACAGCATAATATCTTTTTCATTTAAATGTTCACGATCCAATTCAGCCATGATATCTCCTTTATAAAGTACTAGGCAACGGTCAGCAACCTTGTATATTTCAGGAAATTCAGCACTAAATACAATAATGGACTTGCCTTGCCTTGCTAATTCTAATATTAAGTGATAAATTTCAAACTTAGCACCAACATCTATACCTTGTGTAGGATTATCAAACAACATGATTTGTGCATCAGCTTCTAACCAACGGCCCAATATAACCTTTTGTTGATTACCACCTGATAAGGAGGTAATCGGGTTGTTTGGATTGCCAACTTTAATTTTCATCTTATCTTTTTGACGTACAAATCTATCATGTTCTTCTTTACTACTTATTAATGGTTTTTTTAGTTTTGTGTTAAAAAATGCCATTGATAAATTATCATAGATAGACAAATCGTTGAAAATTCCTCTTTCTTTACGCATACGAGGTACTAAAGCCACACCTCGTTTCATAAAGGAAATAATTTTAGAATTTTTCTTAATTTCTTGGTTATTAATAAGGATTTTTCCTGTGTAAGATTCCGCACCAAATAATGCATCTGCAATAGCTTCGCGTCCTGATCCTTGTAATCCAGTAATTGCTAGAATCTCACCTTTTCGTAAGTCAAAATTAATATCATGAAACAACTTACTAGAGAGATTACGAACAGACAAGGTAATTTCATCTTGACTAACATTCTCTTTGTTGTCAAATGAGTCCTCAGCTAAAGTATGACCTATCATCATTTCAGTAATTTCACTTTCAACTATTTCACTGAAATTACCACTTGATATATAGTTTCCATCTCGCATAATAAAATAAGTTTTACAAATAGCGAATAATTCAGGCATTTTATGAGAAATAAAAATAAAACTTACCCCTTCATCGCTTAACTGTCTCATGATATTGAACAAACTTTCAATTTCATTTGTAGATAAGGCTGTAGTTGGTTCATCCATAATGATTAACTCAGACTTAAATAATAATGATTTTGCTATTTCAATTAATTGTTTTTCAGCAGCATTTAAGTCACCTACATAACTAGTTGGATTAATATCAATATTCATTCTTTCAAACACTTCCATGCATCGTTTTATCATTTCATCTGTTTGAGTTAATCCATTTTTTGTGATTTCTTGTGCTAAAAACATATTCTCGACAACACTTAATTCATTACATAGATTTAATTCCTGATGAATGAAACGAATTCCATACTTGCTTGCAATATGCGCATTCGCAATATTCACCTTCTGACCATTAATAAATATTTCACCTTTTGTTGGCTGTAATGCACCTGCAAGAATGTTCATTAAAGTAGATTTTCCAGCACCATTCTCACCTAGTAAACCGATGATATCTTTTGTGTTGATATTAAAATCAACATTATTTACAGCGCGTACAGGGCCGAAGTCCATTACAATACCCTTCATTTCAACAAGCATAATATTACTCCTTTTATATTTTAATAATAAAGCCGGTCGTCGCCGACCGACTTTATTTAAGTCATTTATTAATTATTCAAAGATACTGTATCTTTCAGTATAGATTTCACTGCTTGTATAAGTAGCAAAGTCCATATCGATTGTTCCTGTACCATTACCAATTGAGAATACTGGTATTAAGTAAGCATCATCAACTAATTCAGCTCCAGAGTAGTCAGTTCCAGTAGCAGTAGCAACACCTAAACGGATTGCTTCACGAATCATTGAAGGTGCAAAATATGTTGTGAATAGATCGATTTCAAGTTCAGTACGATCGAATTTATCTAGAGTTTCTTTACGTCCACCAACAGAAGTGATTAGACGAAGGTTGCTAAGATCAGCATCACCAGCGTACCCTTCAAGAGCATTCATAAGACCATCAGTAATTTCATCATCATGAGTTACAATTAAATCTAATGCTTCAATTTCTTCAATAGAAGAACCAGCTAACCACTCTTCCATTTGATTTTGTGAAGTTTCTGAACTCCAGTTAGTTACGAAAGTTTCTTCAGTTTGTACAAATTTAGCAGGGTCAACGATTGCATCAAAGTTTGCAGAACGTTGTACACCAACAGTTGAAGCATCACCAATGAAACGTAAGTAATTCACAGTATCATCTTCAGTAAAGTATTCAGTTACGTAATTACCCATTAAATCACCGATACCATAGTTATCACCCATAATATCACCAACAAATGTATCAGCAGTAAAACCTTCAATTAAGCGATCGTAAATAACAAGTTCAATACCTGCATCAGTAATAGATTGTGCAGCACTACGTAATGCTTCACCTTCCATTGGCCATAATACGATTACATCAGGGTTTTCATTTGCAATCAAGTTTTCGATTTCAGTAATTTGGTTTGCAGCTTCTAAGCCATCTTTAACGATAACTTCAACACCAGTTCCACTAGCATTAATAGTTTCAGCTTCAGCACGAGCATGTGCTAAACTTTCACCAGTAAATCCATGATCACCAGATGGAACAACAACACCGATTACAACTTCTTCTGTTTCAGGTGTATCTGTTTCAGGTGTATCAGTTGTAGTAGGCTCATCAGTTGAAGTACAAGCAGTAAGAGATAAAGCTAGTAGAGACGCTAACACTAATTTTAATACTTTTTTCATTTTTCTTTCTCCTCTTTCATATATGATTAACAAGGTCACACCTTGTCTAATCCAAATTAATTTTTGTGGTTGTACCACGAACAATAAGCTTATGTTCTAAAATATCAATTGTAGATAAATCGTCTTGATTAGATAAAAGTTGTTGAATTCGTTCCATCGCAACTACGCCAATCTCATAACACGGCTGGCTTATAGTAGATATTTGTGGAATGCTCATTTGAGAATATTCCAAGTTATCAAAACCAAGAATAGAAATATCTTTTGGGATTTCAAGACCGATTTCTTTAGCTGCATTTATTGCACCAAGCGCCAAAATATCTGAAATGCAAAACATGGCTGTCACATGTGGATTTTCCTTTAAGAAGGAAAACGCAAGTTTTCGTGCACTAAAGAATGAATAGTCATCTGAAGCGTATAAAATGTTGTCTTCAACATTAACTCCATTATTTTTACATGCATCTAAGAAACCTTGTTTACGATCAGTTGTGGATATATATAAGTTAGAGCTACTCATCATTGAAATATTTGTATGTCCTAAATCAATTAGATACTTCGTTGCTTCATATGCAGCTTGATAATTGTTAATAGATACACGATTTACTTCTATATCAGGATTATATTCGCTGCAAAAAACTATTGGGTAATTTTCAATGTAAGGAATTAATGATGTGTCATCTTTGTTGGTTGCTAAAATAATTGCTCCATCCACTGAATGCTGATTGAGCATTTCCATAAACTCCAGTTCTTGCTGTTTATCACCATTAGTACTGCATACAAATGTGCTTTTGCCATATTTTCTTGATGTTTCACTGATTCCAGTAATAATGTTTGAATAATATGGATTTGTCATATTCGGAGTGATAACTAAAATAGCACCACTAGTATTTCTTCTTAAATTTCTTGCAGATAAATTGGGTTGATACGATAATTCTTCAATAGCCTTTAAAACTATTTCTTTTGTTTCAGGTTTAACATAACAGGTATCATTGATAACTCGTGATACTGTAGCAACTGAAAATCCAGTTAACTTAGAAACATCACTTATTTTAGCATTACGGGATTTTTTCATGATATTCCTTTCATGTAATCCATTACATGACTTTCAAAAAAATATAAACTTTTTTTCAAAAGTCTTTTTAAATTATGATTACAAATAAAAATTAACATAATCTCAACAGTAATGCAAGCGTTTTCAAATAAAAAAATTAGAATAAATAAAGAATAATATTTTTCAGTATTGTTTTAAAAGAAGATTGCTTGTTTACAAAAGTATATGTTGAAGAATGAAAAATATTCTCAATATTTACGAGAAATAAAAAAGATTATATCACTAAGATATAATCTCAAATACATTATCTAGGGCGTATTGTGATGCTTTCAATTAATCCTAGAGGTGATACACTATGAATAGTAGCGATGGCCATAACTAAGTAACCATCGTAATTAGATACAAAATTTGCTTGAAGATCATTGATAACTTCACACTCACTTATAGAATGGCGTGCGAAAGTAAATTTATTTCTATAAAACATTGCGATTGCTTCTTTTCCGTATACATGGTACTTATGTTGAGTTGTTCCATTTGGACAGCGATCCATAATGGTTCCGTCTTTATCAAAGGCTTCTGATAAAGCAGTATAGTCTTTGTTTAACATTGCTTCAAGATATCTTTCAATTAATGGCATAGTTTTATCCTCCTTAATATACTTTTTCTGAGTTAAGCAAAGCATCAGTTCCACCATCAACAAACATGATGTTACCATTAACCCCTGATGATTGAGGAGATGCTAGAAAGGCAATAACATGTGCGATTTCTGAAGGTTCCATTAGTGTCTCTTGTCCATATTTTGTTGGGATAGGAAGAGCATTAAGTGCTTCACGAGCGCCACCTTGAAGTGCTGCAGTCATAGCTGTTTGAACATTTCCTGGTGCGACAGCATTTACACGAACACCACGTGCTGCCCAAGATGATGAAATACGACGTACCCATCTAGCTAAAGCAACTTTTGTAGCTACATAAATACCATTTCCAACTGATGCGTTGTTTTGATCTAATTTTGATACGATTTCACATGCGACTTCTTCATCACCAATATTGTTTAATAAATTGGCAATATCCATTCTTCCACGACCCTGGGAAATTGTGTTTGATGATAGCACTACGCAACATCCCTTTTTCTTTTCCAACAAATCAAATAAACCTTTTGCAAGTTCGATTGTCCCAAAGTAATTTAAAGATACAAGTAAAGATAAATTGCCACATGATCCAGAAACACCTGCATTGCAGATTAGTCCATCAATACCGTCTGAACAAATTTCATGTAGGCGATTGATTGCTTCTTGTCGTCCATCGACAGTTGCCATGTTGACACAAATATCTCCATCTTTAATGTCAATGTTAATAATTTCTTCATTACGCTGTTTTAAAATAGATACAGTTTCAGCACCGATTCCACTTGACCCACCTGTAATTACGTAAACACCCATATTTTTTTCTCCATTCTATTTAGTATCAATAAGTTATTGAAAACGCTTACTTGCACAAAGTTTAACACCCGTAAAGTGAAAAAACAAGTGTTTTTCACAAATTAAATAATTAACTTATTTTATATTAGAAATAATATTATAGTATAAGTTAATATTTTAATACAAGTTTTAAAAAATGTTTGTTATAATATTTAAAAGAGGTGATTTAGATGAGAATCAAAGAAGCAGGAGAAGATTATTTAGAGGCGATTTTAGTACTTGAAAAAGATAATACACAAGTACGTATGAGCGATATCGCAAAGCACTTAAATGTCAGTAAACCAAGTGTTAATAAAGCAATGAACATTCTCAAGGAAGCAGGATATATTCTTCAACAGCGTTACGGTACAATTTTACTTACTGATAGTGGCCGAGAATATGCTCAAAAAGTCTATGGTCGTCATCTATTATTTAAGAGGTTTTTTATTGAAATATTAAATGTTGATGAAAGTGTTGCAGAAGAAGATGCATGCCATATGGAGCATTGCATTAGTGATGAGACAATGCAAAAACTGAATGTGTTCTTGCTGGATGCTTTAGATAATAAAGAATAATATTGAAGCGATTGATATCGCTTTTTTAAATAGCAAAGGAGGGTTATTATGAAAACACTTATACTTGGTTCTACAGTGTTGGATATGGTCATACGTGTAGAAAGACTGCCAAATATGCAGGAAGATATTAATACAAAATCATTAAAATTAACTTTAGGAGGCATGGCCTTTAATGTGTATCAAATATTAAACGAATTTCAGTGCGATTCAGTACTGGGATCTGCAATTGGGACAGGAATGTTTGCTGATATTGTAGAGAAATTATTAAAAGAAAAAGGGATTGCTCCTTTTGTTAAAATTCAAGAGCAAGATAATGGTTGCTGCATGTGTTTTGTGGATAAAAGTAACGATAGAACATTTGTGGCACATCATGGTGCAGAATATAAGTTTGATGAAAAATGGTATGAGAATCTTAACTTTAACGAATTTGATATGATTTATGTAAGTGGCTTAGAAATAGAGGAAGATACAGGAATTGAAATGGTAAATTTTCTAGTTCAAAAAAATAGGCCGATATTCTTTGCACCAGGCCCAAGGTTGCTTAGCATAGATAAATTCATTTTTAAAAAGATATTATCAATTACAAAAATACTTCACTTGAATGAACAAGAGGCAAAGCAGTTGAGTGGCTGCGAAGACATCAAGGAGTCGGGTTATCAATTACATAGACAGCATGGATGTAATGTTGTTATTACAATGGGTGAAAAAGGAGCTTATTTATTCGAAAACGAAATATGTGAAGTGATTGATGGAGTAAAGGCAAATGTTCAGGATACAATTGGAGCAGGTGATAGCCACGCTGGAGGAATCTTAAGTGGATTATCTATGAATATGTCATTAAAAAATGCAGTAGTTTTTGCAAATCATATTGCTTCAAAAGTGGTGGAAATAGAAGGTACGGATATATCTTTTGCATCATTTGAAAAGATTAAAGAGGATTTCAGATGAAATATACTACATCATGCTACTTAAATGTTAATGATAAAACATTAATGCTTTATCGAAATAAAAAGAAAGATGATCCTAATCATGGAAAATGGGTTGGTGTTGGTGGAAAATTAGAGAACCATGAGCTACCAACTGAGGCAGCAAAAAGAGAGTTTAAAGAAGAAACAGGACTTGATTTATTGGATATTAAACTTCGTGGTATACTCCTGTTTGTGAGTGATAATTGGGAAGACGAAATGATATTTTTGTATTCTGCAACAAAATATTGTGGAGAACAAAAAGAATGTAACGAAGGAGAGTTGCATTGGGTCGATAATAATAAAATATTTGATTTATCACTATGGGAAGGAGATATTCATTTTTTAAAGCTTTTATATAATCAAGATGAATATTTTGAATTAAAATGTGAATATATAAATGAAATTTGCGTTAAAACACAAAGGGTTTTATAGGTTTAAAAAGTGTAAAAAGGAGTGTTTATGAATAATGTAGGACGTTTAATTCGATTTCACCGCATTAAAAAAGGTTACTCACAAGAGTATTTAGCACATGGTATTTGTGTTGTATCATATCTTTCAAAAATCGAAAATGGAAATGTGGATGCTGCAGAAGAAATCAAAAATGCAATTTTAAAAAAGTTAGATGTAAAATATGAGAACAACGATTACCATAAGCAACTTCTTGATAATTATTTCAATGAGCATTTTATTAAAATGAAGGAAAATCGTTATCGAGAAGAGCTGATTTCATTAAAGGATGATATATACCAAAGTGTCTTAGTTTTATATTATCGTTTATTTGAATTGTATGAATTTTGGCAAAGCAGAGAAGATGAACAAGCTTATAAAATTTTCGTTGAGTTAACTAAAATGCAAAAGGCAATGTCAGAGCATGAACAGTTTTATTTTTATTTAGTTGCAATTAAATTTTCACAAGATATAACAAATGCAGAGAATTATTTTAAAAAAGCATATTCTATTTATGATGTAAGTCCAATATATTCAGTAATGGCAAACCGCTTTATTGAAGAAGGATATCTACAAAAAGCAATTGACGTTGCTCAAAAGGGATATAGTAAAGCAAGTGAAGAAGGATATGTTTTAACTATGTTTAGTCTTAGCTTGAGTATTGCAAATAGCTATTCTGGTCTTAGCAACAAAGAATTAATGGAAAAATATTACAACCGTACTGCTAATTTAGCGAAAGTAATAGAAGGTACAAATGGAATAATTGAATATAATTTAGGAGCTTCTTTAATTGAACATAAAAAATATGAAGAAGCACAAAAATATTTGTTAATGGCGTTAAACAACTGCAGTAATCATGTTAATAAATTTTATATATATCACAAATTAGCGTGGATAAATATTGAAATGGATGATATGACACAAACTGAAATTTATATTAATCATTTGATGGAAATTGCAAGTTCAAATAAGCTAAATAATACAGAGACAATGTTGTATGAAATATTAGTTGCATATCACAAAAATGATGAATCATTACAAATAAAATTGGAAAGATTAATACAAGATAAAAATGTTTTTGAAGGTTTTAGAAGATTTCATATGAATGTTTTAAGTGATATCTATACAAAAAAACGCAAATACAAAGAAGCATATGAATTGTTGATGCAATTTAGAAATAATTCCTAAATAAATGTATAAATAATATTTTTAAAACAATAAATAAAAGAAAATTTCTCAACAAAACACTATTGAAGAAATAATTAAATTCATTATAATTTTTGATATAGAGGTATTTTCATGCGAAAAAACATTTGGGAAAAGAATTTTACTATTATAGTAGTTGGTACAATTATTAGTGCCTTTGGGCAAAGTCTGGTTAGCTTTGCGTTATCTTTGGTTGTGTTTGATCAAACGCAGTCAGCGCTAATGTCGGGTATTTTTTCAGCTTGTACAATGATACCGATGATAGTTGTTCCCCTAATCGTTTCACCCTATATGGATAGTCATCCAAGAAGACCCTTTATATTTGGATTAGATTATGTAATGGGTTTTCTATATATTGGATTTAGCTTAATCTCCTTGCATATTGGGTTTCATTACACTGTTTACTTAATATTAAGCTTATTTATTACAGCAGTCGGATCTGTTTATCAATGTGCATATCAAAGTTTATATCCAGATTTAATTCCTGAAGGATATTTGCAAAAAGGTTTTGCGGTGTCATCGATGATTTACCCACTAGTTACTTTCTTAATGACACCTTTATCAGCGATTTTATATACAGCAGTAGGCATAGAATATCTATTTATGATTCAAGGAATGTTGCTAATTGTAGCTGCATCATTAGAGGCGTTTATTAAACTTGATGAAACTAAGTTATTGAAAGAAAATAAAAAATTTGAATTGAAACAATATTTGTCTGAATTAAAAGAAGGGTATGATTACTTAAAAGAAGAGAAAGGAATTCGTTCACTTTACTTATATATGGCTGTTACCAACGGCACATATGCAGGAGGATCAATTGCATTAGTTGCGTTTTTTCAAACATCGGTAATATTTACGACAACTATGTATTCGATTTTTGTAGCTTCACAAACTGTGGGGAGGCTATTAGGAGGGTTTGTTCAATATATTACAAAGGTCAACAAACATAAAAAATACTGGATAGCAAATTTCGTATACAAAGCATTTAGTATTGGTGAAATGTTAATTTTATTTCTTCCTTTTTATGGAATGTTGATTACCCAAGTGTTATTAGGAGTTATGGGAGTAACAAGCATGACCTTAAGAGAAAGTGCAGTACAATTACATATCCCAGCGAATAAAAGAGCAAGAGTATATGGCTTAATGAACATTACAATGTATTTTTTCATAATGATATTTCGAGTATTAGCAGGTATATTTGCAGAATTTATGACTTATCGAAGTGTTTATGTTTTATTTGCATTTGTTAGTTTACTTTTGAATTTTATGTTAGTTGATAAAAACAAAAAAGAGATAGAGAAAGTTGTGAATGTCGATTGTTAAAAAGACGAAAAAATAAGCATGCTTTACAATTTACTTAAACTGTTATAATATATTTATGCAGAAGTCATGGCACTTAAAAGATTTGACTTTTAAAAATTAAATATAGTCTTTGGGGCAGGGTGTAACTCCCTACCGATGGTAATAGTCCATGAGCGGCGAAGATGCTGCTGAATCAGTGAAATTCTGATACCGACGGTGATAGTCCGGATGAGAAAAGACATGAACTCTGTTTTTAGATGCCCGAAGCCCAATAAATTCGGGTATTTTTATTTGAAAATAGGAGGAAGTAAAATGAAACAAAAAACAAGTGTCAAAAGAATTGCTTTAATAGGTATTCTAGGAGCGTTGGCTGGGGTTTTAATGACATACATTAGATTTCCGCTGCCATTCATGCCACCATTCATGGATTTTGATTTTGCAGCAATCCCAGAATTAATTGGAGGTTTCGCATTAGGGCCAAGTGCGGCTACAATGATTGTTTGTGTAAAGATATTATTGAAAATTATGTTAAATGGAACTTCTACAGCATATGTGGGGGAATTATCTAATCTAATTGTCAGTTTAGCATATGTGTTACCAGCGGTGTATATTTATCGTAGAACACGCACGAAAAAAGGCGCAATAATTGGGATGTCGGTTGGTACAATAGTATGTGCAATTTTTGCAACAATAAGCAATATGTATTTAATCATTCCATTTTATGTAAGTGTAATGGGGTGGACAATAAATGATATAATCGAGTTATGTAGACGTATTAATCCTGGCGTAGTGGATATGACAACTTTTGTAATTTTAGGAGTTGTGCCATTTAATATAATTAAATGTGGAGTATCGTCTATAGTAACATCGTTGTTGTACAAACGTGTGAGTTCACCTATGAAAAAATTTATGGATTAAATAAAAAGCTATCAATTTCTATAAGCAGAAAGTTGATAGCTTTTCTATTTAAATTGACAAAGTTGTTCTAAACAATCGCTTACTTCAAGTTCTGTAGAAACACTTGTCAAAGCAGTTATAGAATCGCCACCTTTTATAACGGTGTCACCTTGTGGGGTAATATCAGATTGACCGCGTTTTATAGACACAATTAAGCAATTTTTAGGTAGGGTAATTTCTTTTAGTGTATGCCCATCTAGACTAGATCCAATTTGAACGACTTTTTCAATTAGAATTTTAGTTTTATCAACAACTTCTTCTTTAATTCCTCTATTTTCAAGTAATCTTTCAAACAGAGATTCGTATATTGGTTTGCATTTAAGCTCCTCAGCAATGACATATGCTACTGCAGAAGTAATAATTAATGGCAGTAATTGCGAAAGAGAGTTGGTCATTTCAATGATTAAAATAACTCCTGTTAAAGGTGCTCTTACAATTGCTGTAAAGTAACCGGCCATTGCAATTATGACAAAGTTATAAAATAAAATGCTGTCTAAGCCAAACATTGAAATAACAGTTTGTGCAAAAATTGCTCCTAAGGTTGATCCTAAAACTAATAATGGAAAAAAAATACCACCTGGTGCACCAGATCCAAAACTAACCATAGATAAAATAAATTTAACTAAAAAAACAACAATTAAAAAAGAGATGCTAGTTTCAATATTAAGGGTTTCTGTAATACTATAGCCACCACATATCGCAATAGGGAATGTAAGTCCTATTATTCCAGCAAACACAAAAGGAATAGACATTTTCCAGCGTGAAGGAATACTATTTAATTTTTTATAGAAGGTTTGAGTGAGTAAACTAATTTTATTGTGCAAAACGCCAATAATACCTAAAAAAATACCAAGTAGAATAAATAACCAATAATATTGTATAGGAACAGACTCTATAACATCAAAATTGAAAATAAAGTGGACTCCTAATAATAATTTAGAAATAAAATCCGCAAAAGATGCAGCTATAATTGTTGATAACAAAACCATAGGAGAAAAATATCTAAATACTTCTTCTAATGCAAACATAACTCCTGCTAAAGGTGTATTAAACGCAGCAGCAAGACCAGCACTTGCGCCACTTGCGATGTATATTCTTTTTTCACTGTTGCTTGCATCAAAACAATCAGAAATTCCTTGACCAACACAGGCACCTAACTGAATGGAAGGACCTTTTCTACCAAGGGATAGCCCACATAAAATAGATAAAGCTCCACCGATAAACTTTGCGATTAATGTTGAAAACCACCCTTCATGGATGTACCCCATTATACGCGCTTTTACTTGCGGTATACCACCACCTGAAATTAAAGGATATTTTTGAACTAAAGCACCAATAAAGTATCCAATAAGTGATAAGGCTATTAATAATAAAGGAATATAAACCTTATTGTTAGAGACAAAATGATATATGCTAAAAGACAAGCTTTCAGCTTGTGTTAAAACTATTCGATAAAGAACAATAATTAATCCTGAAACAATACCAATTAATGAACTAATTAAAATGATTTTAACATTTTTTTGTTTAATCAACTCTGTTTGGTTATTTTTGTTTTGCATTTTTTTCCCCTATGAATAAATTATACCTTATTATAACATAATTATAAAAAACAAATGTGAAAAAGAAGAGCCTTTTAATTGATGCAATTTAATAATATAATGATAAATAGAAATAATATTTATCAGCAAATGAAGGAGAAAAATATGAATATAGAAAAAACACTTTTAAAAAAATTAGTTACAACTATAACTATTTTCAGTTTTGCAGTTTTATTTTTTTGGAAAAATGAGATGGTTTTATCTTTGTTGTCAACAGTGTTATCTTTAATCACACCATTTTTATTAGCGGGTGTAATTGCCTTCATTATTAATATACCACTAGTTACAATTGAAAATAAGTTGTTTAATAAATCAAAAATTAAAAACGATAAAATCTTAAAATATTCAAGAGCAATATCCCTAATATTAACACTTATTTTAGTCGTTTTGATATGTATTGTTGTTCTATTTGTAATTGTACCGCAACTATCAGATACAATACTTTCGATAGGAGTAATGATTGAAAATTTTATTCCTGTTTTAGAACAAGAGCTTACACTTATATTTAAGGGAAATCCAGAAATAATCGAAATGATAAATTCATTTAATTTTGATGAAATATGGAATGTCATAGTTCAATTCTTACAAGTAGGAGTAGTGAATGTGTTTGATACAACTTTGTTGGTTGCCTCAAGTGTCATTTCAACAATCACCACATTATTTATATCGTTTGTACTTGCGATTTATGTTTTACTTCAAAAAGAACAATTAAATTATCAATTTAAAAAAGTCTTATATGCTTTTGTAAGTAAAGAAACTGCAAAAAAGACGATACGCATTTTAATATTGGCTAGAAAAACATTTGCAAGTTTTATTACTGGTCAATGCTTAGAATCAGTTATATTAGGATTTTTATTTGTAGTAATTCTACCAATCTTTAAAATTCCATTTTCATTGTTAATAGGAGTAATTATTGCAGTTACGGCTATTGTTCCAATTGTGGGTTCATTTTTAGGGGCGAGTGTTGGAACTATCTTAATTTTTATTGAGGATCCGATGAAAGCAGTGTATTTTTTAATAATATTTTTAGTATTACAACAGATCGAAGGGAATTTAATTTATCCACGAGTAGTCGGAAACTCTATTGGTCTGCCTGCAATGTGGGTTTTAGTCGCAGTAAGTGTTGGAGGAAGCTTGCTGGGTGTTATAGGAATATTGCTATTTATTCCATTAACATCTGTAGCTTATGCGTTATTTAAAGAAATCGTAAATAGTAGATTAAAGATAAAACAAATCGATGAAGAAGAGTTGTTAGGATAAATAAAATAAGCTATTTTAGAGGAAATAATGCTTGTATAAAGTATTAAAGTGTATTTTAAAGATTTCCCAAGAAAAAACAATTTTTAAAAGTATAGTATTAATGTATGAATGCATACAAAATAATACTATATTTTTTTAGTTTCAATCTAAAATGAATATTTAATAAAATAGCTCAAAAGCGAACTAGTTTTTCCTTAAATGGCAAATAATTTATAATAAAATCATCGTTGATATATGGTAATATATTATTGTGATTAAAAAATAAAAATTATGTAAGAAAGGATTTTAAAGATTGTGAAGATTGAAGACGTTTATAGATATATAGAAGAATATAATGTACAGCAGATTATACCTATAATTAAATATATTGAGGATAATTTTAAATGTGCACAATTTGATGAATATAATTCCGAGAAATCACATATTCCCACATGGCGAATAAGAGATAAATATGTAGGGATAGGTTGTAGAAAACATTATATTACTATTTATTTTAGTGATAGAGAGGCTGTTAGTGTAGTTGTTGAAAACACTCCTTATTGTAGGGCGCAAAAAGGATGTGTTAACTTTAGTTATAAGCGTGAGCTTCCTTATGATGCAATATTTAAAGGCATTAATAAATGTTTAAGTTAATTAGTGTATTAAAAATACTAGAATAAACTACATAATTCATAGAGTTATGGTAAGAAACAAG
>CAYJAJ010000025.1:0-22969 GCA_964368495.1 uncultured Holdemania sp. | reverse complement strand
AGTGGTCTTGATAATTCTTCAAACACTTCATTGTTGGCATCTACTGTACGGTACATGCCTTCATTATTTATCTTATAATCATTTACGAATCCATCTACTTCAAGTGGATCGTGAAGTAAAACAATCACACTTCTAACATCCATAATATCATCAGGACTTGGCCTATTATCTTCATCTTGATAATATTCACTATCCGGATAAGCTAATTTTTCTGCTTCCCATATTTTTGTCGCAAGATCAATTTGCGAATTCACAAAGGTCAATGTCGGAAATAACACAATATTCTCAGGTGACTGATACGTAGACAACCACTCAAAATCTTCTGATGTAGGATCAATTTCTTCAGTATTATTAAAAATACCAATAATCTCTAATTCAAAATAAGCATCTTCCGTGCTTAGTGATAAATCTAAACCACCATAATAACCACCTTCAATGTCACTTTTCGAAAGACTAGAAAGGGTTATCGTATCACCAATACGAAGGTTGTTGTGAGCTGCTAAAGTATCAGTGATAAGCACTACTGGACTTCCATTATCTACTTCCTCTTGAGAATACATTCTACCTTCTACAAGTTCATAAATGCCATCTTCAAATTCAATCATCGCAGGCATAATATTACTTTTAAACATGATTGTCGGATCAACATATACCCATTCTTCACATATCTCTACACCGTTTTCATCAATATAACAGCTTGATTGTGCGTTGTTTTGTTCTAACTCACGCTTATTACCAATAGGTACAGCATCAAAATCTATGGAATGTCCCGCTTGCATTGCAGTCGAATTAATCGCTTTAACACGCTCATCCGCAAGAATTGCATTCACTTCATCCATCGCTATCATTGCGTGATTAGTTTGAAAATCTTCATAAGCTTGGTTTTCTTCTTCCTCGCTCAATTCTAACTCCTCTATTTCATCCCAAAACATAGACCAATCTACACTTATTTCTACTACTGCACGCATCTTCATTCTTGTTTGAATTTGTGCTTGTTCAGCTGCATTACTTATCCCTAATCCCACGATCACAAAATTCCCAATCACAAAGAACGTTAAAGCTAGTAATACTGTTTTACTCATCTTTCTTGTTGCATTCTTTATAGCCCGATTGAAAAAATTCATTCCTCATATCTCCTTTATATACAGCTTATTCAACTACGATATTGCTGTAGTTTTCTTTTGTATTTTCACAATAATTGTTGATCCGCTCTCTATTTCATCGCCTTGCTTAAGTTCTGTTGTACCGTCTTGTTTAAATACTTGAAATGAAGTAGACGGTGTATCTAATTCCTCTACTACCTCAACTACTGTTATTGCATTTGCTTGGCAAATCCCTTTAAACATCGCATAATCATTTGATGTGTCAGGAACTGTTATTTTTACTACAGGTGTTGATGTTGAACCTTCATCAGTTTCTGGACCAGCAGAAATTAAAAAGCTAATTTTCCCATCTAGAGGTAATGGTCTTTCACATCCTGTAGACAATTCTTCACCATCTGAATCTAAGCAGCTATATTCAATAATTTGACCAGGAGTAGGGTATTCATCACTTTTCACTGCTTCTCCGCCATTTTTCCAAGCTCCTACATGGATATTAGCGCCTTTAGAATTTACACCATCTGCCCAATCTGCAAGTTCCATATAATCTTTACCCAGCCATTGTCTTGAATTAGTTTGTAATATTGGCATATAAAGTGAAACTGTTAATTCAATAACTGAACCTTGATCAACTTGTTTTCCAGCACTAATCGATTGTGAAATAACATCACCTAATGATTCTTGGTCATAACGCTCATGTTTTATAATCGTAATGTTGTTGTCTGGGTTTGCAGTCCATGCTGCTAACATTTCTTCTGTATATCCCACAAAATTTGGAACTGTCACCGCTTCACCCTTTGATACAGTTACGGATAATGTTTCCTCTTGCTTCATAGTTTTTCCACTTTCAATTGATTGTGTAATTACTAATCCTGAATCAACATCATCACTATATACTTCTGAAACTTCTAATTCGATTTTATTGTTTTTTGCGAATGTTTCAACATCACTTAACGGTTTTTTTATAAAATCAGTTACAGTTATTGTACCTGCAGGTTGAGAACCACGACTAATTTTAAATGTAACGTTACTTCCGCGTCTAAATTCACTCGCATCCAAACCATTCATATCCACTGAAATCACTTGATTTTCAGGAGTATTTTCATTGTATTCCTGAGTAATTTTTACACCATCAAGTTTATTCTCATCTATCCAAGCTTGAACATCTGATCTATTTTTTGATAAGACATCCTCTAAAAACGGAACTAGTTCATCAGGATCCGCTCCTAAAGAAGCAACGAAAGTTACTTTTGCATCGGTACTTACTTTTTTATTCGCATCTATGGATTGTGATACAATAATATCTTTATCATTATCAAAATTATATTCTTCCTTTATGATAATTCCAGCAGGATCAATTCCTTCTTGTTTAACCCAAGCCGCTACATCACTACTTGTTGACCCTACAAAATCAGGCATAGTAATACTTGGTGCAAAAAACATAAAATATGCCGCAACTCCTAATGCGATTATTGCTACTAATCCTCCAATAATAAATTTAGGATTTAAGTTTATACTTGCTTTTTCTACAGTTTCAAATTTTTCTTCTTTAAAGCTCTCTGGTTTTTTAATATCTGATGCCAATTGACTCAAATAATCTTTCTTTTCACTCATGTACTTATCCTCCTTATTGGTCCCTTTATATTCATTATGTTAAATACATATTGTTCGAATATCTTTACTAATTATACATTGGAATCTTTACAAATTAAAGCGATTTACAAAAATATTGGTTAATTATTATATTCTTAATAATTTCTTAAGAATTACATTTTTAACTTATAATATTTAAGCAGCTATAATTTTTTTATACGATTCTCATTAGTATATTCAACATATGTTTTAGCCATGATTCAAGTTTGAATCTTTTATTAGATGCACTTTAAGTAAGCATTTGTTGGAATAAATAAGTTGTATTCATAATTAAGTAGTTTTTTAATTAAAACTCACTAAAAAAACTGACACTTTATTGATCCACACCACCTGTGGTCTTATAAAGTATCAGCCAATAATCATAGCTATAATTTAAGAAAATGTTCTTTATTAGAAGCTGAAATTATCAGGATCTGCCCCTACTTTTACATTCGTATTCAAATCATTTATTAATGTCATATCTTCTTTAGTTAAACTAAAATCAAATATATCAAAATTTTCTATGATTCGATTTTCGTTAACTGATTTTGGCAATACCACAACATTGCGTTCCAAATTCCATCTTAAAACAATTTGTGCTCCTGTTTTATTATATTTTTCAGCTAGTTTTAAAATCACAGGATCATTTATTATCTTTGCTCCTGTTGAACCTAATGGGCTGTAAGCTTGTACAACTATGTTTTCTTTTTGATAAAAATCTACTAAAGCTTGGTTATTGAAATATGGATGGATTTCGATTTGATTTACCATTGGCTTAATAGTTGCCTTTTTCATTAAGGATTCATAGTGATGAACATTAAAATTACATACCCCAATTGCCTTAACTCTTTTGTCATTATAAAGTTTTTCTAACTCAAGCCATGCATCTTCAAACCCAGTTGCAGGCCAGTGGATCAAATACAAATCTACGTAATCTAAATTTAATCTTGTAAGACTTTCTTCGAATGCTTCTAATACTCTTTTTTGTCTAATGTCTTCATTCCAACATTTTGTAGTGACGAATATTTCTTCTCTTGGAACACCGCTATCTAGTATGGCATTACCTACATCTACTTCATTACCATAAATCATCGCAGCATCAATATGACAATATCCGTTTTCTAAAGCCCATCTTACCGCATTATAAGTCATGTCTCCTTTTGGTGCTTGCCAAACACCAAGACCTATCATCGGCATTTTTAGATCATTCATTAATTTGATGTCTCTCATAGATTTCTCCTTTTCTTTATTTAATTATAACTTGCTTAAAAAATAAACTCAATTATTATAATCTATTTAACTTTACATAAATGAATTTGAATGTAGACTATCGTATAATCAAACAAATAATAAGTGAAAATTGCTGTTTACTCACCCTATAAAAAATGCCATATGGAAATAAATTCTTTTATGACATTTTTTTACCATTTATTTCCAAAGATATTCTGGATATAAATGGTTATCTTTCATTTTTTGTATTGCCTCAACTACTATTTCTTTATCTTCTTTATAAGTTACTCCGTACCACTTATCCTTTGATTTCAATACATGAACTGTAGCTTTTTCATCTTGAATCAGCTTGTTGACCACAAACGGTAAGAAATATTCACATTTTAATGGATTGATTTTTAAATGTTCATCTAAAAAAGTTGTAAACTCGTTTTTTAATTCAAGTAAAATACTTTTTGAAAAACCCCAAATATTCATGGATACAATTGTGCTTGAATCAAGTAGTTGTACCCTACTATCTTCAACATATACTATTTTATTATCTCTTTTTTCAATTCTAACTCGTTCAACAATATCCACCAAATGATTATCTTCATTTACTTCGCATACACCTCTTGCTACATACCCATGATCTGTTACTGTATTTTTAAGTTCATACCCGACCATTGCATAACGATATTTGTCGTTGTCTTGATGTGTTGTTAAATACTGATAAATAGTAGCATATGCTTCTTTACCATAAAAATCATCAGCATTGATGACTGCAAAAGGACCATTGATATTATCAATGCAGCTTAGTACTGCGTGTGCTGTTCCCCATGGTTTTATTCTTTCTTTTGGTACTTCATATTCGCTTGGAATATTTTCAATATCTTGATATACGTATTCCACATCAACATGCTGAGAAATACGTTTACCAATAACCTCTTCAAACTCCTCAGCATTTTCTTTCTTAATAATAAAAATTATTTTTTCAAAGCCAGCTTGTTTTGCATCATAAATAGAGTAATCAATAATAATCTGACCTTGTTTATCAATTGGATCAATTTGTTTTAATCCTCCATAACGACTTCCCATTCCAGCTGCCATTATTACAAGTACAGGTTTATCCAATAAAATCATCCTTTCTTATCCGATTCATTATGAATTTTCATCAATGAACTTTCTTGTAATTTCTATTAGGTTTTGAACTTCATCTTCTTCTAAACCTTCAGCAGCTACTCTTAGCAGCGGTTCTGTTCCTGAGAATCGAATAATAATCCAATAACCATTTTTAAACCAAACTTTGCATCCATCTTTATATGAAATATGGTCAATTTCATAAGGATAATTTGGAAGTTCTTTTTTTACAAGAACTAACTCTTGAATAAACTCTTTCTTCGATGCTTTAAAAGTTATGTTGGCATCAACATATTTGTAATTACCATAGATTTCACGAATTTCGCTCATTAGCTGTGACATTGATTTGTTACAAACTGCAATCATTTCAATTAATATACTTGCAGCATAAATTCCGTCTTTACCATAAATGTGTCCATCTACAGTTAACCCACCGCTGCTCTCTCCTCCAATAATCGCATTTGTTTCTTTCATCATTGAAGAAATATACTTGAACCCAACATTAACTTCATGGCATTGATACCCAAATGAATCAGCAATTTTATCCAGCATGTGTGTTGTTGAATTATTACGCACAACATCGCCTTTCATACCTTTAAACTTGACTAAATAATAATATAGTAACACCAATATTTCATTTGGATGAAGGAAGTTTCCTTTATCATCAATAATACCAATTCTATCTGCATCTCCATCTGTTGCAATTCCTAAATTAGAGTTAGTATCTAAAACAGTATAGCGTAGTTTTTGTAAACCCTCACTATTTGGAGTTGGCAGTTTTCCTCCAAACAAAGTATCATGTCTATCGTTAATAACAAGCAGCTCGCAGCGAGTCGTAGATAAGATTGTTCTAAGTGAAGTTTGACTAACACCATACATTGGGTCAAGAACAATTTTTAAACGTGCTTTCCTTATTGCATTAACATCTACTTTGTCTAATATTGAATCAATATATTCATTAAAATAATCCAAGTATTCAATTTTCTTTTCTTTTATTGCATTATAGAATTCTACATCCGTATGATATTCATTCACTTCGTTTGCTTTATCTTGCAATTCTTTTGTTACAATCTCATTTGCATCACGACCGCCATATGTAAATACTTTTATTCCATTATAAAGAGCAGGATTATGTGAGGCAGTAATACACATACCATAATCCAATTCAAGCTCTTTTACAGAATACATAATTAACGGTGTAGGTTGTGATTTATTCACAAAATAAACATGAATCCCTTCGTTTACGAACACTTCACTCGCCCATATTGCACCTTCTTTTGATAAAAAACGACGATCATACCCAATGCATATTGTCTTTTTTAGATTGTTTTCTTTTATCATATCTGATAATGCTTTCGCGATTTTTTGAACATTTTTCTTTGTAAAATTGTCACCAATTATTTCTCTCCAACCACCTGTTCCAAATTTAATCATATTGAGCTCTCCTTTTCTTCTATTGTAAACATTGCATTTAAGTTTCTAATTTTGCCAACCGGATTATCTGCTGACATACATGGCACACTCACCTCAATAAAGAAGTCAGTTGTGTAAAAAGCCATGACACTACTTGCCCCACCATCGCCATTGAGTATTTGTTTAACGTCCGGTAAACATTGGTGGATAATTTGAACCATTTGTTCATAATCGACTCCTACTGAAGCTATTAATCTTCCTGAGAAAACACAAATCGCTAATTCCCCTTGCTTCGTAATACAAAAAGCAGTTCTTGGATGTTTTGAAAAATTATGAATAGGTGACTCTTGTGTTTGAATTGATAATTTCTTCATCCAACCTTCGCTTCTTAAACCCTCTTCAATGCTTTTTTTATTCAATCCATCTAGTTGAATTGCACCACCATAAACCCAATCCATAGTAGACCATGTTTCATCACTAAGCTCACTTGGATTATTTAAATTAAGTTTAAAGTTTAAATCATTGTATTCATAAGCACCTTCAGAATATTTGCACTGCTGAAACCAATTAAATTGAGCAGCATAATTTTTATCAAATGACACCACCACACCAATAGAGGGCATTACAACTGAATCTTTAATACAAATAATCTTATCTTTAATAATGACCATATTAATTCTGTCATTATCAAGTATTAATCTACCTGTTTTTTCATCATAATCATCTTCACTTATCATTGGTGTGTAAATCGCTACACATTTAGGTGTCTTTGGATTAACATCACTTTCTTTAAACGCTATTTTTTCATCATTGATGGATAGCTCGCCCCCTTTAAGTGTCATGCGCGAGATATAAAATTTTCCATCGTTTGTTTTGCATAATGCTGCTTTATTATATAAAGGAAAAGTTTCAAATTTCTCTTTTATATAACCAAGGTGCCCAACTTCAACTGGTATTTGTTCATCAGGGCGATCATATCGACACAAGTTGTAATATTTAATTACATTTTGAGTTGTAAAAAACATAAAATTACTAATTAATCCATAATGATTTTCTTTTCTCTTCACAAAATCTTTTACACCAACGATATTTTTTTGTGGTTGAAAAAATACATTAGCTTGTTTTACTTCCTTTATTTTAATAATATCAACTAACTGCCCATCTTTGTTATTAAACAAAGATAATGGTATGCTGTTATTATTTTTATCTAGATAAAATCTTTCATACTGCATTTTATCCAAATGCTTGAATTTGTTTATCAGCCATTTATTTTTTTCGCTATAAAATTCATCATAGCTATTAAATTCTCCAAATTCTTTCATTTCGAACTCTTTGCATTCATAAAAATTCATAAACAGAGATGGTTTTATCTTCATCAAAGTTATGTCATCTTGGTATAAATGCTCAACAAAATAATTTTCAAAATGCGTTAAATGATCATAGGTCATTGTACTAAATGAAACTAAAGGGTTTGACTTAACAATATCAAAATTTACTGGAACATACACTGCAAACTTCCCTTTTTCTTGAAATTTGTTGAGATATACTTGACTAAGATAATATGTGCATTCTCCTTCTACAAATGCTTCTACTGACAACGATTTTGTCGCCAATAAACTTGTTTCCCCCATCGCATGCACAAATATCTCATCTACATTGAAATCAAAATTTGAATAGTTAATAAGAAGATCATCACTGTAATCTACGATGAAATCGACATCATTTTTAAACTCGAATAAATCATCTTGTGAATAATAAATTTCATTGTGTTTACTTTTAACAAATACAAAAACCTTGTGACCACAATATAAGTTTAATATCCTTTTTATATCTTTCGTCGAAATAAATAGTTTTTCAATAACTAAAAACACTGCCTTATATTTTTTTTGTAGCTCATTAAGTTTATTTGACTGATTAAGTAGATAATGATGAATGTTTATTTCTTTTTTGTAAGCAAAAAATTCAGTGTTTTTAAATATCTCTCTTCTCACCTTCATAATACGATTGTAGTATTCTTCATAATAACATTCATGGTTTTCATCTAATGAGCAACATTTTTTTAAAATAGTCTCTAAATATAAATCATATTGTGACTGACTTATTAAATGTTTCTTTAACAAATATTCTATTGAATGATCTTCAACAACTCTTCTCTTCTCATCTCCAAATATATTAATATCCATATATTCAAAATTTGTTAATGAATAATGCCCTAAAAAATCCATTTTAAAATAACTCATATTTGTGTAATTTGAATTTGTAATTTTCATAAGTACTCCTTAAAAAAACCTTTAAATCAACAAGCATTTAAAATACTCGAAATTTAAAGATTTTCCTGCTTGTTATTTTATTTTTTTAACTTTTTTCTTAAATAAATTCTGTCCATCACCTTGAGTGAAATAAAGTGCAATCGCTGAGATAATCATTAAACAAACTGAATATACAAATGACATCGCAACAGCATCCAAACTTGTTTCAGAATTTGTCGAGTTCTTAATTACAATCCCTAGTGGTTCTAATAAAGGATGAAATAAAAATACAGTCAAATCATAATCAGAAAGTAAGCTATTGAAATTAAGTACAATAACTGACATCATTGCAGGTAATATCATTGGCACAATAACTTTTCTTAGTGTATAGAAAGGTTTTGCTCCCATAACTTGTGCTGCTTCTTCAAGCGAGTCATCAACAGACATAAATGCAGCTTTAATCATACGTAGTGAAAATGGAATTTTAATGATGATATATCCAAACAACAAGATAATTTGTGTTCCAATTAACACCTTATTAAACATAATGAATTGTGGTACATCGTAGGTCATCATTAATCCTAGTGCAATTAATGTGCTAGGAAGCAACCAAGGAAGCAACAAGAAATATTCTAAGCTTCTCCCTAATTTTGTAGTTGCCTTTAAAATAATTCGTGATGCAAATACTATTAAGCCTACAACTAAAACAGAAGCTAAACCTGAATAAATAATACTAACTAAAAATGGTTCAAATGCATCAGGCTTAGAAAACAGCTTTACCCAGTTCTCTAATGTAAACGAGCTTATCGATAATGTTCCTGATCGTATTGTACGATAGTCCATGAATGAGTAAATTACTATTAATACTATTGGAACAATATAAATTAACCACAATCCCCATGCAGTAATGTGAGCCAATACATTCATCGCTTTGTTTCTAATTTTTTGCTTTTTAAAGATTGTCTTAGTTTTTGCGATGGACATGTATGTTCCACCTTTTTCAATTTTATTCATGAAGATTAATAAGATAGTAGTTGCTATACCTAATAAAATCGCCAAAAATGCAGCAATTTCGCGTGAATAAGGCATTTTAGCGAAATCAATAATAATTGGATTAATTGTTTGGAAGTCTTTTCCCCCTACAATTAATGGAGCAGATAACGCACCTAATCCTGTTAAGAATGTTAAAATTGTAATTGCAAACAAACTTGGTTTTAAAATAGGCAACACAACTTTAAAGAAAATATTTGAAGCTTTTTCTCCTAAGTTTTGTGCAGCTTCGATAATTTGATTATCGATTCCTCGAATAGCATTCGTTAAGAATATGACGTGATTTGACGTACATGCAAACGTCATGATAAACACAACTGCCGGGTACCCTACAAACCAGTCAGGATCCATACTCGGAAATAACTGAACTAATAATGTCGTAATAATTCCATCACTGCCATAAACAAACTGATATCCTGCAACTAATACTACGCCACCATAGATAAGTGTTGTCATATATCCAGCCTTCAGAATTTTAGCACCTTTTAAATCAAAGTATTCTGTAAACAACACCAAAAGCGTACCTATTATATTAATGGTTACAACCAAGGTGAAAGCTAAAATAAAACTGTTCCCTAATGCTCTCATCGCCCTCGATGAGCTTAATACCTTACTAAATACCTCTGTTGAAAATTGTCCATCTTTTATGAATACATTAATTAATAAGTTTAAGTTCGGCAAGATTAACAAGGCAATAACAAACCACACCAATACAACTCTTATTATTAAACCAACAAGTCCTATATTTTTATAATACTTAAATAATTTATCTTTCATAAGACACCTCAAAAGGCCATAATATCATCTGGATTGATGTATAATTTTACTTTCTTGCCTAGTTCATGATAAGTTACACCATCATTCTTTTCAAGATTTTTTAATATTTGACCGCACAATGAATAAGAATATGTTGTATTAATCCCATTGTATGCACTATTTTCTACTACACCAACTACTTCAACACTATTTTCATTAATTGGGCTAGTAGTTACACGTTCTACACGAATATATGCATTTTTATTTGGATCAAATTGTTTTGCTTGTTTAGTATTGATGTATTCAATTAATTCTTCTTTTAGCACATTGATGCCACCAATGAATCCACAGACAAATTCTGATGAGGATTTGTTATAGATTTCATAAGGTGTACCCACTTGCTCAATTTTACCATTATTGAAAACTGCAATACGATCAGAAAGAGTTAAAGCTTCCTCTTGATCATGTGTAACATACAGTGTAGTGATATTTAAATCTCTTTGTAATTTTTTTAATTCTTCACGTAACCCAATACGTAGTTTAGCATCTAAATTACTTAGTGGCTCATCTAAACATAAAATAGTTGGTTCGACTACAATAGCTCTTGCTAAAGCAACACGCTGTTGTTGACCACCTGATAACGCAGCAACCGGTTTTTGCAGTTGTTCAGCTGTTAAATCAATTTTCTTAGCTATGTCCATGACCTTACGATGAACTTCATCTTTAGATAACTTCTTTACTTTTAAACCAAACGCAATATTTTCATATACATTCATCGTAGGAAATAATGCATAACTTTGGAATACCATACCGATTTCTCTATCTTCAACAGCAATGTTTGTAATGTCTTTATCATTGACTGAAATATTTCCTTCAGCTGGTTTTAAAAACCCAACAAGTGCTCTTAAAGTGGTGGTTTTCCCACATCCTGATGGACCTAAAAAAGTAAAAAATTCACCTTTCTTGATTGTTAGGTTCAAATCTTTCATGGCTACAAAATCACCATATTTTATTACTACATCCTTAAATTCAATCATTTTTTCACCTCATATTATTATTTAAAATAAAGCGGTGCATGAACCCATACACCGCTAATAAAAACTATTTATTCCAATTAGTCTAAGAATTCAAGAGAAGCTTTTTCAACCCAAGCATCTTTATATTCTGCAACTAAAGCCCAATCAATAGTTTGTGGCTTACATTTTGCCATCAATTCTTGTACATTTGCTGGAGCAGCTAATAGTGCTTCAGGATGTGCAGGTGTAGTTCCGAATTCATTAGAGAATTCAGCTTGAAGCTCAGCTCCACCCATCCAATCAACAAATCTTTTTGATGTTTCTACATTTTCTGTATCGAAAATTGCTAATTGTTCTACAACAAATGGCATACCGATTTCTGGATAAATAAATTCGAAGTCAGTTTCATAGTTTGTTTCATTAAGTAAAATTCCACTTCCCCACATATTTACATATGGCATTTCACCATTAACTACGTTTTCCCAATATTCTTCACCATCAGATGTCATATATCCATTTTTAACATATGCTTCTGCAACTGCCCAACCTTCTTCAGATACACCTAATTCACCTTCTGGATCAGCGTAACGTACTAAGATTGAAGATAGAGTAGTTGATGCAGTTCCTCCTGTAAGTGGATGAATTTGATATTGACCAGGAACAGTTGTAGCTAACTCTTCAATATCTGTAACTTGTAAATCAGTTACAAATGCAGGATTATATGCAAATCCTAATGGTTGTACAACGATTGGCCAGTAATATCCTTCAGGATCACCATAAGCTATATCAATATCACTACCCCATGATGGTTCAAATTGAACTAATAAATTTTCTTTTTTGATTTTTTCATACTCAACTGCATTTAATCCCCAAACTACATCAGCGATTTGCGCATTTTTTTCCATGACAATACGGTTTGTCATTTCAGCAGCACCTAAACTTACTACTTCAATTTCAAATCCAGCTTCTGCAGCTTTCGCAATTAACCAGTCACCACGTCCATCAGTTCCTGAGTTAGTATAAACTACAAGTGGTGCATTTTCTGTTACTGTAGTCCCATCACCTTCAGTTGATGGCGTTTCAGTAGGTTCTGGATCTGTACTGCTGCAAGCAGTCAGTGCCAAAAGTAACGCAAGTAAAGCTAATAACTTTTTCATTTCAATCATTCTCCTTTTTTATTATATACATCAGCATCTGCTGATTATATATCTTTTTAAAATTGCAGGCCAATCAGTTTGAAGGATATTAAACCCCATATCGATTAGTCTACCCCAATTCTCATCCGGTGAACAAATTATTGCATTTGTATCTGTTAATCCACCAGATAAATTAAAATCAACCCCTAAGTCTATGGCATTTACCCAAGTAAGAAGCCCCTCTTTTGCATACATTTTCATTTGGCTATCGCTCACCAATTCATGTTCGAGCGAATCAAATATCAATTCAAGTGCAACTAAGTTTACCTCAAAGGTTTTTGCCCTATTAACTTCTTCTATGTTATATACAATTGGCATAAACATAATATTTGTTTTACTGTCTGCCAAAGTCTTTAAGTATTCATCATGTACCGGTGATTTCAACAACACGTATTCTTGCATATTTGCTTTAGCAATTATATCAATTGTTTCCTCCCAACAAAACCATGCCCGATCTACATTTATTAAACATTTACCGCGCAAATAATTTAACACATCTTCAAAGCGACTTAGCGATGCTCCTGCATTAACACCTAAAATATTAGTGCAACAGCTTTCATCAATTTCATCACTAGTCAATTCATGTATTTTTTTAGTAAGCCCTAAATACGGTTCGCAATCTGTATGAAATCCATAAAGTACTCCATCCTTTGATTTAGCCACATCAATTTCGATCATATCGGCACCCATTTGCATCGCCGCTTCATAAGCTGCGATCGTATTTTGCAATATGTTTCCTCCATAACTTCCACGATGTACTGCAATTAAGACATTATTTTTTTCAACAACTTTATTTAAATAATTCGATCCCCTATATCCCATGAAATACCTCTTTCGATCTCATATCATTGTTCTTACTATCTATTTTAATATAGTTTTTTCACTTTAATTATATATTCATTTTATCCAAATTTCAATATTTTTCAGCCTATGTCTGCATAGTTGTTTTATTCAATATTTTATTGATGACCTTAATTCATTAGTTCAAATAAAAAAAAGAAAGGACTTACCCTTTCTCTTCTTAATTCAAGTTTACGTTGAACGAATTAGTCTTCATCATCCTCATCATCGTCATCGTCATCATCGTCATCATCACTGTCGTCATCATCGCTGTCATCATCACTATCGTCATCGTCGTCGTCATCATCATTATCATCGTCATCACTGTCGTCATAATCGTCATAATCGTCATCGTTATCGTCATAATCATCATAATCGTCATCATTATCATCATAATCCTCATAATCGTCATCATCGTCATCGTTGTCATCATAATCATCATAATCGTCATCGTTGTCATCAAAATCATCATAATCATCGTCGTTGTCATCGTCATCGTTGTCATCATTGTCGATTCCATCTTCATAATCGTCATGTGCTTCTTTTAACGCTTCTAATTTATTTTCTAGTGCTTTAACTGTAGCATCATTGTCGGAGCTTCCATCTTCTAATTCATCTAGTTTTTCTTCAAGTTCTTCAATTTCATCTTCCAACTCTTCAATTAATGCATATTTATTTGCTCCAGTTGCATTTTTTGCTTCTAGAAGTTTTGCCGTTAATACAGCTATTTCATCTTCAATTTCTTTTGACATTGTTGATTTTTCTTCTTCTGTAAATTTTTGATCATCATCGTCATCATCTACTTCATCATCATAATCATCATAAATGTCTTCTAATTCATCTAATTTATCTTCTAATGCTTCAACTGTTAAATCATCATCTGAACTAGCATCTTCTAAAACATCAATTTTATTTTCAAGTGCTTCAATTTCTTTTTCTAGTTCTTTAATTAATTTGATTCTTTCTTCACCAGTTGCATTTGCAATCGCTTTAAGTTTAGCTTCAACGTTAGCTAATTCAGTTTCAATTTCATTTGCAGTAGGTACAGTTACTGGTTTGTTTTCTAATAATTCTTCTAATGCTTCAATTTCTTCTTCTAAAAGATCTTCGATAACTAAATCCATTTCATCTACTAATTCATCTAATTCACTTAATGACATTGCAGCTAATTCTTCAAAACTAAGTGTATTATTATAACTAATAATTTTATTAATTAATGCTGTTTTCCCTACTGAGATTTTAGCATCTAAATCTTCATTTTCGTTTGGTGCAACAACTTGTTCAAGAACTTCACCTGGAATGTTATTAGTTGTTAATGTTTTTTCAATACTTTGTGATACTTCTTTTTTTAGTTCATTGGCTTTATCTTCATCTTCGCTTTCCACTGTTACCATAACATAATTATGGTCTTGAGATAAATAACCACTACTTACCATTGATCCCATAAGTGCATTAATCGCTACATTTAAGTCAACATCCTCAAGCTCCATTTCACCTACAATTTTAACTGCATCTTCATTTAATGTGATAATGTTAACTACTTTATCATCTTTACTTACATCTAATTCGATACTTGGATTAACATCTATTGAAACAGTAGCATAAACATCAGTTGGTGTAGCAAAGCTTTGGCTAGCTATTCCCGCTACAAGTGCAACAGCACATACAGGCGCTACCACTTTCGTTATATTCTTTTTGTTCATTTCCATATTCTTTCTCTCCTTTTTGCATTTTTATTTAAGTTCTTTTAGTTAAGGTTGAATTATTATGTTGAAATATGGCCATTTATTTCAACTTTTTTGCCCTTACACCTTATTAATGCATGAGAAATTCATTTTATTGCATTAAAATACATTTTTTTCAAAAAAATTTTATAAAATAAAAAAAGCTAAGATTTATAAGCAATTATAAACTCAACTTCTTCCTTATTATATATAAACAGACAACATATTATTTTATGAATTTTAAAAAAGTTTCCACAAACATTAACACTATTCCCATTAATACCTACAATAAAGGTGAAAAAGTAGCGACAAATCCACTATCTAACTCTTTGGTGTAGCCATATTTGCAAATGCACAACTATCAGAAAAAACAACGAAATCAACAAAATGTGCTTTAATTGAGCTCTATATTTTGGACCAGCTTTCAATTATTTATTATTTCAATACTATTCTTATAAATAATGCAGTATATAAACTCTCTTAATTTTTAATTAGTGCTAGTTATATTCATTCACGATTTCATCGAATAATTTATTTTCAAAAAAACCCGAAGAATGAGTGACATTTAATGTTGTCGCTAAAACTGTCACAGTCATTTTTGATACTTTGAAAATCTTAGCGATTGGATTTTGTATAATCATGATATTTTCAATTTTTTCATTTTTTATAATAACTGTTTTTTTGTTGATTATTCCACTTGTTAGATAGATTGTTTTATCTTGATATGCTAGTGTTCTATTTTTATAACATATCCACGTTAGCAAATTCCAAATCACACAAGAAAAAAATATTGCAGCTAAAGCATAGTCACTTATTATAAATGCAGCTACTACACCCAAAATAAACAGTGCACTAAAAGAGAAAAGTGTTGGCAAAATTGCTCTTAATGTTTGATTTGATTTCTTTTCTTCTAGATTAAACTCTGGAAGCAGTGTATTTAACTTATTTTTTATCTCATCATTAGGAAGCAATGGTAATATTATTGATATTTCTTCTTTTTCTTCTTTCATTCCTACGTTAATAATTTCTATACAAGACATTTTAAAACACCTTGCTAAAACTGGTTTCACCACTTTAATTCCATTAATTTTATTAATTGGAATGGTATGTTTCTTTTTTGTAAAATATCCATAAGAAATCAATATTTTTTCATCTTCTCTTTTCACTTTAAATCCATACAGTTTCACAACACTCATAATAAAGCTACCGACAACAGAAATTATTGAAAAAAGCAGTGGAATAACGATTACAATAATTATATCTGTAAACTCATTATTATAAAACATTATGAATAGAAAAAAAGCAACCGACACTAAAATTGAAAATACATTAATATTCAACAAAGAATTTATCAACATAGTTTTGCCATCAAATTCAAAATCAAACTTGTTCAGCAGTATTTGTTCTTTATCGTTTTCTTTATTTTCTACCCCTTGCAATAATTCACTTTGAAGTTTTATTGCTTGGTCCATTTTTAAAATTATTTTGATATCCTTTTCTGTATTGCTTTCAATTGTGTTTGTATCAATTTTGACTTTTGCAGTATTAATAATTCTTTCAAATAAATTTTGTTCAAGGTCGACTACAGAAATATTCTTCTTCAAAATTGTTTTAGTATATCTTGATAATGTATTACGATCAATAATCACATTATCTTCATTAATTGTTATTGATGTTTTATACCAATTAAAAAAATAATATACAAATAAAACTGCCAGTAAAGCCAATAAACCCGCACTTGAATACAAGAGATTGACAAAAGATATTTGAGATGTAAAAAATTCATAAAATTCATCTATCGTTGTTAATACAAAAAATGATATTAGATGCCATGCTCTTGAAAATGCATTTTCAATAACACTTGAAAAGTGTAATCTAAATTTCTTTTTTTGCATTATCTTTCTCCGTTCTTATACTTTCGTTAATTTTATCATTCAAGTTATTTGCAATATTATCTGCTTCTTCTAGCTGTAAAAATCGTATTGTAACACTTCCTCCAGATGTTGTAACTACCACTTTGCTCAACTTAAATATTTGATCTATAGGACCTCTTTTTAAAGTAATTTGTTTAATTCTTTCTATCGGAACAATATTTCTGTTTGTCCATATAAATCCTTCATGAACATCTATTCTATCTTTATTGACAATGTATTTATAGCGATGATATCGAATAAAAGGTGCAATGAACACATTCACAAATGTTATTACACCTAAACCAATCATTGCTAAATTTATTACACTATTTAGCTCATTTGATAACAGATCAGCAAACAAGTAATAAGCGACACCTATACTTATCCACAAAATAAAAAACCCAATGAATGTCGCTAACATCATACACCCTACTGCATTTTTACTTAATTTTTTATAATTCATATTTCCCCTCATTTTCTTTATCCCTAAATAAGTCTCTAGCACTTATTAATTAAAATATAGTTTTTTTGTCTACTTAAATTAGTATACCCCATGTCAACATTTAGTCAAACGATTCATTCAACTTCTTATCCATTCTTTCATAAGCTGTGAAAAGACAGATAACATATATTAAAACGGATAACTAGTAGGAACCCCTATTGCTATCCGTTTTATGAATTTATATTTTTCGATGAAGTAAACTAAATCCTCTTTTGGGTGATTACGCTAGTTCTTCTTCCTCTTCCTCTTTTTTTCTTCTTTTAATAAAGAAGAATAGGATAAAGAATAAACTTAGTAATCCGCCTAAAGCATACATCCACCAAGATGAATTTGAATCACCTGCCGCTAATGGAACTTCTTCTTCTTCGATTACTTCTTCTTGCTCTTCTTCATTTTCATCATTAGAAACCTCTTCTTGCACTTCTTCCTCTGGTTCTTCTGGTGTTGTTGGAAGTGTTTCAGCTTCAGCTCCTACAGGAGCTAATACTGGTACAGGTTCTGGTTCTGAATCTGAGTCTGACTCTGTGTCTGGATCTGGATCTGAAATAACAGGAATGTTAAATAATAAATCTCCATCGACAACTGTCCCTAATTCAAAGTTGACTACCCCATTTGCAATATTTGCAGTAATTTCATTGGTTGTTGTATCAGCTGAAAGTACAATTGCATCTGTTGCTTCTTGAACTAGCTCAGAAGCAAGAGGTGTATTGATTACAAATTTAGATTGATCAATACTGTCTCCTCTATCTATTATTTGATTTTCTACAGTTATATCAAGTACAATTGGATCAATTTTTAATTTTGCTGTTAGTGATAATAACTCATAATCAGTTTTTAATGTTGAGAAAACTTGAATTGTAATATCTACAGTTTTAGCATCTTTGTTCAATGTTTCGCCAGTTACTTCAACTTTAATATATTTACATTCTTTATTGATGCCTTCTAATTCAGCTTCTAATTCAGCAACGCTCATTGTATTTGCAATTGCAAGAATGCTTTCAACCTTTTCGATTTCACCAACTAATTTTTGAATTTCGCCATTTAAAGCATCTTCTGTTTGATCTTTTAATGTGTTAATAACATCAATACCGTCAACTACTGTTGCTTCAAATTTTGATAAATCAACATTTAATTTTGCAAGTAGGCTTGTAGCTTGAGCATAAGCATCTTGAACATCTTCAGGAATATAACTTACAAGTAATCTTGAAAGAACGACATCTGAAAGTGCTGTAATTTCGAAATTTTCGATAGCTGTTTTTACATTTCCTGTATTAGTTAAGATTGCAGCAACAATCCCCGTTTCTTCAACTGTAAATGCTTTTGCGTTGTAGTCTTTAGTAGCCATACCTAAATCAGCTGTTAATGGGAATTGTTCATCCAACACAGTTAGGTATTTCTTTAATTCCTCTTCAGCTAAATCACTAAGCGCTTCTAATTTTTCACCTAACTCTAATTTTTTAAGTTCTTCGATTGCTTTATTAAGGATATCTCTAGCTATTTTTTCAGCTTCTTCTTTTAATTTATCCTCTAATCCTTTTAATGCTTCTTTTGCATATTCTTCTAATGTTTCTTTTATTATTGAAGTATCTATTCCCTTGATTGAATCAAGAATATTAATAATAATATCGACTTTGTTATTTAACATATCTTCGACTTTATCTAAAGCGTTTTTGATATCTTCTTCTTTTTTAGCTAATTGTTCATATAATTGATTTAATTTCTCTTCTGCTTCTTTGTATTCATCAGTTAATACATTTTTAATTGCTTCTAAATCTTTTTTAGCTTGTTCAATATCAGCTTTCAATTCTTCGATTTCTTTATCAAGTTTTGCAACTAAATCTGTAATTTCTTTTGCAATTTCACCATAGTATTTATCACTAGTCATCGTTGCAATAGTTACATCATAATTAGAATTTAAAGTATGTGTTACACTATTTGTTAGCAACACCTTATTACCTAATTCATTTTTAACTGCATCAGTTAATAGTAAATAATTAAGTGGATTTACTGTTGCATAATGGTCTGCTGTTAATTGTGCTTTTAAGATTTCTGGATTTGCTTGATAGAAAACTCCACCATTATCTTCAAAAGTTGTTGCAGTATCTTTGTAGTAAATCGTAACTGGCAATGCATCCACTCCTAATGAAATTTTTGTTAATGGAATTGATACTAAAATAGGTACGACAAGGTTTAAACCTGTGATTCCTGATATATTTAATCCTGTTAATTTGATTAATTCATTTAAGTTAGCATTTAAAGTTGCTTCTAATGATAAAGTTAATGTCGTGCTTTCACCAGCATTGACTGTACCACTTAATCCATTGTTTGATGTTGAAACTTTTAATGAGAAATTACTTGTCCCTAAACTTTCAACTTTAGCAATCAAGTCATTTACTGTGCTAATACCACTAATACCCTCATTAATTTGTTTTAAAAGCCCATTAACATCACTAATAATAGAATTGATTTCATCAATATATAATTTTTCTAGATTAATACTTAATCCGCCCAAATCAATAGTTTTATTAATAGTTGGAATAGTAACATTATTTGTAATCGACACACCAGAGTTATCAAATGCTTCTTTTGCATCTGCTAAAGCATTGATTATTTTATTTAAGACATCATTTGAAAATGTTGTTAATTCATCGCCTTCTATATTAGCTAATGCTCTACCATCGTATGTTTTGTTATATGTTCCAAGATTTAAAGGTAATCCTAATGGTTCAGTAACATTCGAAACAATTTCTGCTGTAATTTCATTGATGATTCCGTCAAGAGCGCTTGATTCAAGAATAACTCCTTCAAAAACTTCAATATTGAAGTTAGTTAGACTTGAAGTATCCACAGTTAATGTTCCTGTAAAAGAACCAATTCCTCCAGAGACTTTTTTTATTACTAATCCTGCATTTTCTATTTCTTCAATAATTTCATCACTTGAATCATTTGGAACTTCTACATAAAATCCTAGTAAATTTAATCCCACTGTAGGAACATCTTTTGTTCTATATACTTTATAGGTATCTTGGTAAGATCCTGCTTGACTATTTACAGTAATTTTTACACCATTAACTTTATTGATTGTTACATCTTGTGTGAAAGTGTAGTTATAATTTTTAAAATTACCTATTTGTGGATTTGCAACACCTTTAGCAACTAATGTTAATTTATAATCGCCTGCTGCCTTCATTTCTGTAACGACATTACCGTTTAAAGTAATCACTACATTTTCAGCAACAATTTTAGATTTTGCTTGTGCTCTTTCAGTAGTGTGCTCTGTTAGTGCATCAAGTGCAGCAGTTGCATCAGCAACAAACTCATTTTTTAGCGCTGTCATTTGATTTTGAGCATTGTATGTCATAGAAACTTCTGTATCATTTACTCTTGATCCTAAGTCAAATGCTAAAACATCACTAAGAGCAGCAATAACCGTTAACGTTCCTGTGCCATAGTTAATTTTATAGTTTTGATTTGTAATTGCTAAATCACCAGCTGATGCATTGATTTGGTGAATTGATCCTTCTAAACTAGCTGTAGTGTATGTGTCTGCGACAGTTAGTTCTGGCTTTCCACTAATACCTGCTGGGTATCCTGGTAATTCCCCTGTAATATCATAAGTTAAATTTACTTTTGATGCTTCTTCTCCCATTGGAATTTCTGCATTTTTTGGTGTAACAGTTAATGATGCATGATTAATTTTGTATTTAGATACAGTAATCACTGTTCCAAGTACATTTAATTTAATTTCATAGTTAGCATCAGCTGCCTTGATTTCTTTATACCCTGTCATTTCTATTGAAAGTTTGCTATCAATTGCAGATATAAGATTTGAAAGTAAACCAAACTGAGTGTTAAAATTTTCAGGAGTTGTTTCTCCTAACTCCTTTACTTTAGCTAACTGACTGCTATTGATAAGAAGCGAATATGCTCCTTTTGCTAGCCAACCAGCCTCCTTTTGTTTTTCTTTAAGTTCTTCTACAATCATGTTATAAATCGTTTCCCCACTTACAATAATTTCATTCGCATGTGATTGCCCATCATAAGTAAAAGTTTGAACAGTTGAATCGCTTGTTGCGAAAACTGAAATTGGTGCAAATTCAAACATCACTGAGAAAGTCATAATGATTGCTAACGATACAGTTACAATTTTGTTTTTTATTTGTTTTAAACTCATTGGTTCCATTCCCCTATCTCCTTTTCGATTTTTTTATAATGTTGTTTATTACACTTGAATTATCCAAGCATAAACATCTAAAAAAATAATACTTTGTTAAAATTATAGAAATTAATTGTTACAATATGGTTACATTTTGTCGTTTTTTCCAGTTTTATTCACTTTAAACTTTACTATTTCCTGCTCTTATTATTTGTTTTCTTGCTTTTGCTCCCAATATATATTTATTTGAAATTTCTCAGTTTTTTATAGAAGCATAGTGTTCACTTCAATTTATTTAAAAGCCGTTAATCGCCTTAGTTGCCCTATCTTAATTGCATAAAAAAAAGCTAGATTGAAGTTTTTCAACTTCCTCTAACTCTTTTTGTCTTTATAATATAATTATTAAGCAGTTACTTCGTCCTCTTCTTCGTCTTCTTCCACTTTTTTTCTTGATAGGTATGCAACTACTAATTGAATAACTGTATAAATAAACATCAGTAATGTCCATCTATCCACTAAAATCATTGGTAGTCTCATATCTTCAGTTAAAATAAATGTAATAATCGAGATAATTGCAACAAGTACACTTGCAACTCTATAAATTCCTTTGCGTTTTAGTTTGTTTTCTTCTTCCTCTTCATCACTAACTTTATTTTTTTCTTCTTCTTCATTTTCTTCATCTTTGTTTTTGAAGTATCCGACTAATAGAATAACACTTATAATTGCTGTGATAATTGTAAGAATTAAGTTAACTAGTGCCCAAGCAGCTCCGCCTGCTAATGGAGTCTCTTCTTCTTCAACTACAACATCATCATCGCCATCAACAAGTGGTGTTTCATCATCTTCTATGTCTGTTTCAGGTTCAGTTGGTTCTTGAGGTTGTGTAGTAGTTGTAGATGGAGTCGTTGGATTAAATGGAGTAATTGTTGTCGTTGTTGTCGTTGTTGTCGTTGTCGTTGTCGAATCTGTAGGTGTTGTTGTATTTACTGGAGGTGTAATTCTAATCGTTGCAAGATATGAATTTGTTGTATCTACAACATCTTGAATGCTCGCAAAATTTACATCGCTATAGT
>CAYJAJ010000024.1:0-24018 GCA_964368495.1 uncultured Holdemania sp. | reverse complement strand
GCAATAAATACCATGCCAAGAATTAGTCCAAATATAGATAAGTGATGTTTACCATAAGCTTTAGCTGCTGGCAATAGTTCATCAAGTGATATAAAGACCATAATTCCAGCGACTAATGAATAGAGTATTGCGAATAATGTATCATTTAAAAATGGCATTAGAATTAAATATCCAATTATTGCACCTAAAGGTTCTGCTAAACCTGAAAGAGCAGAATAGATTAAAGCCTTTCCTTTAGAACCAGTTGCGTGGTAAATAGGTGCTGCGATTGCAATTCCTTCAGGTATGTTATGAAGCGCAATTGCAATAACTATAGGTAAGGCAAGTTTTGGATCTTGCAAAGCAGTTATAAACGTTGCGATCCCTTCTGGAAAGTTATGGATAGCGATTGCTAGTGCTGACATTAATCCCATTCGCATTAAGGCGTTGTTCTTATCTTTTGTATCATGTATTTCGTGTAAATTATGTGTTTCAGGAATAATGAAATCAATTAAAGCGATAATTGCAATACCTGCAAAAAAGGAAAATACAGCAATTTGGTTTCCGGTCTGTTCTCCATAAATACCGCTTAGTGTTGAAATAGCGTTTTGCAATATTTCAACAAAAGAAATATAAATCATTACACCTGCTGAAAATCCAAGACTAATTGATAGAAATGATTTATTTGATTTTTTCATAGTTAAAGTAATTAAACCACCTAGTGTGGTGCTCAATCCGGCAATTAATGTTAATAAAAATGCCAATAGTATATTGTTCATGTTATTCTCCTTTGTTAGCTTTGGTTAACAATATTATATCATAGATAAAATACTTGTCGATTGAAATGCTCTCTTTATATTATTATGGCAAAAAAAGAAGTAAAGTGGAATAAAAAAATAGGCTTTATTGAATTAAATAAGATAAATTTGAAATTTTTAATAGAATTTGCTATAATATCTTCATTATTCGAAAGGATGTGCATTTTACTTGGACAGTTCGCCGTTGCCTCGACCGAGGCATTTGAACAATAAAATCAAACTTGAGTTTATTATTAATCGAAGAAGACGTTGGCTTTTCATCAATTTTATTCGTGCTTGATAAAATGATTTTTAGAATAAATGATGAAAAGGAGACCAATTTATGGATAATGTATCATTAATAATATTGCTTTGTATACTTGTAATGTTTTCAGCTTTTTTCTCAGCTACTGAGACAGCTTTTAGTAGTGTAAATAAAATTCGATTAAAAAGCATGGCAGAGAGTAACCCAAAAGCAAAAAAAGTTTTAGAACTTGAAGAAGATTTTGATCAACTACTTTCTACTATATTAGTAGGAAATAATATTGTAAACATTGCGAGTGCATCACTAGCAACTGTTTTATTTACAAATAATTTTGGAGATTCAGGAGTTGCTTTATCGACATTAGTAATGACTGTTGTTGTACTAATCTTTGGTGAGATTAGTCCTAAAAGTATTGCAAAAGAATCACCGGAACAATTCTGCTTATTGGTTGTTGGACCAATAAGTTTCTTTAAAGTATTGCTTAAACCAGTAAATTGGATTTTTTCGAAATGGAAATTAATATTAGCTCGTTTTTTAAGTCTAGATAACGAGGATACTATGACATCTGAGGAATTAATTATGTTGGTAGAGGAAGCGCAAAATGATGGTGATTTTGAAGAACATGAAACAGATCTAATCACTGCTGCAATTGAGTTTAATGATTTGGATGTTAAGGAAATATTAACTCCAAGAGTTGATGTTGTTGCAATTAATGTCAATGAATCACTTGAGGAAATTGAAAAACTATTTTCTACAAGTAATTTCTCTCGTTTTCCAGTATTTGAAAATAACATTGATAATATTATTGGAGTATTGCATGAGAAAGACTTCAATTGCTTATATTATAAAAATCAAGTTGGAAATCTTAAATCTATACTAAAGGATGTACAGTTTACTAGTTCACATGTTAAAATATCTAATTTATTAAGACAGTTGCAAAATGAGAAAACACACATGGCTGTAGTTATCGATGAGTACGGTGGAACTGCAGGTATTATCACAATGGAAGATATTTTAGAAGAACTAGTTGGTGAGATTTATGATGAGCATGATGAAATTATTGAATATTTTAAACAAATAAGTGAAAATTGCTGGGAAATATCATGTGATGCTGACTTAGAAGATATGTTCGAATATTTTGAATTAGATTTAAAAGAAGATTATGATTTTAATACAGTAGGTGGTTGGGTTGTACATGAGATGGAAAAAATTCCTGCCTTATATGAGTCATTTACTTATGCGGATTTTGAAATTGTTGTTATTGAATGTGACGGTAGACACGTTGAAAAAGTGAAAGTTTGTAAGCTTGAATTAGCTGATGAAAAATAATGTTATAAATGAAAAAGGAAGCTCATGATGATCTTCCTTTTTTATAGGTGTTTACAGGTTTATTTTTTATCGCTTAACTATTCTGTTGATAGAATACTTAAATCAGCATTATTTTTTGGTATTAATTTGAATTACTAACATAGAATTAGCTATTTTTTTTATTCTTTTTGCTATTTAAGTTTAAAAATGCAGCAGTCACAGTCATACCTATACGAATTAGTGGTTTATCAAGTGCTTTGTGGGCTTCTTTTAACTTCGTAGGAATGTCTATGTTTTGTGGACAATGTTTCTTGCATTTGCCACATTCTGTGCATAAATCGACTCCCGATTTTTCATTTAACACTCCTGTGTGACGTGCTAGGTATTGGAAACCGCTTAAGCCACCTTTAAAGAAAAACTTACTGTTGTAATCTGAAAAAATTAATGGAATATCGACACCAAATGGACAGGGTGTACAGTAGTTGCACCCTGTACAAGGAACTTTCATCAATTGCTTATATACATTTTTTACTTCGTCGATGATTGTTAGCTCTTCATTATTGAGGCTATTTACAGAAGTTGAGGTTGCCGCATTAATATTATCTTTGATGTGATCAATTACGTTCATACCACTTAAGACTGTAGAAACACCATCATGATTCATTACAAATCTTAAGGCCCAGTTTGCAGGACTTCTTTCTTCTTTATAGCTTTTAAATATTTCTTTTACCTTATCAGGTGCTTGATTGGCAAGTGCTCCACCACGAAGAGGCTCCATAACTACAACACCAATACCAAGTTCTTTTGCCCGAACAAGCCCAGCTTTTCCGGCTTGATAATTTTCATCAATATAATTATATTGAATTTGGCAAAAATCCCATGGATAATCTTCTAAAATCTTGATAAAGTCTTCTGGTCTTCCGTGATATGAAAATCCAATGTGCTTGATTACTCCACACTTCTTTTTTTCGTTAATAAAGTTTATAATACCTAAGGATTTAAGCTTCTGCCAATCCAAAACACTTGTAAGCATATGCATTAGGTAGTAATCTATGTAATGTGTACCAAGTCTTTCAATTTGAGTTTTAAAGAATTTTTCAATTTGTTCAGGTTTATTTACTAAAAAAGCAGGCAGTTTATCTGCTATGTATACTTTGTTGCGAATATTGTATTTTTTTATAAACTCACCTAAAATAATTTCGCTCTTTCCACCGTGATATAGATAGGCAGTATCGAAGTAGTTAACTCCATTATCATAAGCAAACTTGAGCTGTTTGAATGTAAGTTCTAGATTAATGCCATTACCTTTTAATGGAAATCTCATGCAGCCATATCCTAAAACTGATACGACAGGCGCATTTTTGACAAGAGTTCTATATTGCATGATTTTCTCCTTATATAATAGTTAGAGTATGAAAATTTAACTGGTGTGTTCGATAAATATTTTAACTCCTATAAAAATGAGTATTAACCCACCAATGACTGTAGAGTATTTTGATAATTTATAAAATCTCTTCCCTAAAAATCCTCCTATTATGCAACAAATTGTGGTGATAATCAATATGACTAGTGAACCAGAATAAATGTCAATATTTAATGCAGCAAAACTAATTCCAACTGCCAGTGCATCTATGCTAGTTGCGATGGATTGAATAATACAAATTTTTATGGAATATGTTGTTATGAAATGTGAATTTTTGCATTTATCAAAGCTTTCCCGTATCATTTTAATTCCTAAATAACCTAATAAAACTAATGCAATCCAATGATCGACTGCAACGATAAGTTCTTTAAAAAATATTGCAGTATAAAATCCTAAAATAGGCATTAAACCTTGGAATATTCCAAATGAAAATGCACAAATATAAATATATTTTTTAGTATAGTTGCTATAACACATTCCATTGGATAAAGAAACAGCAAAAGCGTCCATAGCTAATCCGAGTGCTAATAAAATAATTGTGAACCCTGTCATTAAAACACCTCTATTCTTTATTCATGTTTATATAATATATATTCATGAGATTTGCTCTTTATAATAAAAAGGGTAAGGAAATTGTAGCTAATCCTAAGAAAACTAGAAATCCGAAAACATCTGTAGCAGTTGTTACAAAAATGCTAGAAGCCAACGCTGGATCTATTTTCAATTTATTTAATAGTAAAGGAACACAGAAACCAAATACAGTTGCAATAATTAAATTTGTAATCATTGCAGCAGCGGCAACAATACCCAAAGTATAATTTTCAAAAATGAAAAAACATCCCATTCCAATGCAAAAACCTAGTGATAATCCACAAAAAACACCTACACCCAATTCCTTGAAAAACACTTTCATCGCATTTTTTCCAGTTAATTCTCCTAATGCAATCCCTCGCACAGTAAGTGTTAATGCTTGAGTTCCTGCATTACCACCCATATTAGTGATAATAGGACTAATTGAAGCTAAAGCGACAACTTGTTCAATTGTAGAGGAGAAGTAAGTGACAACACTTGCTGCAATTAATGCAGTTAACATATTTATAGAAAGCCAAGGAAGACGAGACTTTATTGATTCAAATAATGATCCATCAACTTTTTCTTCTTCATCAAGCCCAGCTAAACGGTGGATATCTTCTGTTGTTTCTTCTTGTATGATATCTACGATATCATCAATGGTAATAATTCCTTGTATAATGTTATCGTCATCCACAACGGGTAACATTAAATAATCATACTTAGCAAATATACGAGCTACAATTTCTTGATCATCATCAACATGAACACTAGTTACGTTGGGATTTGTAATTTCGAAGATTTTAGTGTTGAAGTCACTTGCTACGATTTTACGCAAAGAAACGACACCTTTAAGATGTCCAGGTTTATCAATAACGTACAAATAGTAGGCCATCTCCACATCTTCAACAATACCGTGAATGTACTCTAATGTTTTTATGATTGTTTTATTTTCTCTGATGCTAATGAATTCAGTGGCCATAAGTGAACCGGCGCTATCTTCTTTATAAGATAATAGATCTTTTACTTCATTGCGATCTTCTTCGTTCATTTTGTTTAAGACATCTTGTTTCTCATTTTCGTCTAGATTTGAAACTAATCCCGTAATTTCATCACTGGACATTTCTTCTAGTATGTTTGCTTGACGAAGTGAGGAAAATTGAGACAACAACTCGTATTTGTCCTCATCTTCTTCAAAATCTAGAATTTCACCAATTATTTCATCACTTAATCGTTCAAGGATAACCTTATTATCATTAGGATATTCGTGAAGCACAGATAAAATATCAACTGGATGAATAAAAGGAAGTTTTTTATTTAACTCTTCTTGAGTTGAGTTAATCAATGTGTCTCTTAGTTGTATAATATTATGTTCCATAAATTCACCAGCTTTCTAAAATATAACTATATTGAATTATTTTTTAAAAAAGAATAGATGCATCCACAATAGTCTTGCCGATACATGTTGTATTCTTTAATAATTTCATTGGCTTTTAAAATACCGTCACTTTTTTTAAAATCAGAATAAAAATATTGAACAGTTGGATAATTCATTTCTAGTTCTTTTGCGATTTCATTGAGCACTTGACTATCTTTTTGCCTTGAGATTGTCATAACTGTCGTATAATAATCAAAACCATGTTGTGAAGCATATTCAAAGCCCTCTTTTATTCTTGTTCTATAGCATAAATGGCAACGTTTTCCTTTTTCGGGCTCATTTGCATAGACTTTTAAAATTTGATTGTACTCTTCGTTGTTGTATGTTAATTCTATTAATTGAATCGTTGTAGATAAGTGAGTTAAATAATTCCTTAATTCGTTTATCCTTCTTAAATATTCCTCTTTTGGATAAATATTTGAATTATTGTAAATGATAGTGCAATCAAACACATCATTTAAAAAAGTTAAGGGATAACAGGCGCAAGGAGCACAACAAGCGTGTATAAGCAATTTAGGTTTTTTTTTGAAGTTTTTAATTTTGTTGATTTCATTTACACTATGAAGATAATAGTTAGTTTTCATCTGTAATCAACATGGCATCACCAAATGAAAAAAAACGATAATTTTCTTTTATTGCTTGTTCATAGGCAACCATTATTTTCTCTTTTGAAGATAAAGCACTTACTAACATAAGTAATGTAGATTTCGGTAAATGAAAATTTGTTACTAAAGCATTAATTGCTAAAAATTGATAACCAGGATATATAAAAATATCGGTATGGCCACTGCACTCTTCAAAGTGTCCGTTAAATCTATTGGCAATAGCCTCAAGGGTGCGACAACTTGTTGTTCCTATTGAAATAATCCGCCGATTTTCCTTTTTTGCCAAATTACAAACTTCAGCAGTGTCTTTACTCATTGAGTAGAATTCACTGTGCATTACATGTTCTTTTACATCCTCAACTTGCATTGGTTTAAATGTACCAAGTCCAACATGTAAGGTGATGTCTTTAATAATTACACCTTTTTGCTTTAATTTATTAAATATTTCGTCTGTGAAATGTAACCCTGCAGTAGGTGCTGCAGCACTTCCATCAACTTTAGAATAGACGGTTTGATATCTTTCTTTGTCCTCTAACTTTTCATGAATATAAGGTGGAAGAGGAACATGACCAAGTTCATCAAGGACTTCCATAAAAATCCCTTCATATATCATTTGAAAAATTCGAATTCCCATATCTTCAACTTGAAGGCATTTCGCTTTAAGTTTTCCGCATCCAAAAGAAACAACAGATCCAACTTTTATTGCCCGGGCATTTCTTACAAGACATTTCCATATATCTCCATCTTGCTCAAGAAGAAGAAGTTCAATTTTGGCGTTTGTTTCTTCTTTTTCACCAAATAAACGTGCAGGAATAACACGAGTGTTATTTCTAATTAAGACATCACCTTCATGAAAATAATCAAGTATATCTTCAAACATACAATGATTAATTTCACCAGTATTTTTATGTAGTACCAGTAATTTGGAATTGGAACGATTAGTTAGTGGGACTTGTGCAATAAGTTGTTGTGGTAAATTATAGTCAAAATCACTTGATTTCATTAAAAACCTCTTTCATCAAAGCCCATTTTAGCATAGACTTCTTTTTTAAAATCTAAATAACGATTTTCTTTGATTGCTTTTCTTGCTTCTTCAGTTAAACGAATTAAGAATCGAAGATTGTGTATTGACATGAGTCTTGATGCCAATCCTTCATTACAACGATGTAAATGTCTTAAGTAAGCACGTGTATAATTTTTACAACATTCACAGTCACAATGTGGGTCTAATGGAGTAAAATCAGTTTCATAATCTTTTTTCTTGATGTTGATACGCCCAACTGAAGTCATGCATGTGCCGTGTCTTGCGATGCGTGTAGGTAGTACGCAGTCCATCATATCAATTCCTCTTTCAATAGCTTCTAAGATATCATTGACAGCACCTACCCCCATTAAATAACGGGGTTTGTTTTCTGGAAGATGTTTTATTGAATATTCAATCATACGTATCATTGTTTCTTTATCTTCGCCTACACTTGTTCCGCCGATTGAATAACCTGGAAAGTCCATTTTTACAAGCTCTTTTGCACAATGTTCTCGTAAGTCCTCATAATCACCACCTTGCACAATACCGAACAATGCTTGAGTATCTTTTTTGTTGTGAGCATCTAGTCCACGTTTTGCCCATCTTAAAGTACGTTCTACACTATTTTTTACATATTCATAATCAGCAGGATAAGGAATGCATTCATCAAAAGACATAATGATGTCAGCACCTATTTTATTTTGAACATCTATACTAATTTCTGGAGACATAAATAGTTTTGATCCATCTAAATGACTCTTAAATGTAACACCATCTTCTGATATTTTTCTGTTGTCAGCTAGCGAAAACACTTGAAATCCACCGCTATCAGTAAGCATCGGTCCATTATAATTCATGAACTTTTGAACCCCTCCTGCAGCATCTACCACGTCTTCACCTGGCCTTAGCCACAAATGGTATGTGTTGGCTAAAATAACTCCTGCATTAATAGCATTGATGTCTGCAGAAGATAAAAATTTAACACTCGCCAGTGTTCCTACAGGCATAAACATTGGTGTCTCAACATCGCCGTGGGGCGTGTGAAGAATTCCAGTTCTTGCTCCTGATTGTTGACATATATGTGTACATTCATAATAAAAGTTTTTCATAATTTTTCACCCATTTTATTGTAACATAAATTTTTCTTTCAAACATCTTATGCGTACATATTTTTATGTAATGTTGCATAAACTATCTAAAAACTGATTGGGGGATTTTTATGGAGAGACAATTAGAGTATTATAAGTTATATATTCGATGTTTATTAAAAGCAAAAAATGATGCAGAACATGAATGGTTAGTTCCGAAAATTGAAACAATTATATTGATTATAAAAAATGATTTAAGGCAATTAAATGAAAATGATTTAAAGTGGGCAAAAATATTTTTAAGTGGAAAATTAGATAAAATTTAAGAAATATTAATTTCTTTCATAGAAACTTCATTTTTATTCAAAAACATTTATGTTAAAATAACAATGAGGTGTTTTTATGAAATCCAAAGAACTTAAAATATATAATATTCCAAGAGAAGTGCCACCAATGTTAACACTCACAGTTAAACCTACACAATTTATTTCTATTATACTTTTTTTATCCATAGGATTAATGTTTTTGTTTAGTGCCTATTCTGTGTTATTTCTTAGTGTAATTGCAGTATGTTTGTTTGCACTTGTTGCAATGCCGGATAGAACACTTTTAGAAATATATAACAACTTGTTGGTTGTTTATGATAGTAGGCAAATTAATACTTGCTATTGTATTTATTGGGAAGAATTGCTAAATTGGCAATATGTTAAGTCTGCTGACGGGGATAAAATCATTTTTGTTTTGATTGACGGTCAAGAAATAAAAAGCGATATATATCGAAGCAGTAATTTGTTTATTTTGTTAAACACATTTGCAAAGGGCAAAGAAAAAAAAGTAGCCAAAAAAAGAAGAGAGTACTTTAATAATCGAGGATAATATGGCAATAAAAAGAAGATTAAAAAATGATGTTAAGAAAAAACTGCAAATATTTGCGGTTTTATTTACGCTAATTGTTAGTGTTTTTTTTGTAAAAAATTATTTTGGTGGTAATTTTTCAGTAGTGGATGCTAATATACAAAATGCATTTGATATCCAAGTAATTCACGAAATTATTCCTACACCATCTATCAATCGCCCGATGATAAATAGAGAGATTAAAATGATAGTTATCCACGAAACTGATAATTTTTCTTCTACTGCTGATGCAGAAAATCACTCTGAATATTTATTGACTAATCTAACTGATGAAAATTCTTGGCATTATACAGTAGATGAAAATGTCATTTATCATCATTTACCAGATCATGAAGTTGCCTGGCATGCAGGGGATAAATTAGCAGTTAGTGGTGGCAATTTAAATGGAATTGGGGTCGAAATATGTGTTAATGAAGGAAGCAACTACGATAAAAGTAAAGATAATGCTGCTAAATTAGTGGCTACTTTATTAGATGCATACAATCTAAAAAGCAGTGATGTCTATAGACATCAACACTTTAGTGGTAAACTTTGTCCTGCTGGTATGATTGATGAAACATCTTGGCAAGAATTTTTAGATAAAATAGAATTTTATATGGGTTTATTTTAAAAGTTAGCAATTGTAAAAAAATTCAATTTATATTAAACTATTTAAAGGTGATAAAATGAATAAATTAGGATTGATATTAGAAGGTGGAGGAATGCGAGGTGCATACACCGCTGGTTGTTTAACTTGGATGATTCAAAATAACATTGAAGCAGATTATGGAGTTGGTATTTCTGCGGGAGCTTTAAATATTTGTAATTACTTTTTGAAAGATGAGAAGTTGCTTCATGATACTACAGTGATTCATACAGCAGATAAAAAAAATATTGGACTTTACCCAATTTTGCATGAAGGTAGATATGTTGGATACAATTATATGTTTGATCAACTGTTGCTTAAGGATTTAAAATATAATACTTCATCATTAAGAGAGAAGAACAGTCCATTAGAATTTGGTGTATATGACATGGAAAAATGTGAGACTATTTTCTATAACGCATCACATTTGGATGATGAACTACGCATGCTTAAAGCAGCATGCACACTACCTATTGCTGGAAATATTGTTTACTATAACGGAATGAAAATGCTTGATGGTGGGATTTCTGTTATGATACCTATTGAAAGAGCACTAGAAAAAGGATGCAATCGAAATATTGTTATTGTTACAAAACCAGAAGGATACGTTAGAAAAGCAGCTGGAGCATTTATGCGATGGTTTATGAAGTTTAATTATCCTAACTACCCTAAGATGGTTCATAACTATATAAATCGTCATGAAAGTTATCATGCACAAATGAATAAAATAGAAGAAGAAATTAAAAAAGGTCGTTGTATATTAATAAGACCAAGTATAAGTATACCAGTTAAGCGTTTTAGTGGGGATCCTGAAAACCTAAAAAAATTGTATGAACTAGGAATACAGGATATGGAAAATCGAAAAGCAGAAATTTTAGAATTTATTAATAAGTAGGGACATTATCATGATGATGTTCCTTTTTTTTAACATCATGTATTTAATGAAAAATACTTTGACTTTTATAAAAAGTAAGTATAATTATATTGAATGGAGGAACTTATGAAAACAGTTTGGGAAAAATACAGCGATCAAGAGTTGAAGTCATGTTTTGAATTTAATGAAGGATACAAAAATTATATTTCAGTTTGTAAAACAGAGCGTGAATGTGTTAAAGAAAGTGTAAAAATTGTCGAGGCTAACGGCTTTGTGAGTATCAATGAATATTTAAGCGGCAATAAAAATATTCAAGTATACGATAAAATATATGCAACGAATATGGATAAAACCATTGTTCTTTTTGTGATTGGTGAAGATTCAATTACTGAAGGGATGAATATTTTAGGTGCACATATTGATTCACCTCGTCTAGATATTAAACAAAAACCTCTTTATGAAGATCATGGTTTGGTTTTGTTGGATACGCATTATTATGGTGGTGTTAAAAAATATCAATGGGTTGCAACACCTATGGCACTCCATGGTGTAGTTTGCAAAAAAGATGGTACAAAAGTAAACATTTGTATTGGTGAAGATGATTGTGATCCTGTTGTTGGAATCAGTGATTTATTAATTCATTTATCTCAGGAGCAACTAAAAAAACCTGGTGCAACAGTGGTTGAAGGTGAAGATTTAAATGTGCTTGTTGGAAGTATTCCAGCGAAAAATGCAGAAAAAGATAAAGTAAAATCGGCAATTTTGACACTTTTAAAAGAAAAATACGACATTGAAGAGGATGATTTTATTTCCTCGGAGCTTGAAATTGTGCCAGCAGGAAAAGCACGCGACTATGGATTAGATCGTAGTATGGTTATGGGGTATGGTCATGATGATCGTGTATGTGCATATACTTCGCTAATGGCAACCCTTGCGGTAGATAAACCTAAACGTACTACTTGCTGTATCTTAGTGGATAAAGAAGAAGTAGGAAGTCAAGGAGCAAGTGGAATGCACAGTCGCTTCTTTGAAAATACAGTTGCAGAGTTAATTAATTGTATTGAAGAGTACAACGACTTGAAACTTCGTCGTACTTTTACTAATAGTAAAATGTTGTCGAGTGATGTAAGTGCTGGTTTTGATCCTAATTATCCATCGGTAAATGAAATGAAAAATACAGCTTTTTTAGGAATGGGGATTTGTTTTAATAAATATACTGGAAGTCGTGGTAAAGGCGGTTGTAACGATGCTAACCCAGAATTTATTGCTGAACTTCGTGCTGTAATGGATGACAACAATGTTCAATTTCAAACTGCTGAATTAGGAAAAATTGATTTAGGAGGAGGCGGAACAATCGCTTATATCCTAGCTAATTTAAATATGGAAGTTATTGATGCAGGTATTGCAGTACAAAACATGCACGCACCATGGGAAGTGGTATCGAAAGCAGATGTTTTTGAGGCTTATCACGGTTATGTAGCTTTTTTAAAGAACATAAAATAAAATTAAAGAAAAAACAATCATAGTATTAAATTGAATGTTTCTGAAAATATTTTTGATTTGTTTCATAAAAAAGACATTTTTTTCAAAAAGATGTTGACAAATTTATTTCGATGCTTTATATTTGTTTCATATACAAATTCAAAGATCAAGAGAGTAACTGGAAATTACCGATAGCGAGTAAGGGTAGAGTGGAAGCCTTATGGCAATGTTGAAAGTGAAACGCACTTGTAAGAAGCTAATCTGAATAAAGTAGGATTGGACGTAAAAGCCAACGTTATGGTTGAGGTGGTCAAATTTTTTGGCAACTAGGGTGGTACCGCGATATACGTCGTCTCTAGCATATAGAGATGGCGTTTTTATATTTAGGGGTGATTTTATGGATAGTGATCGAAGGCAAGGATTTGATGTGATGAAGGAAATGAGGGAATAAAATGAAAACAAAAATGAAAAAAATATTTTTTGCACTACTTACTGTTTTGTTGACATCGGTGTTGTTAAGTGGTTGTCAAAGTGAACAGAAAGATTACGAAAACAGATTAGAAGAAGTACTAGGAAGAGGAGAATTAATAGTTGCTACATCTCCTGACTTTGTTCCACTAGAATTTTTGGACGCAAATGGAAATCCGGCAGGATCAGATATTTCATTAGCGCAGTATATTGCTGAACAATTGAATGTGGATTTGAAAATTGAAACAATGGACTTTAGCACAACGTTAACAGCGGTAGACACAGGTAAAGCCGATATGGCAATTTCTGGTTTTGGATGGACAACAGAACGTGCGGAAAACTACGAGTTATCAATCGGATTTAATAAAGGTGAAGAAAGTTGTCATGGTTTACTAATTCGTGAAGAAGATTATGATAAATTTCAAACATTTGAAGATTTTGATGGGACTACAATTGGTGCACAAGCAAATTCACTTCAAGAAATGTATGCAACTGATCAAATATTAGGGGCGACAATTGAGCCGTACACTACAATAGATATCGGTGTACTATCATTAGCTTCTTATAAACTGGATGCAATTGCTGTAACCTGCGAAATTGCGGAAGGAAATGCAAGTTCTACAGAAGGATTAATAAAAGCATATCCAGAGTTTTATTTAGATGAAACGAATTCTCAAGAGGGAAATGTTATTGCTATTAAAAAAGGGGAATCCGAATTACTTGCAGCAGTTAATGAGATATTAATTGATGTAAATGAAAATGGATATTATGATGAATGGCATATTGAAGCAGAGGCTTTAGCAGCAACTCTTACAAATATTGATGAAAATGCAGAAGTAAAAACACCTGGGGTTTTCGAAGTATTTATTGAAAACTGGCCTTTGTTCTTAAATGGGTTATTAATGACACTTTGGTTTTCGTTCATTGCAGTGTTCTTCGGTAGTATTCTTGGTGGATTTATTGCGATGTTGCAGTTCATGAACAACAAAGTTTTGAATATAGTTTTAAAAGTGTATGTGACTGTATTACGTGGAACGCCACTTCTTGTGCAACTATACATTGCGTATATTTTCATTCCAATGGCAATTCCTAGTTTGAATGTTATTCCAAAAGAAATGTTTATTTTATTCGCCTTAGTTGTCAATAGTAGTGCCTATGTTGCAGAAATTATTAGAGGTGGAATAAATGCAGTTGATAAAGGTCAAACAGAGGCTGCAAGGTCACTAGGGATGAGTTCTTCAAACTGTATGAAAAAAATTATTTTACCACAAGCAATTAAAAACATCTTGCCTGCACTGGGAAATGAATATATCACAATGATTAAAGAAACATCAATTGCTGCAACACTTTCTGTAGGAGAATTGATGTATGTACGTACAATATTAGCTAATCAATTCTTAATGTGGCAACCATTGTTTGTCATTGCCATCATTTACTTGTTGGTAACGCTTGTATTAACGTATTTTGTAAACTTATTAGAAAAGAGGTTGAGTGTAAGTGACTAATTTAATTGAAGTTAAAGGCTTAAAGAAAAGCTTTAATAATTTAGAAGTTTTAAAAGGAATTGATGAGGTAATCAATCAAGGGGAAGTGATATCGATTATTGGTCCTTCAGGGTCTGGGAAATCTACATTTCTACGTTGCCTAAATTTACTTGAAATTCCAACTGATGGTCAAGTTATATTTGAGGGTACAGATATTACTGATAAAAAGGTGAATTTGGATGTGCATAGACAAAAAATAGGAATGGTGTTTCAACAGTTTAATGTATTTCCACATTTAACTGTTCTAGAAAATATAACGATTACACCAACATTAGAAAAGAAAATATCAAAAAATGAAGCAGAGGCAATTGCTGATAAATTATTAGCGATGGTTGGGTTATCGGATAAGAAATATGAATACCCAAGAAAATTGTCAGGAGGACAAAAACAGCGTTTAGCAATTATTCGTGCTTTGGCAATGGAACCAGATGTGATGTTGTTTGATGAGCCAACTTCTGCACTAGATCCTGAAATGGTAAAAGAAGTACTTGAAGTAATTAAAAAGCTTGCTGATGAAGGAATGACATGTGTTATTGTGACTCATGAGATGGGGTTTGCGAAGTCAATTAGTGATCGTGTATTCTTTATGGACGAAGGGATTATTCAAGAAAAAGGAACACCAATTGAGGTGTTTGAACATCCTAAAAATCCTAGAACAATCGAGTTTTTAAGTAAAGTATTGTAGGAGAAGAAAATGAAAACAACATTTAAATATGATCATTATTATGTCTATGATGAATTAACCAATAACTGCAAGTTTTTTGCGAATAATTACCCGAAATTGGTACATTTAGAAAGCATTTGTAAAAGTGTTGAAAATCGTGATGTTTGGGCGATGACAATTACAAATAAAGAAACGGGTAATTCACTAAGCAAACCAGCGTTTTACATAGATGGAAACCATCACGCAGGTGAGGTTACAGGTTCTATGGCTGCAATGCATACTATGGACTATCTATTGAGCAATTATGGGGTAGATGAGAAGGTTACAAAATTAATTGATACAACGACAATTTATATCATTCCAAGAATGAGTGTGGATGGTGCTGAAACGTATCTGACTACACCATATTCACTTCGCTCAGTTAATCGACCATATAATTTAAAAGATGGTGGCTTAACACAAGAAGATATGAATAATGACGGTATTATTGGGATGATGCGAGTTAAGAGTCCATTCGGTGCATGGAAAAAAGGAAAAAATCATGAACTTGTGATGCAACCACGTCAACCAGATGATATTGAAGGGGAGTTCTATAACATTTATACTGAAGGACTAATTGAAAATTTTGATGGAATGAACATTAATATTCGCAAACCGCTATGGGGGTTGGATTTTAATCGCAATTACCCGTTTGGATGGTTTAGTGAAGTTCGACAAGGTGGAGCTGGAAAGTATCCACTTAGTAATCCTGAAAATAAAGCGATTGTAGATTTTGTATTAGAGCATCCAAATATTGGCGCAGTTTTAACACACCATACAAGTGGAGGAGTAATTTTATATCCACCAGGAACTAAGCCTGAAAAAGCTTCAAGTGCTCTTGATATGAAACATTATCGTGAAATTGGAAAAATGGCTACCGCAGAGATGGGTTATGCAACAATTAATATTTTTGATTGTTTTATGGAAGACCAAGAAAATTATTCATCAGGCGCATTTGATGATTGGTGCTATCAGACTCAAGGGATTCTAGCCTATACGGTTGAACTTTGGGATCTTCAAAATCGTGCGGGAATGCCAATTGATTGGATGAGCCGTAAAAGCGCGTCAACTGAAGAAAAACTAGAACGCCAATTGGCACAAATGAAGTGGATAGAAGAAAATTGTCCTGATGAAATCATGTCATGGGAAGAGGTAGAACATCCGCAACTTAAAACTGTTGAGGTGTCAAAATGGAATTATAAATTTACACAGCAAAATTGCCCGAATGCATTTTTGTTAGAAGAAGTTGAGAAAACAACAAAATTTAGTTTGCGTTTTGCAAATACGCTCCCTCATTTAATAATTAATCAAGTTGAGGTAACAAATATCAGCAAAAACATTTATAAAGTTGAGGCAATCATCTCTAATAATGGATATCTTCCGACAAATATAAGCGAAGAAGCAGTTGATTTAGAAGTAAGTAAACCGATTAAGGTGAGTCTTGAAGGTGAATATAAAATTCTTCAAGGGGAAAAAATTCAAGAAATTGATTCACTTGCAGGTTTTGGTCAAATAAATACATTCATGGATTATTACGGTGGGATTTCTACAGGAAATTCTAAATCAATTTCTAAGAAAGTAACATGGATGATTGAGGCAGAGGATAAGGCATTGTTGAATGTTTTAACGTTTCACGAAAAATCTGGAAAAGATACAAAACAAATTCAGTTATAGGCGATATTGCTTCGCCTTTTTTTATTTTAGAAAAAATATGAAATTATCACAAATCTTTCACAAATCAATCATTTTTTTCACACAACTAAACTATATAATGTAGTCATCAAATAAAAATAAAATTTGATAAAATTTCTTTCCCCCGTAAATTTGAATAACTCAAATATAAAAAAACCTTTTAATAGGGTTTTTTTATATTATAATATACTAATATAAGATGAAAGAAGGGATATTGTGGCTGGGTTAGTTTTAGAAGGTGGAACACTTCGTGGCATATTTACTGCAGGGGTATTGGACGCAATGCTAGATTATGATATTCATTTTGATTATGTAATCGGTGTTTCGGCAGGGATAACTAATGGACTTTCTTATGTGTCTAATCAAAGAGGGCGTAATATTGATGTAATGATGAAGTATAGAAATGATCATCGTTATCTTTCGAAACGCAATTTTTTCAAATATCGTTCAATTTTCGGGTTAGAATTTGTTTTCGATGAAATTCCTAACAAATTAGTTCCTTTTGATTGGGAAAGTTATTACAATTTTAATGGTAAAGTTGTGATTGGGATGACTGATGCCAAAACTGGAAAGATCGTGTATAGTGATGGGAAAAAGATAAAAAAGAACTGTGATTTGATTCGTGCAAGCTGTGCAATACCGATTTATTTCCCACCTGTTATGATTGATGGGAGTCAATATTTTGATGGGGGGCTTGCGGATTCTATACCAATTAAGCAATCGATAAATGATGGAAACACTAAAAATTTAGTCATTTTAACACAACCGCAAGGCTATAAGAAAAAACACTCGAAATCAACAGAATTAGCTTCAAAATTATTGAAACTTAAATATCCAAAATTAGCACAAGTGATAAAACAACGAGCTGATAAATATAACGAAACGATAGAATATATTGAAAAACTTAAAACAGAAAATATTGATGAAATTGTTGTACTTCAACCAAACTATCAATTAAATTCATTTGAATCAGATTTGACGAAATTAAAACTGACATACGATCATGGATATGATTTAGCGGTATCTAATATTGAAAAAATTAAAAAATTATTAAAATAAAAAAAATTTTATGTGGATGGTATGCTATATTTTAAAGTAAGTGAGGTAAAAAAATGAAAGTATTAGTAATTGGAGGAACATTGTTTTTTGGTGTTCATATGGTTAATGAATTTCTTGAACAAGGGGATGAGGTTACAATAGCAACAAGAGGATTAAAAGAAGATATATTTGGCGACCGTGTTAATAGAATTGTGTTAGATCGATTGGATTATCAAAGTGTAAAAAAAGCACTACGTGGAAAATATTTTGATCTTGTGTGTGATAACATTTGTTATTCATCAAATGAGTTAAAGAGTGTGTTAGAAATCGTTGCTTGCGATCGTTATATTCTTACTTCAACTGGCTCTGTTTATGAAACGCCAACGCTAAACACAAGTGAAGAAAAGTTTGATCCATTTAATCATGAATTAAAATGGTGTGATAGAAAAGATTATGTTTACGGCAAAGTAAAACAACAAGCAGAAACAGCGTTGTTTAAATATTATCATGATCAAAAAGCTGCAGCAGTTAGATTTCCTTATGTAATTGGTGTTGATGACTACACGAAAAGGTTGCATTTTTATGTAGAGCACATAATTAATCAAATTCCGATGAATGTAAATAATTTCGAATCATATATTCCGTTTATCAAGAGTGATGTAGCTGGCAAGTTTATTGTTTTCCTTGCGAAAAGTGATTATAGAGGTCCAATTAATGCAAATGGTGGAGTGATTCAAATAAAAGATATTATTTCATATATTGAAGAAAAAACAGGTAAAAAGGCTGTTTATGATAATCATGCAGAAAGCGCTAGTTATAATAATGTTCTTTCGTTTTCACTTTCAAATAAAAAAGCTAATGAAATTGGCTTTGAATTTGAACCGATAGAAGATTGGTTTTATCATTTGTTAGATGAACTCATATTAGAAATGATCGGATAAAAAAACTGAACTTTTCGATGATGTACTGACCTAAAAAGGTCGGCATATTCATCTTGAGAAGTTCAGTTTTATTTTTTCTCTACTTTACGATATGATATAGAAAATACTCGTCAAATGTTAAATCAGATTCAAAGATTTCGGTAGCGATATCTTCTCCGACATAACGCCAATGCCATGGTTCATAAATGAATCCTGTAATGTCTTCTTTACCCTCTGGATAGCGTAATATCCAACCGTAGTTGTGAGCATTGGCAATCATCCAATTGAATTCATCTGTGTCTTCAAATTTGCTTAAAGATCCTTGTGATGTAGCTAAATCTGCAACAAGTCCTGTTTGGTGTTCAGAATGCCCAGGTCTTGCAGAATAGGTATCTGCAGCCTCTACTCCATCTCTTGACACATAGCGCTCATATAAAGTTACTTGATAATCATAGCTTCGATAAGTGCTAGATGCATACATATTTAAACCTTCTTCACGCATTGCTTCACACATTTGTGAAAATGATTCATATGCTGTAGCTTCCATTTGAACTCCCGCTGTTGCGTATTGTACACTCATGTCAACTAAATTTGCAGGAACAAATGAATCACTAAGCTTATATTTTTTATTAACTAACATTGTATAGCTGCCTTCGTTTAATACAGGATTAATATCTTCGTAGGCATTCATATAAGAACCGTCTAGATTGAATCCTCCTTCAGCGTTTTTTGTTCTATTGTTGATGACATCATTGATGTATGTTTGTATGTCTTGAATATCATCAAAAACAAGAAGTGGAATTAATTCACTTGTCGTTAAAACTTGAAATAATTCGATACGCTCTTCAATTGTATATTTTGTGGCTAATTTATCATAGCACTCCCATTGATCGTCGCTCATTGATGGAAGTGTTAAGTAAACTTGTAAGTCATCAAGTCTAAAGTTCTCACTTTTTAAAGCGGAATTTAAAAAGTCGGTATAAAGTTCATCCTCTAGTATTAATTCATCGAGGTCAAGGCTTTTGATAGCATCTACTGCTTCACTTTCATAACCTAATTTTTCAAGCTTATTATCATCTAACATAAACGGTATAGTGAATAAAATGTAGATAAATAAGCAAATTGCAATAAGAATTGCGATTGCTTCTTTTTTTAATTTTCTTCTTTTCTTTTTTACAACCATAAGAGTTCTCCTTAAAATTTATTCCATGGCACTGAATTTGGTGGCGCACTAGTAAATGTCATTTCGCTTTTTAAAGTAGGATGTGTAATCGTGAGGGATGTTGCCCATAAAGCGATTTGTTGTCCTATTTTTGCTGTTTTATTGTATCGTTGATCACCCCAAAGAGGCAAGCCTCTTGAAGAGAATTGAACTCTAATTTGGTGGGAACGGCCGGTTACAAGCTTAACTTTAACTAAGTTATAATTTTCTATTGTTTTGATAGTTGTATAACTCAACTCAGAATGTTTGCTGTTTCTATGGTTAGAGACAAACACTGTGTTTGTCTTTTTGTCCTTGTATAAATTGTCGATTAAAGTATCCTCGTGTTTACATTGTCCAAGCACAACAGCATGGTACTCTTTAGATACTTCATGTTTCGATATTTGCTGACTCAATCTTGAAGCAGCTTTTGAAGTTTTCGCAAACACCATAACTCCACCGACAGGACGATCTAAACGGTGCACTAAACCCAAATAAACTTCACCCGGTTTACTATAACGCACTTTTATATCTTCTTTAAGTAATGTTAAAAGGTCCTTGTCGTGACTGGAGTCTTCCATTACAGGTATGTTAATCGGTTTTTCTACTACAAGTAAATGATTGTCTTCGTAAATGATTTTAATCATGTGACCATCGACCGAAAATTCCACACGGAAGAATTAAGTCAGAAGAAGTGCAAGGAAGTCCAACTTCACCAGCTTCAATTTTACCGTGAGGGTGTTTTTTTAATACATTTATTTTTAATATATTTTCAAGTACTGTAGATGAAAAACCGGTTGTGTAACTATTTACTAATAAGAAAATTGCATCATCATCTAATATTTCGAGTGCTGAGCTAATTAATTCGTTAAGTTGATCTTCTAGTTTCCATATTTCTTTGTTTGGACCACGTCCATAACTAGGCGGATCCATTACGATACCGTGGTATGTGCGACCACGACGTTTTTCTTTTTGGATAAATTTTAAACAGTCATCAACAATAAACCGGATTGTTTTATTTTGGAGTTGACACAGTTGCATGTTTTCTTTTGCCCAAGCAACCATACCCTTTGATGCATCGACATGAACAACTTCACTGGCTCCTGCTTTGCTGCAGGCCATTGTTGCTGCGCCTGTGTAGGCAAATAAATTGAGTATACGAACTTCTTTTAAATTACTTTTTTTGATTTTTTCACTCATCCAATCCCAATTCACAGCTTGTTCTGGAAATAGTCCAGTGTGCTTAAATCCTGTTGGACTAACTTTAAAAGTTAAGTCTTTATAATTGATAGTCCAAGTTTCAGCTACTTTTTTCTTGAATTGCCAACTTCCTCCACCACTAGTTGAACGGTGATAATGTGCGTGAACATCGTTCCAATTTTTTTCGCTTTCACTTTTGTGCCATACCGCTTGTGGATCGGGTCTTCTTAAAACAACGCCTTTCCAACTTTCTAATTTTTCCTTATCTCCAGCATCGATGCACTGGTAATCTTTCCATTGGTTTGCTAATATTTTCATAGATAACTCCTTAATCTTTATTAATTATAACACAAGTAAATAATTTCATTTTAAATTATTCATAATTTTAAAAACTAAGTGTATTTTTTCTGTTATACTAATATAGGTGATATTATGTTAGAAAATTTAAATGAAAATCAAAAACAGGCAGTAATAACAGAAAGTCAATATGTTCGAGTTATTGCAGGTGCTGGAAGTGGAAAAACAAGGGTGCTTACTACAAGAATCGTGCACTTGATAAGGAATAAAATTACTTGGCCAAATAAAATATTGGCAATTACATTTACGAATAAGGCATCTAATGAAATGAAAGAACGAGTTTTAACTATGCTTCAAGATGAAGGTTCGGGTGTTTGGATTTCTACGATTCATTCCTTATGTGTGAGGATTTTAAGAGAAGATATTTTAACTATGGGGATGCCACGCAATTTTACTGTGATGGATTCTGATGATCAAAGATCTATTTTGAATGAAGCCTATAAAGAATATGGGCTTGATAAACAAAATTATTCATTTGCTAGTATGCTTGATTATATCTCGAACAACAAGGGTGCTGAGGTAAGTGTTGAACGCGCCTATATGTTTGCAGGAACATTAGAGAAAGAAAAAAACAAAGTAAAAGTTTATGAATACTATCTTCAAAGGCAACAAAAGATGTATGCTCTTGATTTTGATGACTTGCTTTTGATGACAAACAAAATGTTTAAAACACACGCTGAAGTACTAAATAAATGGCAAAAAAGATTTACTCATATACATGTGGATGAGTTTCAAGATATTGATGATGTTCAATATAGTATAATAACACTTCTTGCTGGTGTGAATAGCTCATTGTATGTTGTAGGTGATCCAGATCAAACTATTTATACATGGCGTGGAGCAGATGTAAATATTATTATGAACTTGAGTAAGGATTATACAGCACTTGAAACAATTATTTTGAATGAAAATTATCGGTCAACTCCTGAAATTTTAAATGCAGCCAATAGTGTTATTGCAAACAACAAAAATCGTGTTGAGAAAGAATTGTTTACTTCGTTATCCTCTAAAGACAAAATCACTCATTTTAGTAGTGCTGGTGAAGAGTATGAGGCAAGATGGATTTCTTCGAAAATTCAAGAACTTTATAAAAACGGAAGACAATTTCGCGAAATTGCGATTTTATACCGGAGTAATTATAGCAGTAGGGCAATTGAAAAAGGATTACTTGAAGAACGAATTCCTTATATTATTTATGGGGGGATGAAGTTTTATGAACGACAAGAAATAAAAGATGCTCTATGTTATTTACGAATGATTACTCAGGCGGATGATTTAGCTTTTAAGCGAATCATTAATAATCCGCGTCGTGGTGTTGGTAACAAAGGGATGGATTTAATTTTACAAAAAGCACAAGAAGAAGATATATCAATGTTCGAAGTAACAAAGAATTATCAATTGTTAAGTGGAAAAACACAGCTTGTTGTCAATCAATTTGTTGAGATGATTGAAAAATGGCGTATTAAGCAAGAAGGGATGTCACTTGCACTAGTTTTAGATATGGTGTTGGCGGATAGCGGCTACAGAAAAAAATTAGAAGATGATAATGAAATAGAACGTCTTGAAAATTTAAAAGAATTAATTAATGATATAGAAGGGTTTGCTATGAATTATCCTGAAAGTACTCTTGACGAGTATCTGCAGCTTGTTTCTTTGTATGGGGATAAAGCACAAGTGGATGTGAATAACTCAGTTTCATTAATGACTGTCCATGCAGCAAAAGGACTTGAATTTAATACAGTGTTTGTTTGTAGTATGAGTGATGGGATTTTCCCGAGTGAAAGATCGATGCAAGATGGTTTAAAGGGGATAGAGGAAGAAAGAAGACTCGCTTATGTTGCGATGACACGGGCGAAGGAAAAATTATATCTTACAGAGTCTGGTGGATTTAATTTTATAATGGGGAAATCAAAAGTGAAGTCAAGGTTCATAGATGAAATCGATTCTGAATATATTGAACATATTGGTGCTAATTTTGAATATGCAACACCGAAAGAAATAAAATTAACTGAATCACTTCCGATGTCTAAGAAACCATTTGAAAATCATCTGGAAAAAAGATCATCGGTATCATACAGAAAAAATGATCGTGTGAGTCATGGGGTTTTTGGCGAGGGTATTGTTGTCAAGGTGCATGGAGCGGTGTTGGAAATTGCTTTTGAATTTCCACATGGCATAAAGAAAATTGCGGCAACTCATCCATCGATTAAAAAAATAGTTCATTGATCAATCTGATTCGAATAAAACAGTCACCTTAAAGAGTTATCTTTGTATAGGGTGATTTTTTTATTTGAGTGATGAAAAGGCAAGATGAAACTGTAATAAATAATGTGCATATTTAGGCTATTAAAAGTGAGTGAAAATAAATTGTAGATTATTAATTTAAAATAAATACAAAGTTTTTATATACAATAATTTTTTTAAGGAACTATTTTTAGAAAATTAATGAAAAAAGTAAAAATAAATATTGACGGGCAGAAATATAAGTGATAATATAAGTAA
>CAYJAJ010000023.1:22481-24464 GCA_964368495.1 uncultured Holdemania sp. | reverse complement strand
GAAGCTTTAGCACAAGCAAAACATGGGCGTGAACAAATCATGGAAAATATGATGGAAGCTATTAGTGAAGCTCGTCCTGAAGTGAGTCAATATGCTCCTAAAATGGTAACAATGACAATTCCAGTTGATAAAATTCGTGAAGTTATTGGTACAGGCGGTAAAATGATTAATCAAATCATCGCTGAAAGTGATAATGTGAAAATTGATATTGATGATGAAGGAGTTTGTGTTATTTATCATTCAAGCCAGTCTGCACTTGATCATGCGAAATCAATGATTGAAAATATCTTAAGAGAAGCAAAAGTTGGAGAAATTTTCGATGCTAAAGTTGTACGTATTGAAAAATTTGGAGCGTTTGTAAAATTATTCGGTGATACTGATGGATTGTTGCATGTTTCTAAAATCGCTTGGGAGCGTGTAGAAAAAACAGAGGATCGTTTGAAATTAAATGATGTTGTTCGTGTTGTAGTAACTGATATTGATGACAAAGGTCGCATAAATGTTTCAGCAAGAGATTTAACTGAAAAACCTGCTGATTATGTGGAACCACAAAAAAGAGAACGTCCACAAGGTGAAAAAAGAGTATTTCGTAAAAAAGATTAGTAATTAAAAGAAGAATAAAAATTCTTCTTTTTTTTAAGTTAGGTGTTTTAATAAAGGTCAATATTTGATAAAATAAATATTAATTTGAGGTGAATATAGTGAGAATGAGAAAGAAGAAATGGGCATTACCATTTTTAGAAGAAAACAGTGATTTTGTCATTGCAAAACCAAGTGAATTGGTAGGGAAGTGGAAAGAAACATTAAAATGCAATTTTCTACATGTTGAGATTGGATGTGGAAAAGGGGATTATATTGCACAAATGTCACTTAAAGATAAATGTGTTGGTTGGATTGGAATTGAAAAAGATACAAATGTTGCTGCAGTAGCTGCAAAGAAAATACTTGAACAAGAACATTTAAATATAAAAATGATAGCGAATGATGCGCAAAATTTTAGCGAGTGGTTTAGCAAGGGGGAAATTGATGTAATTCATTTGAATTTTTCTGACCCTTGGCCAAAAACAGGATATAAAAAAAGAAGACTTTCACATCGTGGATTTTTAGATAAGTATGCAGAAAAATTGAGTGATAATGGAATGATGATTATGAAAACAGATAATTGTGATTTATTTGAATTTACACTTTGTGAGTTTAGTGAGTGCAATTGGAAATTAGTCGATGTGAGTGTTGACTTCAGACGAAAAGTCCATGATGAAGATGCAATCACTGAATATGAACAACGTTTTATGGATTTGAAGCAGCCGATATATCGTGGAGTATGGCTTAAAAAGTAGTGATGTTTTTAGTTAATTATGATAATATAAGTATAGTGAAAGGAAGTACGCTATGAAAAAAACAATAGTTTGTTGCATATTAATTTTTTGTTTGTGTGGTTGTAGTTCTTCCACTAGTTTAACTTATCTGCATGATGAATTACAAATATTAGCCGATGCTGAAATAGCGAATTTAGCTGAAAATAATAAGCCTTTATATCGCTATTATTCTAGCCCTGATGTAGGTAGAAAACTATCAACGCAAACATCGAATGTTTTTATGTATCAAAATGAAGAATTTGTGATGAATTTGGATATTGCTACAGTTATTAATAGTCATTTTTATGATAATGTAGTTCCCTATGAAGTCAATGATGTTGCGATATTAAGTATTCATGATGATTATATTAATTCGAGTAATGAAGTGTTTGATTATGACTTAAATGTTTATCAATTTGATAACAGTAAGTATTTCATCGATTTCCAAATGGAGTATGTTAATTTTTATTCGTATTGCGAATATACTAGTATCGATGACTTGATTTTTGAAATGATGAAAATTGGGAAAACAGTTGTGGTTGATAAGAATAAAATTGTTGAATTATACTCGTCGAAACCGACAGTAGAATATATTAAGGAACAAGTTGACTTGTTTGATGTTACTATT
>CAYJAJ010000023.1:9694-22471 GCA_964368495.1 uncultured Holdemania sp. | reverse complement strand
ATTCCAGAAAGTGGAAGAATTGAAGAATTAAGCGGTAATTCATCGAATCTTGATAACGCATTGGACTATTTTGAATTTGATGACGACACAGTTACAACAACAGATAGTGATTCTAATGATTCTGAAGAAACAAGTACTACAACAGAAGAATAAAGTAAGGAGGAATGGGTATGAGTAAAATATCAAATCTATTTAAGAAATTATCAGATAGTATTTTTGAAGATGTAGAAATTGAAGAGGTAGTTGAAGATTCTTTTGAGGTTACTCAAAATCCTGCAATAGTTGAAACACAAGTTAAAAAAGAAGAAGTAAAAAAAGTTTATTTAGATGATGAAAACACTAAAAATAATGATGAGAAAATTATAATGGAAGAGCGAGTAGAACCTAAACAATCTTATGCCTTTGAAAAAATTAACAAGGCTGATGAAATTGCTAAAAGAGTTGAAGGTTATAGCGACAAATCTAAGAAGTTTAAACATACTAAAGTGATTAGTCCAGTTAATGGTGTGTTAAGTGAAAGCACACAGGATTTGGATGAATCAAATACTCCAGTTATTAAGATAAAGCCAAAAGAAAGTAAATCCAAAGGCGTTTTTAAGACGGTTCCTAGTCCAATTTTTGGATATAACTTACCTAATAATAGTGAGAATGAGACTGTTAAAGTAAAAGATGATACCAAAAAAAATAAAGATAGTCAATTTAGTTTGGATGATTTTCTTGAAGTAAAAGAAGTTAAAGTTCAACACAAATTTGAACAAGTTGATGCAGATTTTGAAAGTTTAGCTAAAACTGAACAGGATACTCAAGAATACGAAAATATTAGTTTGTTTGATATTAAAGATTAAGATAGAAAGAGGGACTTATGATCTATTTTATTGGTATTAAAGGAACAGGGATGTCGGCATTAGCATGTATACTTCATGATTTAGGTTATGAAGTAATGGGGTCCGATTTACAAAAACATTTTTTTACTGAAGTACCTTTGATTGAAAGAGGGATTAAAATTATCGAGTTTGATAGTGAGCTGATACCGAACAATAGCACTGTAATCATCGGTAATGCATTTTTAGAAGATTTTAGTGAAGTCATTCAAGCAAGAAGCAATAAAACGTGCACATGCTTTAGATATCATGAATTTTTAGGTGATTTTATGAAGAAGTATAATAGTTTTTGTGTTGCAGGAAGTCATGGTAAGACAACAACCACAGGAATGCTTTCAGCAATGTTAAATTTTAACATACCTACAGGGTATCTAATTGGGGATGGTTCTGGACATGTAGAGAAAAACAGCAATAATCTTGTTGTAGAGGCTTGTGAGTTTAGAAGACATTTTTTAGCATATTGTCCTAACTATGCGATAATTACAAATATTGAAATTGATCATGTTGATTATTTTAAGGATGACGAAGATTATCGAAGTGCTTATGAAGAATTCTCATCAAATGTTAAAAAGAAGTTAATTGTGTTTAATGATGATGAGGAAATTAAAAAGTGCAAATTCGATTGTGATGTGGTCACGTATGGATTAAGTGAGGGAAGTGATTTTCAAGCAACTGAAATTGTAGAAACTTCAAATTCAATGAGTTTTAATTTAGTTTGTGATAAACAAATTATTTATCGTTTTAATCTGCCTTTTGTTGGAAGACATTTACTTTGGAATAGTTTAGCTGTAATTGCAGTGGGTTACCTTGAAAACATTGCTTGTGAGGATATAGAAAAAGGGTTAAAAAGTTTTCAAGGTGTAAAAAGAAGATTTGTTGTTGAAGAATCAAATGAAAATATATTTGTAGATGATTATGCACATCATCCTACAGAAGTGTCGATTACAATTGATGCTGCTAAAAAAAGATTTCCAGATAAGAAATGCATAGCAATTTTTAAGCCGCACCGTGCAAGTCGTGTGTTTTACTTTAGACAAGAATTTGCCGATGCACTAAGTAAAGCAGATGAAGTGTATTTATGTGACTTTACAAGCATTGATGATTATGACGGTGTGGATATTGATATAACTTATTTGCAGTCAATTATCAAAAATGCAAAAATCTTAAGCGAAGATGAGCAAGGGGCAAAAGAGCTTGCGAGTCACTCACCAGCTGTGTATTTATTTATGTCAAGTAAAGACATATATCATTTAGCAAACAAAGTAAAGGAAATAGTTTAAGTAAAGTCCTTTCATGGACTTTACTTTTTTTATGTTTTTGTTGGTTTAAATATATGTTTATAGTATAAATGGTTATGAATTGATAATAATATAGTGAAAAATGTGTGAAAAATTACAATAGTTATTGAAAAAATTTTCACAACCATATAAAATATAGACATGAGGTGGTTAAATTGGTAGATCAATTAATATTTTCTTTAAAAGAAGTAAGTGAACAAGTAATACCAATATTAAGTGCAGTTGTTTTAATTCTTATAATTTTATTACTCAATAAGTGTATTGCCTTTATTGGGGAATGTACTAATCGAATGAAGCAACTAGAAAGTACTGTGCAAGGTGTAGATAAAAGCATTGAGAAAATTCAAGAACCATTGAACACCGCTGTAAAAGTATCACATGGTATTGACAAAGCCTACGATTCAACTGAAAATGCTTTAAAAAGCGCTGCAACGTATGTCGTGAGTAGTATAGAAAATTTACAATCAAAATCATCTAAGAGTGACACACATTGTAATGATTCAGATGTCGAAAATAATTGAAAGGGGATAATTATGTTAGAAAATGAAAACAAAGATTTAGAAAATTCTTCAAACAACGTTATGAACGATACTGTAGATGAATTAAATAAACAAATCCAAACTGTGACTTTAATTGCACAGGAGGCAATGGATGATGAAGAAAACAAGGATAGAGCTAAAGAAATTTATTATGAGGCAATTCAAGTTTTGAATAAATTCATCAATTCTATTAAGAGTGCATCAAAAGAGGTTGCAGAAAGTGAAGAATTTAAGAAGACCTGTGATTTTGTAGTTGAGAATTCTAAAAAGGTTGTGGATGAAGCGACAAGAAAATACAAAGAGATTAAAGAGGATCCTAAGCTAAATAGTGACTTTAATCAATTTAAACAAAAATGTGAAGATGTTGTTGATTCAGTTGCGAATAAGATTAAACAAGACGAAGAGCTCATGAAAAAAATAAATACAGTTAAAGATGAGACAGTGAAGATAACTAAGCTGGGAATAGGCGTTGTAAAAGAAGGGATTGAGGATATTTCATCGAATCCTAAAGTACAAGAGGTAGTTGAAAAAACGAAAGACGTAACTATAGATGTAGCTGAAAAAGCTGTAAAGTCTTTAAAATCATGGCTTCGCCCAACAGAAAATAACCAGAGGGAGGAGAACGAAGATGAAGAGAGTAACAATTTATGATGTAGCAAATTATGCAAACGTTTCATTGGCAACCGTTTCTCGCGTAATTAATGGCTCAGAAGTAGTAAAAGGTAATACTAGAAAAAAAGTTGAAGAAGCGATTGAAAAACTTGGGTATAAACCAAATGCAATTGCACAAGGTCTAGCTCTTCAAAAAACGACTACCATTGCATTAGTTATTCCAGAAGCTAGTTTCACGTATACAGGCCAAATTATTAATGGGTTGTTGGATGTTGCAAAAATTGATAAATACAGTGTCACACTTCATACAACAACAGAAGGAATTAATGAAATTGATGAAGTAATTGAAAGCATTATCAAATCGAGAGTGGATGGGGTCATCATTTATAATGATCGCCTAACTCAAGTTGATATTAATAAGTTATCTCACTATAATATTCCTATGGTTATAATAGGAAATCGTATTTCAGGAAAGTCAATAAGCTCTGTATTTGTGGATATTGAAAACGCTGTGTATGATTTAGTTAAAGGTTATTTAAGTAAAGGGATTCAAGATATTGCAATACTTGAAGATAGACGTAGTGATAATGCTACTCAACTAATGTTGAATGGGGCTAAAAAGGCTTTTAAAGAACAGAATTTAGAGTTTTCAAATTTTGTGAAAATTTCTGAAGATTTTAGATCAACTTATAAATTCACAAATCATTATTTTAAAAATCATAAACATCAAGTTGTCATTGCGAATCGCGATAGTCAAGCTTTTGCAATAATTAATGCTGCAAAAGAAAATAATATTAGCATTCCTGAAGAAATGGAAGTTATTTGTATTTTAGATACAAAATACAATTCTATGTTGAGACCAGAAGTTTCAAGCTTCTCAATTCCTTCCTATGATTTGGGATCTGTATCAATGCGTGTAATGACAAAAATGTTAAACAATGAAGATGAAGATCAAGGAAAAGAAATTGAATTAAGTTATTTATATATGCCTCGAAACTCAACTATACAATGAGTTTGACATCCGTTTTATACATGCTATAATATGTCAATGCAATGAAAAGAAGAAGTAACAAATCTTCGTTATAAAGAAAGACTACGGTTGATGAAAGTAGTTTAATGAAGCTTGTGAAATACATCTTGGAGCAGCTTGTTTTAAAGACAAGACGTGTCGTTAGCGTTAATAACTAGAGGGTCATAAGACTAAATTAAGGTGGTACCACGCAAAGCGCGTCCTTATTGGATGTGCTTTTTTTATTTGAAGGAGAAAAATATGGGAATTTATGAAGAGTTAGAACAAAGAGGATTAATCAAAGATGTCAGTAGTCCAGAACTAAAAGAAAAGTTAAATAAGGGTGGAATGACATTTTATATTGGTACAGATCCAACAGGAGATAGTTTACATATTGGACATTTTTCATCATTTTTAATTAGTAAAAGGTTGAAAGATGCAGGGCATCATCCAATTTTATTAGTCGGTGGTGGAACAGGATTAATTGGCGATCCTAAACCTGATAGTGAAAGGCCAATGATTACGAAAAAACAAGTTGAGCATAATTTCAACTGTTTAAAGAACCAAGCTACAAAGCTATTTGGATTCGAGGTAGTTAATAATTATGATTGGTATAAAGATATTAATTTTATTGATTATTTAAGGGATTTTGGTAAATATTTTAATATCAATTATATGCTGGCAAAAGACATTGTCAAAAGAAGATTAGATAGCGGAATTACTTACACTGAATTCTCTTATATGATTATGCAGGCCCTTGATTTTTGGTGGTTAAACGAGAATAAAAATTGTAATTTACAAGTTGCTGGTCAAGATCAATGGGGGAATATTACTGCAGGGATTGAATTAATTCGAAAAAAAGAAAACAAGGAAGCCTTTGGTTTTACAATGCCACTTCTTACTAAATCAGATGGCTCAAAATTTGGTAAAACAAATGGAGAAGCAATTTGGTTAGATATTAATAAAACTTCTGCTTATGAAATGTATCAATTCTTTATTAATAGTGAAGATTCTAAAGTAATCGATTATTTAAAATTTTTAACTTTTTTAACTCTAGATGAAATTTCTGAATTAAAGCTGAAAAACACAAATCAACCTCATTTGCGTGAAGCTCATAAAGCACTTGCTAAAGAAGTCATTACATTTATCCATGGGGAAGACGCCTATGCTTCAGCGGTTAAAATTGCTGAAATCTTCTTTAAAGGTGATATTCGAGATTTATCATTTGAAGAATTAAAGCAAGGCGTTAGTGATATGCCGCAAGTTACAATTCAAAATGGTGCAACGTTAACTGAAAACTTGATAAATGCACAAATTGCATCAAGTAAAAGAGAAGCAAGGGAGTTAATCAACAATGGTTCTATCCAAGTTAATGGTGTTAAAATCATGGATCCTGAGTTTGTTATTAAGCGTGAAGATGCATTCAATGAAGAATTATGTATTTTGAAAAAGGGTAAGAAAAATTGGTTTGTTTGCCGATTTAATTAGTTTTTACAGTCTAAACCATGGTTTAGACTTTTTTTGTGCTCATATGCATATAGTTGCATACAATGTATTAGAGGTGGTCAAATGAAAGTTGCCGTGGTTATGCAGGATGAACGAATGAAGTATATTGCAAAGAGATTAAAACAAAAGACATCTGTATATGAAATACCTATCAATGATAATATTCAATCTGATGTTTTATTTGATGTTGTCGTTTTACCGATGAGTGGGATTAGTGATCATAATTTTATAAAACAATTATTTAAGTATGTTCGTCCAAATGCAATGCTTTTTACAGGAGTAGTAAATGAGATGTTGTTAAGCCAAAATGTAGTTATTGTTAATCTAAGTAAAAATAACAAGCTTAAAAATGTTTTAGCTGAATTAACAGCACATGGGATTTTGAATATTTTAATCACTAAAACAAATCAGAATTTTAAAAACTACACATATGATGTTTTAGGGTATGGAGCATGTGGCAAAGAGATGATTAAGGTATTAGTTAGCAATGGGTGTGATGTTCGTTGTGTTAGTAGACAAAGTAATCCGAAGATTAATTGCAAACATTATTCTTATGAACAGTGGAATCGTATGCAACCATCAGATATTGTTATTAACACAGCAGCAGCGTGTGTTATTGATGAACATACTGTATCATCTTGGTTGAAAGAGCCATTTATTATTGATATTGCTAGTAAAGGAATTGGTGTTAAAGAGTGTTTGAAAAAGGAATACAATGTACTTCAAGTGGGATCACTTCCAACAATTAGTGGCCCATTATCTGCAGCAAATAGCATTTGTGATTGTATTGAGGAGGAGTTAGGATTATGAAAATCGTGTGGGCGATAAGTGGATCATTTTGTATGCATGCAGCCATTAAATGTGAAATAAAGGAAATGGTTATGAAAGGACATGATATCACTGTTTTACTTAGTGAAAATGCTTCAACTTTAAGTACAAGGTTTGGTACGTGTGAAAATTTCATTAATGATTTAAAAGAAATTACCGGAAATAATGTAATGACAACATTATTAGAAGCAGAAACATTGGGGCCTAAAAATATCTATGATTTAATGATACTTGCACCATGTACTTCGACTGTATTAGGTAAATGGGCAAACGCAGATTATGATCATGTGTGCACATTAGGGGCAAAGGCAATGTTGAGAAATGAAAAGCCTGTTGTTGTTGGAATTGCTTCAAATGATATACTTGGCAACAGCGCTGAAGCATTATTTAAGCTTAAGAATACTAAATTTATCTATTTTGTACCTTTTTATCAAGATGATAGTTTTGCAAAACCAAATAGCTGTATAAGCAAATGGAATTTAATTGAAAAAACTGCAAATAAGGCAATGCTTAATAAGCAAATACAACCATTATTATACGTAAAGGAGAGCGATTATGAAAACAATGCCTAAAGTGTTTGTTGCGATTGTTACTCCATTTAATGAAGATAAAAGCATTGATTATCTTTCATGTGAGAAAATCATTGAACATTTAATAAAAAACAATGTGGGTGGAATTGTTGTGAGTGGGACAACAGGTGAATGCAGTACATTGTCATTTGAAGAGAAAATAGCTTTATTGCAGTTTGTTATTAAGGTTGTAAATAAACGTATTCAAGTGTGGATGGGGTGTGGAACAAATGATACATCCACAACAATTCAATTAACTGTTGCGGCTTCTAAAGAAGAAATTGATGGAATTATGGTGATTACACCATACTACAATAAACCTTCTCAAGAAGGCTTATATCAGCATTTTAAAGCTGTTTCAGAAAGTACTGAATATCCTGTGATGCTATATAATGTTCCTAAAAGAACAGGTATTAATTTAAATAGTGATACAGCAATTCGTTTAGCAAACAGCTGTGTTAATATTCATGCTTTAAAACAAGCGACAAGTAATCTACGTGAAACTGAGGAAATTATAAATGGAAGCAATCTTACCTTGTTATCTGGGGATGATGGATTATTTTTGGAAGCACTTGAAATTGGTGTTGATGGAATAGTTTCAGTTGTTGGTCATTTATTTACACCGTTGCTTTATCAAGTTATTGAAAGCTATGAGTTAGGGTTAGACAACACTTGCGATGAAGTATTAAAGCGCATTACTAAAGCTTGTTTTATGATATCGAGCCCGTGTGAAATTAAGTATCTGATGTCTAAGCTAAATTTATGTAAGGAATATGTTAGACTACCCTTAGTCGAACTAAGTGATGACGAGAAAATGCAACTTGACTGTTTAATTCATAGAATTCAACAAAATTCGACCAATGAATAAGATACACTACTAAAGAGGTGGTTATCTTGTTAAAAATTAAAATAATTGAAGAGAGTCATGAAGCGGATTGTATGCAAAGCACAAATAATTTTTTAAAAGATTTAAATCATAATGATATAATTGATATCAAGTATTCATCCAGCCATTTTCAATCTGAAAATGACCAAATTTATAGCTTTTCTGTTTGTATTATATACAACTCAATAGAAGATGATTAAAGACTGAGTAGTAAATTTCAGTCTTTTTACTATGTATGACTTATGTTATAATGTTTAAGAGGTGGCCCAATGAAAAAAATATTACTATTATTACTTGTCATGATTTTAATTAGTGGTTGTTCATCATTTGGTTTTGGTGATGACGAAAATGTTGTTTCTGATGAACAATTTGCTTTATATAATTCCTATTATACATCTGTCTTATCCAACATTGAATTTTTAGAGGGTTCTGATTTTTATGAAATTGATGTTGAAGTTTCTGAGAGTGGAAGTGAAACAATTTATTATGTATTTTTAGATAATCCAAATGTTGCAATGTACGATATTGAAGTGATTATACTTGAAAATTTAAACGAGTTCGATGTTGATAAAATGATGCCTACATTCGGTGTGTTTGATGGCTCTGTTTATAATATGGTTCCATATCAGGTTGATGTTGATTATGGATATGTAGAAGGTATAGTTGTTAGTGGTTCAGTAGAAGAGTTAACTGGTCCTTTATATATGATGGTGACTTGGAAAGATTATTCTAAGCTAGAGACATATAGAGAATTTTTTGAAATTAATCCTTTAAATGAAATACCAGCAGATTCATTAGAGTATGAAGCAACAGATAACGGGTAATTAAAGGATGAATTACAATGAAAAGCCAAAATAAGCAAAGTTTAATAGCTGGTGCATTAACTGGATCAGCTGGAATATTTATTTCAAAAGCACTAGGACTACTTTATGTAGTTCCTTTTGTTGCGATGGCTGGGGAAGACTATTCACTTTATAGTAAAGCATATGCAATTTACGATATTTTGTTAAACTTAAGTACTGCAGGTATTCCATTTGCGGTTGCTTCTTTGGTTTCGAAATACAACAGTCATGAAGATTACAAAACTGTGCTTTTGGTAAGAAAACTGTCTATGGGTTTATTAATGCTTTCAGGATTAGTAATGGCCATATTATTAGCAAGTTTTTCACAACCTTATGCTACGTGGGTGAGTGCAGAGGGTACATCACCTGAAACAATTGAAAAATTTAGAAATGTATTATTAATTTTATCAGTATCACTTTTTTTAGTTCCTATATTGAGCTCTTATCGTGGTTTTTATCAAGGATTAAAGGATATGAAAAGTTATTCAGTGTCACAGGTTCTTGAGCAATTTACTCGAGTAGGATTGCTTTTGATCCTTGGAGCATTTTGTGTTTATTTATTTAGTATGGATAATGTATGGGCAGTTTACATGGCTATTTTTGCCACTGGAGCATCGGCACTTATTGCAATTTTTTACTTTAAGACATTGGATAAACATTCATTAAAAAAAATAAAGCAGTTAGCTAATTCACAGACAACCCATGAAAAAAGTTCAGCACACATAGTAAGAGAATTAGTTACTTTTGGTATTCCTTTTTTGCTAGTTGCCTTGCTTGGTAACAGTATGAATATTGTAAATAGTAGCTTCTTTGAACGAACTCTTGTTGGTGTTACACCAGAACTTGCGGCAAATTTAAATGGGATAATTCATTTAAAAGTCAATAAATTAACTTCAATACCACAAGTTTTAGCTATAGGATTTAGTGCAGGCATTGTTCCATATATTACTGCTTCATATGAGAAGAGGGATTTCAAAGAGTTAAGAAAAAATATTAATGATTGTTTAAATACTGTATTATATATTGCGATTCCGCTTTGTTTCTTTTTATTGGTGCTAGCAAGACCTATTTATTTTTTAATGTATGGTAGTGTAGATTTAGATTATGGTACAGAGGCACTTGCATACAGTAGCGTGTTGGCATTTACTGGGACAATTGCACCAATCTGCAGTAATTTAATGTTATCACTGCGATTAAGGAAAACTGTTATTTTCTTTTTAATTGTTAGTTTTAGTGTCAAGTTAATCAGCTTTTTTCCATTAATGAGAATTACAGGATATACAGGTGCAATTACATCAAGTGTGTTAAGTGGTGTTGTACTGATTGCTTTATGTCTGTGGTTTATTTCTAAACGGTTTCGTGTTGACTATAGAATGTTATTTAAAAATGTTCTATTTATGTGTGTATCGTTAGTTTCAATGTATGGTTCTATTGTTATTTTAAAATGGTGTGGATTGACGTTTAGTTGTGAATCAACAATTGTAACTTTTTTTGAACTGGCTGTTGTTGGAGTTGTAGGTATTTTTGTGTACTTTGTTACATCTGCATGTTTTAGGGTACCACAAAGAATATTTAAAATGAGTCTTAAGAAAATGACTAAACGGGTTACTAGGAGATAATAAATATGATGAGATTAGATAAGTATTTAGCTAATGCAGGGCTTGGTACACGAAAAGAAGTAAAACAATTAATAAAGAAAAAAAGAGTTAAAATAAATGATAAATTATGTTTAAAGGATGATGTTAAAGTTGATGAAAACAACGATGTAATTACATTGGATGATCAGGTTGTTTCATATCAACAATTTCATTATATATTGCTACATAAACCATCAGGAGTTGTTAGTGCTACTGAAGACAATGTTTATCAAACAGTAATTGATTTAATTGATGTAAAAATTAAAGATCTTTTTCCAGTAGGACGACTTGATTTGGATACTGAAGGATTGCTTTTATTAACAAATGATGGAAAGTTAGCACATAAACTTTTATCTCCTAAAAAAAATGTCGAAAAATGTTATTACCTAGAAATAACGAATCCGTTAAATGATGAGCATGTCAAGAAAATTGAACAAGGAATAATTATTGATGAGTGTGTCGAATGCAAACCTGCAAGAATACAGATGATTAATGATCATTCTTATTATCTGTGGATTACAGAAGGGAAATTCCATCAAGTTAAGAAGATGATTCTTGCATGCAATAGCGAAGTTACCTATTTAAAAAGAATTTCAATGGGAGAAATTAAGTTAGATGAGTCATTAAAATGCGGGGAGTATCGATATTGTAATGAAAAGGAATTAGAGATTTTACTTTCATATAAAAATTAAAGCAATATTTTGATAAAAGTACCACGGGATGGTTCAAACAATGAAAAATGATATCAGTGTTTTAGAATTAATAAGTACTTAATAATTCACTGAGTATAGCTATTCTAAAAATCAGTGCTGGGTTAAAATTTGTTACATATGAAAAACACAACATTCTTCATTAATGAAAAGTCACATCAATAACTTTATGAAGATGTTGCGATATTTATTAGATGATAAAAGCGGTGATTAACCGCTTTTATAGTATTTTATTTATTTCAATTGGTGGGTAGGCTAGTTGTTTATTAAGTGAATAATTATTTAGCATTGTGATAACTTGATTCGTTAAGTAAGTAGGTGTAGATGCACCAGCTGTTACGGCAATAATTTCTTTGTCAATAAGATCAGACTCTTGAATATCATGACAGGTTTCGATTAATTCTACTTGCTTAATTCCTTTATCAAGTGCAATGCTTTTTAATTTGTTTGAATTGTTAGAATGAGGATCTCCAACAACATAGAGTAAATCTGCATACTCAAGATTTAATACTGCTTCTTGACGCATTCTTGTAGCGCTACATATTTCTTCCTCAACAAGCACTTGGGGTATCATTAATTTAATCTCATCAATTAACTCTGCTACTTCTAAAACGCTCATGGTTGTTTGATTGGTTAAATAAATTTTTTCGTTGTTTAGCTGAATATTTTTGAGTGATTCGAAGGATGTAATAAGGTGAACATGCTTTGAAACACTTAAAACTGCTTCTGCTTCAGGATGATCTTTTTTTCCGATATAAAGAACATCATATCCTTTTTTTATCATCTGTTTAACACGTTCTTTTGTGTAAATCACATCTGTGCACGAGGCATCAATTGTAATTAATCCCTTTTTTTTTGCTTTACTTATTACTTCATCACTTATTCCATGTGCTGTAAATAGCACTATACCTTCATTAATTTCATCAAGTAACTCAAGACGTGTTTTGCCCTTTGCTTCTAATGTTTTAATGTTGAGTTCATCCAATGCCTTTACGACATAATCATTATGCACGATCATTCCAAGAACGGTTATAGGTGTATTGGGGTAATCTATAGAACATTTTTTTGCAATATTAATTGCGTTAACAACACCCTTGCAATAACCTCTTGGTATAAGAGAAATTACTTTCATATCAAGTCCTCCATGTTCATTATTTTAACATATCTTTTGTGTTTTTTCTTAAAATCTGTATAATAGTATCGAAAGGGTGATATTATGAAACAGTTTAATCATGTTCAATGGAAGAACAATACTTCTAAATTTATTGAACTTAATAGCTTTAAAGAGCCAACCCCGATACAAAGTGCAGTAATACCAATGGCTTTAAAAAGAAAAGACATTATTGGTATTTCAGATACAGGTACAGGAAAAACACATGCTTTCTTAATTCCATTAATGGAGTTAATCGATAGCTCAAAAAACATTGTTCAAGCAGTTATTACTGCTCCAACAAGAGAAC
>CAYJAJ010000023.1:0-9684 GCA_964368495.1 uncultured Holdemania sp. | reverse complement strand
ACTAGCGCAACAAATTTATCGTCGTGCTAAAACGATGAGTGAGGCAGACCCTAAATTTAAAGTTAAATGTATCACTGGTGGAGTAGAACGATCGAAAATGGCGGATAGTTTAAATACGCAACCACATTTAGTTATAGGTACTCCTGGAAGAATAAAAGATTTATTCATTGAAGAGGGTGTACTTCGTGTTGATACTGCAAAAATTCTTATTGTTGATGAAGCAGATATGACATTAGAATATGGTTTTTTAGATGATGTAGATCAAGTTGCAGGAAGAATGGATACAAATTTACAAATGATGGTTTTTAGTGCAACCATTCCTAATAATTTAAGACCATTTTTAAAAAAATACATGGATAATCCTCAAACAATCCATATTAAATCAGAACATGCGAATAATCCAAAAATATCTCATCGACTTATTCCTTGTAAACATAAAAGTTATGCAGAAACATGCTTATCTATGTTGGATGGGTTTATTCCTTATGTTTGTTTAATCTTTGCTAATACTCGAGAAGATGCAGCTAAATGTGCTGTTTTACTACGACAAAGTGGTAAAGATGTTGTTGAAATTCATGGTGGACTTCAAGCACGACAAAGAAAACAAGCTATGAAACAACTAGAAAATTTAAAACAATCGTATGTTGTTGCTACAGATATAGCTGCAAGAGGAATTGATTTTGATGGAATTACACATGTTATTTCATTAGGTTTTCCAAGTGAACTTGATTTTTATATTCATCGTGCTGGGAGAACTGGACGTGCTGGTAAAGATGGAGTTTGTTTTGCTTTATATCAAGAGAGTGATGAAAAATCCATTAATGCATTAAAAGAACGAGGTTTAGTGTTTGAACATCTCAACTTTAAAAACGGTGAATGGCAACAGTTAAAGTCATTTGGCGGTAAGCGACCAAAGAAAAATGATTTAATGGAAAAAGAAATTGCAAAAAGATTGACTCGTAAAAATCAAAAGGTAACTCCTGGATATAAGAAAAAAAGAGCCGCTGAAGTTCAACGAATCAAACAAAAACAAAAACGTGCAATGATACAAGAATCAATTAAGGCACAAAGAAAAGAACGATATAAAGCAGCGCAAAGATTAAAATCTGAAGGTAATGACTAATGAAAATTGGAAGTCATTGCAGTATGTCAGCTCCTAATTATATATTAGGAGCAGTAAAAGAAGCTTTGAGCTATGAAGCTAATGCATTGATGATTTATACCGGTCCCCCACAAAATACACTAAGGAAACCTGTTGAGCAGTTAAAAGTACAAGAAGCAATTGAATTGTTGTCATTGCATGACATTTCAATTGAAAATGTTGTTATTCATGCACCATATATTATTAACTTAGCTAATTGTGTTAATGAAAATACCTATACATTAGCGGTAGAGTTTTTAAGAAAAGAAATTGATCGAGTAAAAGAAATTGGGGCAAGGTATCTAGTGCTTCATCCTGGTTCTTTTACGACAGCAACATTAGAAGAAGGAATAAATAAAATTATCCAAGGGTTAAATGAAGTTTTAAAAAAAGAAGATAATATAATTGTTTGTTTAGAGACAATGGCAGGAAAAGGTAGTGAAGTTGGAACAGACTTTCATCAGTTGAAAACAATCATCGATAAAGTGCACTTGAATGATAAATTAGGCGTATGTTTAGATACATGCCATATTCATGATTCAGGTATGAACTTAAATGAACTGGATCAAATCTTAAAAAGCTTTGATGAAATTATTGGATTAAATCGATTGCATGTTGTTCATGTCAATGACTCAAAGAATGTATGTGGTGCAAAAAAAGATCGACATGCGAATATCGGTGATGGTGAAATTGGATTTGAAACATTATGTAATGTAGTACATCATCCATTTTTAAATAATAAAATATTCATTCTAGAAACACCATGGATTGACAAAAAGGCACCATATAAAACTGAAATTCAAATGTTGAAAAATAAGAGTTATTCAATAGAAAATGAGTCATGATTGCACATATAATATCATGAATTAATACCTCTTGTTATCATTAAAGAAACAGACACCTCATGAGGTGTCTGTTTTCTTTGTATAAGGTATGTTTGTAAGTGATTATTTTTTTTCGGATAATATAGGTTTAATTTGTTTATAGATTGATCCGGCAATTTCTGATTTATATTTTTTTACTAAAGCATTATTTATGCCTTGCTTTGTTTTGTATTTATTTATGATTTCAGTGACTTCAGCTATTTTGTCTGAATTGCTTTTTAATACTAATTTAAGTTCAGTTTTTAAGTTTTTTTCTACAGTTCTACTTACAGATGTAAAGCTATAAACAGTTCTGTTGTGTTTTTTCCAAAACTCTACTACTCCATGATAACCTTTATCTTTTGAAACTATTGCAAATTCAGCATCTGAAAACTCTTTAGTTAATGACCCTAAGTATGTAGAGAGCTGAAAATCTAATGCATTTTTTGTTGTTGAATTCACTTCGATATATTCTTTAGGTGCTTTTGTTTTTTCTAAGTTCTTGTGTGTTTTCATAGAGATGTTTCCAGCTTTTTTGGAATAAAAAATGACTATTTTGTCCTCTTATTCAAGAAGCTCTACTCCTTTTAATCCATCATTTGAAACATTTTCGTAGTCAACTAAAAATATCATAATTACACTCTCCTTTTTTATTCATGAAATATAAACAAACTTTAGTGCCGTTTTATGATGCAAGAAGTATTGATGTGAATTTCTTTAAAAAGTTTAAATTCTATTAAATCATATTACAATAAGGTATTTGTTGTTGTATGGAACACCTAGAAACTACATTGAATTGATGGTTGCCAATTTGCATTTTACTCATTTGAAAATTTCTTCTTTAGTTTCGGGATATCTTCTTGATTAATCCACTCTTCTGTATAACCACAAGTTGTACAAAGATAGCGATTTACTTTTATAGCTGAAAAATTAGTAATTCCAAGTTGTATGTTATTTCCTACGCCATATGCACCAACATGACCTGGGATAAAAATGATCTCTTTTGATTGACATTTAGGACATTGATTTGTTTTTTTCATCGCAGTACTCTCTTTCTAGCTTTATTAAGAAAATGATTCTGATTATTTATTTATCATTAACAGTATTTCTTTTTTTAGTGTTTCAACGATTTCTGACTGTGGAACTTGTTTAATCAAAACACCTTTTTTAAATAATAAACCAAGATCTTTTCCTCCTGCAATACCAATATCAGCCCGGCTTGCTTCTTGAGGACCATTAACAGGACATCCCATAACTGCAACATCGATGTCTGCATTAATTGTATTCAAAAATTGTTCGATTTCAGTAACGATGGGTAACATATCGTACTGAATGCGTCCACACGTTGGGCAACTGATTAAGTTTGGAACGTTCTTGTATAGCCCGAAACATTTTAAAAGTTGTTTGCAAATAATAAGTTCTTCTACAGGGTCACTGCTGACAGAAATTCGCATTGTATCACCGATGCCCTCAGAAAGTAATGTTCCAAGTGCAGCGCTCGATTTAATGGAACTTGTAGTAAATGTTCCAGCTTCAGTTACACCTAAATGTAGGGGATAAGAGAAAGTTTTACTAGCTAATCGATATGTTTCGATTGTAAGCAGTACATCACTAGATTTAAAGGATAGAACAATATCATCAAAATCGCATTGCTTTAAAATTTCGATGTGTTTAGTAGCACTCTCTATCATTGCTTGTGCGCAAGGTTTCCCATATTTTAATAACACTTCTTTTTCAAGAGATCCGCTGTTGATTCCGATCCTTATTGGAATTTTCTTTTCTTTACATGCAGTAGCTACGGCTAGCACATTTTCAAATGCACCAATGTTACCCGGATTAATTCTTATTTTATCGATTCCTTGTTTAACGGCGATTAGTGCTAACTTATAATTAAAATGAATATCAGCAACTAAAGGTATCTTAGTGCGTTCTTTGATTTTAGAGATTGCAGTTGCATCCTCTTCATCCAATATAGCAAGTCTTACAATTTGACAACCAGCTTGTTCCAACTCATTAATTTGATTGATTGTTTTTTCTATGTCTTTTGTTTTTGTGTTAGTCATTGACTGAATAATCACTTTATTTTGATTGCCAATTTGAATGTTTTTGACAATTACTTTATTTGTTTTTTCTCTTATAAACATGTTTTCACCTCTAATTTATTATACCACGAAATTCGTGGGTGTTGTAAATGTTCAATTCTACTATACAGTGTTATTGAACTGATGTATAATATGTAAAACAAGGAGAGATTCTAGTTGAAAGTTAAAAACTCAAATAAAAAAAATGTCGGAATAAATTGGAAGGGTAGCAGTAAGTATTTAAAGAAAACACTGGACCTTACAAAGTTAATACAATCTAGATTAATTATTTTTGCAGGATTATGCTGCTTTTTTGTATTTGTATTGTTAGTAAGATTTTTTATGATTCAAATAGTTCAAAATGAAGAATATGCAAGTAAACTAGATGTTTATAGCAAAAGTTCACAGACAATGACAACTCCTAGAGGAGAAATTTTAGATCGTAACAATCAAGTTTTAGTGGGAAGTCGTCAAAGACTAAACATCACGTATTTTGAACCACAAAATATGACGGTATCTGGTGAGTGGGCATTGGCATATAAATTTGCTCAGCAATTTGATGTAGATAGTTCTTCATTAACAACAAGAGATTTAAAAGACTTATATTTGACTGTTCATAGTGATTCATTTGCTTATTTTGTTGAAAATGAAGCACTTGCAAAGTATGAAATTTTATTTGATGAACATGCTAAAGAGGCTTATGATTCGCTAATAAGTGATAGCGAATGGGAAAGTTATTATGAAGGTGATTTATCTAGTGATGACATTTACTATTTACGGTTGGATAGAATTACTGATGAACAAATTGCTGTTTTTGATGATGAACTAAAAAATGCATGGTCTGTGAAGCAATCAATGGATGCTGGAACTGCTGGTCAAATTAAAACGATTCTAAGTGATGTAAGTACTGAAACTGTAGCATATTTAACAGAACATAGCCAAGATTTTTTAGGTTTTGATATTGAAATTGATTGGGAAAGGCAGTACCCATTTGAGGATACCTTAAAGTCAGTTTTTGGAACTGTTACAACATCTCAACAAGGTTTACCGTCAGAAAATATTGATGAGTATTTAGCGTTAGGATATTTGAGAAATGAAAAAGTAGGAAGGTCAGGACTCGAATTACAATATGAAGAGCTTCTTGCTGGAAATCGAAAAATATATGATTTAAGTTATGATGATAATGGAGTAGGAATTTTAGCTGAAGAAGAATCTGGGAAAAAAGGTTACGATTTAATGACGACCGTTGATATTAATTTACAGATGGAAGTTGATCAGTTATTAACTAATATACTCAATGAAACTCAAGATGATGAACGACGTGAATACATGGATAGAATATCTGTTGTGGTGATGGATCCTAATAACGGTGATGTGTTGTCAATGTCGAGTATGGTTAGGAATTCTAATGATGATGTTGTAAGTGATCCTGTTTCGGTTTATACTCATGCATATGAACCTGGCTCAATTGTAAAGGGTGCAGTAATCTATATGGGACAAACAGAAGAAGTGATTGAAGTTGATGAGTATATGGTTGATCAACCCATCAAACTACAAGGGACACCTATTAAAGCATCATGGAAAAATTTAGGCTATATAAATGATATTCAAGCATTAGCACAATCAAGTAATGTCTATATGATACAAACTGCTATTCGACTTGCAGGGGGTAGTTATGTTTATGATGGTCCATTATATGTTAAAGATGGAACATTTAGTTTAATGAGAAATTACTTTAGCTTATTTGGACTTGGAGTAAAAACAGGTCTGGATGTTCCAAATGAAGCTGTTGGCTATACTGGATCTTCACAAACAGCAGGGAATATTACTGATTTTGCAATTGGTCAATATGATACATATACAGTAATGCAACTTGGACAATATGCTTCTACAATAGCAAATGGGGGTACAAAGTATCAACCTCGTTTAGTATCTAAAGCATTTGAACCTGGAACTGAACTTGTGGTTTATGAAAACGATGTGACTGTATTATCAGTAGCTGACAACGTTGAATCAATTGAACGTGTAAAGCAAGGGTTAGTTGAATGTGTCTATGGTCAGGATGGTATTTGCTATGGGCTTGAAACATCACCAATATCTATTGCTGCCAAGACAGGGACAGCGCAGGCAACTACTGTTAATGATGAAGGTGAAAGAGTTGACTCACCACACAATAGTGTTATTGCTTATGCACCATATGATGATCCAGAATTAGCGATTGGATGCCTAATTCCAAACGCTTGGAATGGAGATCAGTCACAAGAAAATCTTTGTTTGAAGATTACAAGAGAAATTATTGATACATATTATGGGTATAGTTCTGTTTTTGAACAAGTTCCTGTTGAATAAAGGAGAATTTTATGAAAAAAAATAATGGAATAATTGCATTAATAATCGCACTAGTTGTTGGTGCTGCATATTACTATGTTGCACTTCCACCAATTAATCTTAAATCGTTAGAATTTTATACTTGGATTGCAATGATTGTAGGAGTTTATTTGTTTTTTGTTTATTCAAATGCTGTATTTGTTAAGGCGATTGGAGATGATATTTTATCGTCTAAGTATTTGAAACAACTTATCAAAATAGGATCTGTTTTTGCAGTTGCGTTTGCACTTTATATCATTAATAATGTAGTGTTTAGTCCAATATTTATGGCTAGCACTTATCATAACCGCATTGAAGTTGTTGATTCTGATTTTAGTACAGATGTACAAGAAGTTAATTTTGATAATTTACCATTAATTGATAAGTTGTCAACTGAAAAATTAGGGGATCGTGTTTTAGGGCAGTTACCTGAATTAATTTCACAATTTGTTGTGTCCAATGAATATACGCAGATTAATTATAACAATCAGATAGTCCGTGTTACACCACTTGAATATGAAGGGTTAATCCGATATGTCAACAATCGAAACGAAGGAGTTCCAGGGTACATTGTTGTTAATAGTACGACTGGACAATCTGAATTAGTAAGGTTAGAAGAGGGAATGCGTTACATGCCTAGTGCTTATCTTCAAGAAGATTTGTTACGACATGCTCGTTTTTCGCATCCAACTGAAATATTTGGTGATGTATCGTTTGAAGTTGATGAAGAAGGGAATCCGTATTGGGTTATTCAAACAATTACTTATAAAGGAATCAATATGATTAAGGATGTAAGTGGAATAGTTGTTGTTGATCCTATAACTGGAAAAACTACTAAATATTCAGTAAATGAAGTTCCATCATGGGTTGATAATGTATGGGATGCAGATCTAATTATGGAACAATTGAATAGCTGGGGGATGTATGTTAATGGTTTTATTAACTCTGTCTTCGGACAAAAAGGAGTAAGTAGAACTACAGAAGGATATAACTATCTAACTCTTGAAGATGATGTTTATATTTATACAGGGATTACATCTGTATTAGCTGATGAGAGTAATATTGGATTTACACTTGTTAATTTACGTACTAAAGAGGCAAAATATTATGCTGTTCCTGGTGCGGAAGAATTCTCAGCAATGGAATCAGCACGTGGTCAGGTGCAGGAAAAGAATTATACATCTACATTTCCTCTTCTTGTTAATTTAGATGGTAAACCAACCTATGTGATGTCATTAAAAGATGCTGCTGGTTTAATTAAAATGTATGCATTTGTTGATGTTGCTGATTATCAAAAAGTATCTGTTACTGATGCTTCTTATGGTATTAAAACAGCAGCGGAAGAATATTTAGGAGTTTCAATTGATGATGAAATTTCTACTGAAAATTCAATTAGTGATACTGCAATAGTTAACCAATTACGCTATTTAAATATTGATGGTACATCGTATGCATATTTTAAAGACGAAAATGACAATATTTATCGTATATCTTTAAAAGTATCTGATGATGTAGCATTCCTTCAGGATACACATGTTATTAGTTTTGATTATGTAATTAATGGAGATTTAAGAGAAATTGTTATATTAAAATAAAACAGTCGATGTGTTTATATTTTAGTTCATTTTTTAAGTAAAGCTTTTTGCTTAAAAGTATTGGAATTTAAAGTTAAGTATGTTATACTTTGTTAGCATTTATTAGGAGGACATTAAAATGGCATCAGGTAGAGAAGCATTAACTTTCAGATGTTCTGAATGTAAAGAAGAAAATTATATTGGAACACGAAACAAAAGAAAAAATCCTGAACGTATGGAAATTCAAAAATATTGCCCACGTTGTAATAAAAAAACTGTACACAAGGAGAAAAAATAAGAAAAGCCATTATGGCTTTTTTTAGATAGTAGATATGGTGAAAGTACAACGACTAATACAGGGTGTTTTAAAGACAAATACCTACATAATTAAGAACGAAAAGCATGTGCTGATTGTTGATCCTACAGGTGATGCACAAAAAATAAAAACAAAGATATCTAATGATTATATAGTAGATGCAATTCTTTTAACTCATGGACATTTCGATCACATTGGTGCAGTTGATATGTTAGCGGATTTTTATAATTGTCCTGTATATTTAAATAGCAATGATGTATTTTTGGCACAAAGTAAAGATATTAATTCTTTTGGTCATTGGAATGCATGCATCTGCACGAAAACAATACCTTACCTAGAGACCAAAATGCGAATTGGCGAATTTGATGTTGATGTTTGGTTTATGAAAGGGCACACTGCAGGAAGTACTGTTTTTGCGATTGATGAACATTTGTTTACTGGTGATGTACTGTTTAAAGGTGCAATTGGTAGAACTGATTTATTTTCAGGAGATGCGACTGAGATGAAACATTCATTAAGTATGTTAAAAACGATGGATGAGGGATTTATAGTTTATCCAGGACATGATGAGACAACTACAATGAAATATGAATTACAAAACAATCGATATTTAAGGTGAGAAATCACCTTTTTTTTAGGATTATTCTATATTTTGAGTATATATAAGTAGAGGTGATTTAATTGGAGAAACAGCTTATTGCATTATTAAAAGAGGCTATATCTTTAGATGCTACGGATATTCATTTTAAGGTTGAACAAGGTGAAGTGAGTTTGCAATTTAGAACAAGACAAGAAATGGTTGATGTAAATAATAGTTTATGTTCGTTGCGTTTATTTCGCTATTTGCAGTATCGCTCAAATTTAGATGTTTCCGAGGTATTATTACCTCAAACTGGTCAATTTGAAAAAAATATATTCACTGCGTTTTGCACTCCTTCATAGTTTTTCAATTATTAGTGGGGTTTTAAGAATTCTTAATGCAGATTTTAGTTTGAGAATTGATGATTTGACATTTAATAAGAAAAAAATAACTTTTTTAAAAAAAATGATTCAACAAAAATCTGGATTGATTTTATTATCAGGTCCAACTGGAAGCGGAAAAACTACAACGTTATATACACTGCTAAATTCGCTTGATAAAAGAAAAATATTTACTTTAGAAGATCCAATTGAAATATACAATCATCGTTATGTTCAATTACAAATAAATGAAAAACAAAATTTAGATTACCAAGAGGGGATTAAACAACTTTTACGACATGATCCAGATGTGCTTGTGATTGGGGAAATACGTGATGAAATTGCAGCATCCATGGCTGTAAGAAGTGCTTTAACTGGTCAT
>CAYJAJ010000022.1:0-25482 GCA_964368495.1 uncultured Holdemania sp. | reverse complement strand
CTGTTTCGAAAACATATAAATCTATGTGTGCAATAAGTCCTTCCCGTTCATAAAACGGTATAAATGAGAATGGTGTTTGAATATTTCCAACTGCATCTTTTCTTCTTATTAATGCTTCTGCACTAACAAATTCACCACTTTTTAAAGCGATTTGCGGTTGTAAATAAACTACAAATTTTCCACTTTCTAATTCTTTTTGTAAATTTCTTAGAAGTACTTGATTATAACGATTATTAACAATATTCATGTTATTTTGTTTTTCACCAAGTTCAACGTTGCTATTCCAAGTATATCCTATCGAAACATCGAAATCAAACTCTTTTTTTAACGCAATTCTTAACTCTTCAATGGCTAAATCAAATGCTCTTTCACTAATGTCTTTTTTCAAAACAATAAATTCATCGCCGCCTACACGATAAACATCATCATCAAACTTAACACTAAGCACTTGCGATAATTTTTTTATCGAAGCATCACCAAACTCAACCCCTTTAGCTTCATTAATTGAACTTAACTTAATGATATCAATATAGGCTACTCCTAAAGTGAAGTCACTTAACGAATCCATCCTTTTAATTGCATCTAAAAAACTAAGACGATTTTTTATCCCAGTTAAATTGTCATAGTAGCTAAATATTTTTAGTTCTTCAAGCATCTTTGTTTGATCTTGGAAATTTGCTATAAATTTAGATACTGAACACAACAAATAAGTCTTCTTAATATGAGCTTTTGGATTATCCACACCAATAAAACCGAGTATTTCACCGTCAATTGTTTTAATTGGAGCAGTAATTAACGAAACTATATTTTGCATTTTTAGTATTTCAAATAATGGATCATTTGTATCTACCTCACCATTTAGGGAGTCAATATAAAATTCCCCTACAGATTCAAATGTTTCAAACCAAACTTGAACCATAGAAGCAGGAATGTTTTGAAGAACATCAATTTGAGCATCAATCCCATCTTTACACCATTCAAAAGTATTATTTATAACATCACCATTTACTTCAAATATATAACTGCGTTCAGCTTCGTAAAACGAAGCGATTTCACCTAATATTTTATTAATTGCGGTTTTTGGATCTAATCCTGTATGAAGTTTTTCAATACAGCTAATTAATAAACGTTCATCATTTAATTTTTCTTGTAACTGTAGTTCTAAATTTTTAAGATTAGTAATATCCATCGCAATTTCCAAGCGCGATAATTTATTCTTATTTCTAATAAGTCTATCTTTAATTAAAAAAGTTTTATTTAATAATTCGTTATAATAAGTCCATTCATAGAAAGAATGTTCATTTAATAAGTGGTTAGTACAGAATTCACAGGGTGAATCTTTCCCCTGTAGTATCTCATAACATTTTTTACCCTTCCAATCACTCTCTTTTTTAAGACCAAAAGCTTCAATAGCTACTTTATTAAGATATTCAAGTTCGTGAGTGTTTGGGTCTGCTACATACACGAAACCATCAGAATTATCAGAAATTAACACTGAAAGTTCATTATATTCAGTTAATGTTTTGATTTCACCATACATACGTTCTTGTTGACGCATGATTGAAATCATTTTAGCCACATACTGTAAAGTATTAATCTCTCGTAAGTTCCATTCACGTTTACCTTTACAGTCATCTAATCCTAGAATAAAAGTAACATCCTGTTCTTTCGATATTTGCACATGTAAAAATGATTTTACTCCTTGTTTTTCCATCAATTTTATTGCATCACTGCGTTGTACATATTCATCAATATCATTAGAGTAAATAACACCATTGATAGAATCCTCTATAAGCTCTTTAAAAATCTCTGATGACATATTTTGTAGGCTCTTTTTTTCTGCACTTATTCCTTCGCGAGTCCACTCATAATTCATGTTGTAGCTTATTGCATTATCCAATGATTCAATAATATAACAGCGATCTGCTAAATACTTATCTCCAATATAATCTATAGCTTTTTGAATAGAACATCCTTCATGGCTATGATCATATAAAATTTCAAACACATGTGAAATTAGTTCAAAATTAAAATAAGAATTCAAAGCTCTATTCACATTAGATAATTTAAATTTATCATCATTTATCAATTCACTATCATAAATCATGTAGCGATTTTTCCCTAATAATTTAGCTTGATAAAGTGCTTTATCTGCACACACATATAAATCTTCAAAAGTAGTAGCATTGTTTGGAAACAAAGCAACACCAATACTTCCAGTAATCGAATATTTGTTTTTGCTATCAGAATACGTTTTATTAAATACATTTAATATTTTATTTGCTTTTTCTTTTAATATATCCATACTGCCAACATGTTCCATGAACACGATAAATTCATCACCGCCTAAACGGGCAATGATATCATTTTTTCTAAAAGAAGTTTTAAGTTGATCGGCAACATCACGAAGTACGTCATCCCCAAAGTAATGCCCTAAATTATCATTAATCGCCTTAAAATTATCAATATCAATCACGAAAAATGCATGTTGACCAACAGTGGCGTTATTAATAATCTGAGTTATTAATTCTTCAGCACTAACTTTGTTGTAACATTGCGTTAATAAATCAATTTTAGATCTTTCTTCTAACATTTTTTGTTCATGAATGTCTAATCCTTTACCAATAACAAAAATAGGATTTTCATCTTCATTATTAATAACTTGATAAACTAATCTATAGTAATGATAAAGACCATTTTCTTGCAAATAGCGTATATCAAGTGGTTCATAAATCCCGTTTTTCATATTATCAGCTAATAGCTTGTATGATTCAATATCATCAGGATGAATAACATTATGATCTAATACAGTGAATATTGGTATTGATATTCCATCAACATTCCCAAATTTGCCAATACCTGTTCCGTAATACCGTATTAATGAAGATCGCACATCATAGGAAAAATACCAATCTTCCGATAATTTAGAAATTGTGTTAAATACTGTTCTATCTGATATTCTATTAACAAAATATGTTTCATAAAGAACATCATCTTCTCCACCCAATACATTCACTCTTAAGTCTTTTATAAAACTTACCAACACTTCTTCACCACCAAGATTTATTTTATTCAGCGTGATTTCACTTGGTATTTCTACTTTATCACTTGTAAGATGAACCCATGGAAATTTATGAAATCCAACCTCAAAACCTTTCTTTAAGTGCTCTACAGCAAAACTTTTACTCAGCTTTCCGTTAGGTTGAAATTCTGGAGAAAACCTATCAAATTCGTCAATAAACTGATCTTCATAGCTTAAATTAAATAGTTCCAATGCACGGTTGTTCCCTAATATAACTTTTAGGTCTTTATTCCATAGATTTACACAAAATGGAGTAACATCTATTATTGATTTATATGTAGTAGCGAATGAGTGTTCTTTCTCAATTTGTTCTACGTACGGTTGAATATCATGAAACTGCACCAACAGATATTTACCACCAAATGGATCTTCCCCGCCATCGATTCTTGTTAATGAAGCTAGCGCATCAAAAATTAGACCAGACTTAGTCGTATATCGCCAACTAAATTGATGATGCCCTTGTGAAAATGCTATAGTGAACATTTCAGTAAATTTATCAATTGAAAAATCGATATCTTTTTGTTCAAATTTTAAAATATTACTAAGGCTACTAAAGAAGGAATCTGAGTCATTATAGCCCGTTGATTCAAATATACTTTCATGACAATAAACAATGTTAAATTTGCTATCAAATAGAATGGTGTATGGTGTTTTTTTTGCTAAATTAACTAATATAGCAGTTGTTATACTTTCTTTAGTAGTATCCATGTTCTCCTCCTAAATATTATGTTAAATAATTCAAGTATTGTTCAATAAACAATGGTTCATCCGTCATTTTTGTTTCATGCATAGTAATTACTTGATATAAAAATTTCATGGTTTTTTGTACACTCAACTTTAAATCATTAGTAAGAAGTAAATACGAAATAAGTACCGCCGTAAATAGATCTCCTGTTCCCATTACTTTTGTATCAACAGCCTCATAAGTTAAACAAAATATTTCATCTTTATGATGACAATAACCATATACAGCAAAATTTTCTTTCAATGGAACACTAGTTACTATTATTGATTTTGAAGTTAACTTTCTAAGCTTTTCAATTACATTTCTAATTCCTTGATCATGAGTAGTGTTCGAAATAACAGCATCACCAATTAGTAGTGACGCCTCAGTGTAGTTAGGGGTAATTAAATCTGCATGTTGACACAATGTTTTCATCTGCTCAACAATTGTCATCGAAAGCCCACTATAAAGCTTACCATTATCTGCCATGATCGGGTCAACTACCTTAAACCCGGTATGTGATTTAAACAAATCTACAATCCAATCTCTTTGCAAATCGCTAGCAATATAACCACTACACAACACATCAAACTTGAAATTCAGCTTATGATATACCTCATAAGCTTCCTTCATATAATCTAAATTATCTTGAATTGCATACTTTTTATAATTAAAAGTATTTGATATTAACACCGTTGGCAAACTGAAAGTCTGATGTCCGAAATAGGAAAATATAGGATTCATAGCCGCTAGTGCAACTTTTCCGAAACTTGGCATGTCATTAATCAATAATATATTTCGCATTTAATTACTCCTATCGAAATTATTTTACCACACCTTACCAAAAAGAAAAAGCCCTTACAATGGGCTTATTTACAATACTTTTCAAACCAATTTGTTATTTCATTTAAACGACGACGACGGTGTTTAGGTTTTCCGCTTCGACTTAACTCATGATTCTCTGCTTTAAACAAGCATACTCTTGAATCGACATTTTGAAGTTTCAACGCCTGAAACATTTGTAGTGCTTCTGCCATCCAGCATCGGTAATCCTCAGTTGAGTGAATAAACAATGTTGGTGTAACACATTGATTCGCATATTTCAATGGTGAAAATGCCCACATTCTATCATGATTTCCCCATGGTGTAGAAGCCATCTGACTCATATTGTGATAATATCCAATATCAGTAGTCAATGATTTAGATATCCAGTTAGAAATCGAACGTTGTGAAACTGCACAGCAGAAACGGTTTGTATGACCAATAATCCAATTCGTCATAAAACCACCATAACTTCCTCCAGTAACTGCAATCTTATTGTGATCAATTTGCAGATATTTTTCTAAAACAACATCACAAAATTGCATTATATCACTGTAGTCTACCGTTCCATATTTATTTACTAAATTCATAAATTCATTGCCACGTCCATCTGATCCACGTGGATTGCAAAACATAACAAAATATCCCATTGATGCCCACACCTGCATCTCATGAAAGAAAGTCTCTCCATAAACCGTTTTAGGACCTCCATGAATATCCAATATCGCTGGATATTTTTTATTTTTTTCAAATCCTCTTGGAACAATTACCCATCCATCAATACGAATTCCATCATGATTAATAAACGAAAGTTTTTCAAGTTTCAATACTTCCTTATCATCAAGAGCATCGTTGATGCTTGTAAGTTTAATTTCTTTGTTTTTTTCTACTTCATATACTTCTTGAAGATTTAAATCGCGCATTCCAATAAACACAATTTTATCTTCTTTTACACTAAAACAATCAACAGAACCTTCTTTAAAAGTAATTTGTGATATATTCCCATCTAAATCAATTGTATGTATATTTGAAGAATTATCCGTAGTTAAAGTTGTATAAATCAATCCATTTTCACACATAAATGATTGACCACCAAATAATTTTGCATCGCTACCAACAGTACTACCAAAAGACAAATCTTTATCACAAATACACTGATAATCACCAGTATTTATGTTCATTTTATATAATTTTGCATTCTCACTTGTTCCCCAAGTTTTAAAATCTGTGGCAGTAAATATTAAAATATCATTCATTAAGCCAAGATTACGCACATCAAAAGTATTCTGATCTAATAATTCTGTGAGTTTTCTTGAATCCAAATCAATTTTAACTATTTTATTGAATTGATTATTTATGTCAGTGAATTCGTTTCCTACTACGATTAAGCTTTTCTTATCATCGCTTATCACAAAATCATGTACTTCCATAAGTTTTGGCGTCAATAAAACTGACTTCCCTCCAAGCATATCTACAAGATAAACTTGTTTTCTTTTCTTATTGATAAACCCTCTAGAATTAAACCAATATGGAAGTTCATCTAGCACTTCATAATCTTTTTCTTCTTCAAGCTGTTTTTTTAATTCAGCTAACTCATTTGAATCAAGATTATCCATCGTAGGTTTATTTACATCCACAAGCGCCAAAGCAATAGCAAATTGATTATCAATTAACTTCAAAGAAGTTACATTTAAGTCAATACTAAATGCTTTTACAGCTTCACCACCATGTAAATTTAAACGATAATAATTTGTGAGTTCTTTATACTCAGATTTTGCTTTTTCAGCACTTTTATCACGGTCTGCAGGAAACAAAATTGAATCGTTGCTTTCCCAAATAACACCTCTTTCTTGATTTGATGTTAATTGTTTTAACGATTTTGCAACAAAATCATAACAAGCAATATAGTGAGAATAATTATTGTTTTCCATGTTTCCTTGACTCACTACGAATGTTGCTTTACTTTTATCAGGCGATAATAAAATTTCCGAACAAGCTTTATAATTACATAAATCATCAATTAGAATAGGTTTCTTCATTGTCAGTCTCCTCTATAATTAGTTTCTATTTAATATTGTATCATAATTTTTTTATATTGACCTTTGCTAAGTTGTTAACTTGCAAAAACATCTATTTTTAGCTATGATACTTTTAAGAAATGGAGAAAAAATCTATGAAAAAATCATACCATTCTATTGATTTAGCAAAACTCTTTTTTTCAATTGTTGTCATAGTGTTTCATACCTATCCATTTTATGAGACTCATCCTGATATTGGCTTTATTTCTAGCAATGTTATCGGAAGAATGGCAATTCCCTTTTTCTTTGTAGCATCTGGATATTTTTTGTACATAGGATATAGTAAAGATGAGAATTATCTTAAAAAATACCTGAAACGTATGTTTCAACTGTATATCCTATGGAGTATAATTTGTCTTCCAGCTGGTATTCATCTTGCAAGCAGTTATATTACTATATCCCACCCTGCAATGTGGATCGCAATACTACTCATCGGGATATTTTATTCTGGAACATACTTTCACCTATGGTATATGGTTGCATTAATTTTTTCATCTTTTATATGTATTCAATGGATAAAACGTTTTAGTTTAAAATCACTATTAATTTTCAGTTCATTTTTACTTTGTTTCGCATTTACTGAAGCATATTATCATTTATTTGAAGGTACAGTATTTTTCCCAATACTAAAAAGCTATTTCGAATTATTCTTCACTGCACGAAACGGTCTATTTTATGGATTATTTTTTGTAGCATTAGGAATATTTATCGCAAAACATCAAACTTTCACAAAAATAAAATACCCTTTCATTAAATTTGTACTAGTTTTTATTTTATACTTTATCGAAACTCAAATAGTAAGAGAAAATCAATGGGCTATCGATTACAATGTATACATATTGAGTGCACCTTTAATTTTTTATTTTTTTAATTGGTTATTAATAACCTCTTGTCCTCTACAGTTAAATTACACCGCAATTCGCCAATATAGCACAATCATTTATTTTTCACATGGTATGTTTTTAGAATACATTCCATGGTACCTTCCAATAGAATTCCAGTACTTATATGATATCGGATGGTTTAGATTTACAAGCGTATTTGCATTAACGATAATAACTTCTATAATAATAAAAAAACACTTCAAAAAATTATATTAAAAAAACAAGCCAGACCTTCATGTTAGCTTGTTTTTAACTCATTTAATAGGGTGTCGAATAACAGTTTTAAGTTTTGCAACATCTGTTTTACGAGGATCACTTAAATATATTTCATGATGATGCCTTGTTTTACTAATATCCAATATATAACCATTTGATTGTGCAAATTCTTCCATCTTTTTCGTTGTTATTGTTTCGTCATCATAAGATCCCAAATGCATACATTGAACACACAACCCCTCATCATAAACAAAAAATTCGACTTTAGAAAAATCCGTTTTTTTCTTAGCAGTTGCAGTTTGTTTCGCCCAATCAAAATCTTTTTGTGTGATGAAATCTGGAATACGGATAAGTGAAACCCAAGAAAAGTCATCTTTTTTTGTATTGTCATATCCTTTAATTCCTTCTTGCCACCAAAATCCCTCAAGAGGAGGTACAACATATTCGAAAAATCCTTCTATTTTATAATCACCTTTATAGCTCATTTTAAGAGTGTATGCAATTGCATACAAAAGATTAATTGCTATTTGATATTCACCATCAACTTCATTCGGATTCCCTCTGCCTTTAACCGCGAGAAAATTCATTTTAGGCACTTTTATTATAGAAGGTGTATTTTTAGGCATATAAAGCTCTTTGTGTTCTTTTTTAAAATCGAAAACCATTTATTCAGCTCCCTTTACATAGTTTTTATGAATTGTATATTATTATGCCCGATAAAAATATACACACAATAAATTGCACACTCTAAAGAATTAACTTATACAAAAACAAATAAGCCGGATAGTAAATTACTCCTATCAATCATTTTTTATAAAATACCTATTTAACGATTTCACCACAAACAGATCCACTTATTGCAGCTGCATTCGCTTCATCTGTATCAATATGCATTGCTAAAGCATAAGAGTCAGAAATGCGAACCACAGTATCACCAAATATTGTCGTGCGCTCATCATTTGCTACGCGTACATTGACAATTTCACCATTTTTTACACCCAGATTTTCTGCATCTTGTGAAGTCATATGAATATGTCGTTTTGCAGCAATTACACCTTTTTCAATTATGACTTCTCCAACAGGACCAACAAGTTTAATTCCCTCTGTACCTTCAATATTTCCAGATTCACGAATAAGTGCAGTTACCCCTAATGCTCTTGCATCAGTTAATGAAAGTTCAACTTGAGTTTCTTTTCTAACTGGTCCCAAAATGCTTAATTTCATTTGTGAGCGAGGCCCAACTAACGTAACTTTTTCCTCACAAGCATATTGTCCTGGTTGCGATAAATCTTTCTTTGGTGTTAATTTATGGTTTGGTCCAAATAGTATTTCAAGATCATTTTGAGATACATGAATATGACGAGCTGAAACTTCTACTAATAATTGTTTTGACATTTACAATTCCCTCTTTCTTTTATTATAAGCATCCACAGAATACTTAATTATTGAATTTTTTACTAATGTTATCTGCAACAATTAATCCATTTGCTGCTGCCTGACTTAATGAACGAGTAAACCCAGCACCATCACCAAGCGCATAAATTCCTTTTGCATCATCAAGTTCAAAATCTGTAGTACTTGGCCTTGCACTGTAATATTTACATTCAACACCATACAACAAAGTATCATAATTTGCCGTCCCTGGAGCAACTTTATCTAGTGCATGTAGTGTTTCAATGATGTTGTCAAGCTGACGCTTAGGCATGCACAAACTCAAGTCTCCTGGCACAGCTTGAAGAGTCGGTTGAACAGTTGACATCTTTAAACGGTTTTCATCCGTTCTGCGCCCTGCTTCTAAATCCCCTAAGCGTTGTACTAAAACAGAACCACCCGATATTTTATTTGCCAAACTTGCAACATATCGTGCATATTCAATCGGTTCATTAAATGGTTTTGTAAAGCGAATCGTACTTAATAAAGCAAAGTTTGAATTTTTTGACTTTTTTGCATCATCTTTATATGCATGCCCGTTTACTGTCAATACCCCATCTGTATTTTCCGTCACAACATGACCTCTTTCGTTAAAACAAAACATTCTAGTACTATCACCATATTTTTCAGAACGATACAGTATTTTAGGTTCATAAATTTTCTTAGAAAAATGATCCCATACTATCGCAGGAAGTTCAACCCTCACACCAACATCAACTTGATTATTGATGCATTCGATATTATTATTTGCACACCACTTTGCAAAAACACGTGACCCTGCTCTACCTACCGCAAAAACAACTAACTCTCCTACAACAACATGATTTTCATTTCCATGAGTAAAATAGACTTCTTTTGTATCTTTATTTACATCCGTAACTGTTGATTTTACCTCAATTTGAATTTTATCCTTTAGATATTCATATAACTTAAGCATCGTATGATAATTAGCGTCAGTTCCCAAATGCTTGACTTCAGCTTGTTGCATATGTAAATCATGTTTAATGCATTCTCTTTTTAATTCGTCACTAGGAGTAAATCTATCTTTTGGCGCACCGAATCTAATTAAAATATCATCAGCTTGATTAATGTAATTAATTACTTTGTCTTTTGGCATAAAATCAGGCAACCAACCACCGTATTCTGTAGAAATAATATACTTTCCATCTGAAAAAGCACCAGCTCCCGCAATTCCTTCCATAATATTGCAGGGATCACATTTCACACATACATTTGTATTTTTATTAATTATAGGACAAACTCTATTTTCTAATGCTTGTCCTCTTTCTATCAACAAAACATTTAAATTTGAATTGGATTCATAAAGTCGATAGGCACACATTAGTCCACCAATACCACCACCAACAATTACAACATCATACTTTGATTTTAAATTCATAAAAGCACCTTTTCCTTACCATTATTAATTTTATCACAAATAAAGTCTACTTCCTACAATTATATTTTAGCTTTTTTTTATAAATAATTTTTATATTCATTATACTAATTTTAATATATTAATAGGACCAATTATTGACCCTTTTTTAAGATTATATGTTTATATAGAGTTGTTATGGATATTTTTGTAGTTGTAGTAATCTCTTTACTACTGCGTTACACTTAATATCTCTTTAAAAAATAGAACATCTAAATTTATCAGAAAGTTGATATGTTATTTCTTCAATATCATTAAAAACCAATCTATCCTATTCCATATTTGACCACTTTCGTAATTAACTAAAATTTGTAAGTATAGCAACGGCGACTATTCCAATCATATTTAACAGCCACAATATGCAAATAATCAGAGCTATAATGTTTACAATACTACGGCTTTTTTTGTCTTTAACGCATATAACTGACAGTGTAAACCCGATAATAATGGATACAATATTGATAAAAACCCAAATGCCCTGTGTTTGTGATGATAACTCCAACTTAAGAAGAATTTCAATAAATGTTGCTAATGGGATAAGGCTTGCTATCAAAGAAATAATGCTTAAACTTTTTTTCATCTTACTACCTCATTTCTTGCCTTCCAAAACTTCTAATTGATACGATTATAAACAAAACGAATATAGCCACTGCAACCGGAACAAACGGTATTATATCCAATGTCAATTCGGCGGCTGTGTTGGTACTGCTTATTGCCGACCTAATTACATGACCGCTATAACAGTACGGAAACAGATACCATATCGGTAATGAAGAGAATAAAATACCAGGGATAGTCAACAAGAAGTTAAGCCCTACTGCCACAAACATTTTGCTAAATCTTACTGTTATCGCCCACATCATGGCGACAGATGGAAGCATGGATAAAAATATAAGGCTGCTCCATTTTAAGATATAGAGAATGGGAACAGGGCTTATAAGCTTGTTTGTAGCTGATGTATACATACCCGCAAGGATAAAGACAAGTAAAAAAACTAAGATTTCTACAAGCAGATACCCCACAAGCACCGCGAATTTCGCAAGTATCATTTTTGTTTTGCTTACGGGCAAGGCAAGCATTTTAAGAATACCTCCCGCCTGCTTTTCTCTGCTTTGTAGCATGATACAAACGACTATCATTGAAAAGGGCAGCAAGTAATAGCTAAACAATAACGCACTTTGTATGAACATTGCCGCCCACGGGTCGGGATACTCCGGCGTAAGGTACATATTCAGTGCCGATATTCCCGAAACAACCACTAATATCGGAGCAATTAACAAGATAGGGAAAATCTTACCCCTTTTTGCTTTTAACAGTTCGATACTCAGATAGTCAAAAAATCTGAGTTCTTTTTTATTCATAAAATGATTTTTCTGCAAGGAAAACACCTCCTAATGTAAATAAAATACTTTCTGCTACCGATATAACAATGTTTAACGTCTGCGGCTCTATTACCGAGTTTACAGACGGTTTCAATATCAAGACAAAGGGGTTTAAGAGAAAAAATACACCGTTCCCCATTGCCATAGTCATGCCGCTTAGAAATCCGAGTACGCCTATCCCTATCACTATCCAAATATTTTCATTTCTTGATGAAATCAAGAGCATAAAAGTTAGTGCGGGTAAAGACGAAATAAACGAGTAAAACGCAAACATAACAAAGTCTGCAATATGAAGCACCTCGGACGGAAATACAAATCTACCAATCATATAAAGTCCTATATGCTCCATAACAATGCAAGCAAATAACGCTAATACGCAGATTGTGAGTTTGTTCAGATAGATACCATATATCTTGACGGGCAACATATACATTTTCTTTATGGCGTTTCCTCGATATTCCATATTGTAGATAATGCTTGTTATTAAGATGATGCCGAATAAGTTTAGGACTATGACAAAACTGCTTGCCTGTGTTAATAGTATTTCGCTAAAAGTAAGGTCAAGACCTAAAAGTGTTTCCTTTTGTAATGAGATAAACGCAAAGGTGTATAACGCTCCGAGAATACCCACTAATGGCATAATCTGTATAACGCCAGTCCTCTTTGTTTTTCTCACTTCGACAAATAACCCACTCATAATATCGCCCTTGTCTTTCTTGTCCTATTGTCAGCTTCTATCATTTCAAGGAACATTTCTTCTAAGTTGTTACCGAATAAGCCTAAACCGCCTACATATTCTTTAAGTCCTTCCATGCTACCCTCATAAAGCAAACGTCCGTGATTTAAGATACCAACATCATCAGCGATAAGCTCAATTTCAGATAGCAAGTGTGAGGAAATCAAAATTGTACAATTCAACTTTTGTGGCAATTCTTTTATGAGTTTCCTCATTTCGTGCATACCCGACGGATCAAGTCCGTTTGTCGGCTCATCCAATATTAGTATAGGTGGTTTCCCTAAAAGTGCAGACGCAAGTCCAAGACGTTGTTTCATTCCGAGAGAGTATTTTTTTACAAGTCTATCACCAAACTCTGTAAGTCCGACAAATTCAAGAGCTTCATCTGCAGAACTTTTAGGAAGTCCTAAAATTTTTCGCACTATTTCTAAATTTTCTTTACCGCTCAAGTTTGAATAATAAGATGGTGCTTCAATCAAAGAGCCTACCTTTGATAAAATTTCCGTTCTCTGAGCGGAAATTGTTTTCCCATCTATTGTAAATGTACCAGATGTTGCTTTTGTAAGCCCTAAAAGCATCTTCATTGTCGTGGATTTCCCTGCCCCATTCGGTCCTAAAAATCCATAAATGCTTCCTTTTTTAACATGAAGTGATAAGCTATCAACCGCAAGAAATTTTTTATAACTCTTGCTTAAATTGTTTGTTTCAATAATATTCATTTTAATACTCCTTTCTGTGGTTAATAAAAGTATAATTTATCAACCTTACAACACCCTTCTCTCTAGCTTACATTTACCTTACATTTTTGCCATACTGTGAAAAAAAATTTATACCTGTGGTATGATGAATAAGAAATCTTAATATAGGTAGGTACTTTATGGAACTAAATTATTTATATAGTAAACGAATATTAATTGTTGATGATGAAAGAGAATTGCTTGCTATGGTTTTAGCCATACTAAAGGAAACAGGATTTACAAATATTGAGGTAACCAGTTCAGTAAAAGAAGCAACTATTGTTTCTGAAAAATTCAAACCAGAACTTGCAATACTTGACATTATGCTACCCGATGGAACAGGGTACGACCTAATGGGACAGTTAAAGAAAAAAGGTGATTACCCGTGTCTTTTTTTAACTGCTCTTGGTGAAAATGAGGATAAGTTAAAAGGTCTTGGACTTGGTGCTGACGATTATGTTGTGAAGCCATTTTTGCCACAGGAATTGATTTTTAGAATAATCGCTATCTTACGCAGGACTTATAAAGGAGAAAAACCAACACTAAAATTGGCAGCAAGTGAAATTGATTTTGGACGAGCTGAAGTAATAAAAAATGGTGAGCATATTATGCTCACTGCTAAAGAATATGAACTATTACAGACGTTATATAGAAATGAGGGTCGTATTGTAACGATTGATACATTGTGCGAAGCCGCATGGGGAGAGAATCCATTCGGATATGAAAACTCTTTAGTTGTTCATATCAGACGTATTCGTGAAAAAATTGAAGCAAATCCATCAAAGCCTGTATCTCTAGTTACAGTTAAGGGTCTTGGCTACAAATTGATTGTATGGGGGGAAATAGCGTGAGTAAATTTTTCAAATTAATCAATAGATTTGTAGTAGTACTGCTTTCATCTTCTCTTGCAATCTTAATCATAAATATGGCATTATTTGCAATAATATTTTCAAAATACTTAGAGCCTACACCTTGGTCAACTGCAAAAGATGTTGCCAATTCAATCAATGAAACAGAAAATGGATATGAATTAAGTGAAACATTATATGATAAATTAAATTCAGATAATGCTTGGGGTTTTTATATTGATAACAATACATTAGAGATTGTTTGGCATACCGATAATCTACCTACTACAATAGCATTAAGTTACAACGCTTCTGAAATAGCAAGTATAGCAAAAGGGTATTTAAGGGAATATCCTACATTTGTTGCAGAAACCAAAGATGGATTAATCGTGATTGGATATCCAGCAAAAACTTATTTTACACTTACAAATCCTACATGGCATTATGAATTTATTTCTGATCTACCTCAGACAGTTTTGTTATTCTTTGCTATAAATATCGTTGCTATTTTTATAATATATTTAATTGTAAATGGTCGATTGGAAAAAACTTTTAAACCTATCATTGAGGGTATTGTAGCACTTCCAACAGAAGAAACAGTACACATTCAACCAACAGGTTTATTATCAGATATTGCAGAGAATATAAACAAAACATCTGAAGTAATTCTGACACAAAAAATGAATTTAAGAAAAAAAGAAACAGCAAGAGCAAATTGGATTGCAGGAGTTTCTCATGATATATGAACACCATTATCCATGATTTTGGGATATGCTTCACACATTAGTGAAAGCGATGCGATCGATAATATCACAAGAGAGCAAGCTAAGATTATCAAAGGTCAGAGTGTAAAAATCAAAGGACTTATCGAGGATATAAACTTAGCATCACAACTTGAATATGAAATGCAACCGTTGCAAAAAACGAACATAAAATTATCTAAACTTCTTAGAAATTATGTTGCTGATTTTCTCAACACATTTTCGAAAGATGATTACAATATTTCAGTTGACATTTCGCCGAATGCAGAAAACTCTGTTTTTGAATGTGATGAACGATTGATTATAAGAGCAATCAACAATTTAGTTATAAACAGTATAGAACATAATAAAACAGGCTGTGACATAACACTTTCTCTTGATGTAGTGGATGAAGATATTACGCTCACTGTTTCTGATACAGGAGTGGGTTTATCACATAAAAAAATTAAGGAGCTAAACGAAAAGTCGCATTATTTGAAAAGTACTGACGACAAATTGAAATTGCGCCACGGTCTTGGTCTGTTGTTGGTAAAGCAAATTGCACATGTCCATGATGCTAAAATGACAATAAGCGACAATAATAATTGTGGTTGCAAAATAGAAATTACGTTCAAAAATATGTAAGTACGAAATTAAAATGTACATATAGGGTTGCTACACGACGTTTTTTTCTTTTACGTCCTGTGGAAACCTTTTTAGTAATTATAGAGTAAAATTAAAAGTCAATAACCTATGAGAGTAATTCTCATAAATTATTGGCTTTGCAATTATGTGACCAGCACTTAATAATTGTTATAATATGTTCTTTTACGCTGATTATTGTTTTTGCTTACACTTTGGGCAAAACAGAGGGAGGTTTTTTAGCTTTGTATCACCTCTTATCTGCACTCTTATTTTACCTTTACAAATAGGACAGAATACCCATTTTTCATTATCCATACTATTCACCTTGAATTACAATTCTTTTCGCTTATACATAGCAAGTGAAACAAAGTAGGAAACATAAAATAATACAACTGCACTTATTGTACATACTATATTTACCAGTGGTTTTTCTCTAAAAGGTACAGCTTCATTTGAAAAAGGTGACAACATGAGAACTATTAGCATATAAATTCCTACTGCAATACCAGCACATATAAAAATGATAATTTCATTTTTCTCAGTACCAATTTTTAGCATTATCGGATACATAAGTGCTGCCGTTATTAGAGAAAGCGACACACCAAACATAATCCCCGATGCCAAGGTATTTACACTTATTGTTTGAAATACAAAAGCAGTAAAAATAGAGGTTATAACAGAAAAAAACAAACCAAATAATAATAAAACAGAGAATGAAATATATCTCGCTTTTACAATATCGCTTCTCTTTACAGGAAGTGTTATCTCAAAGTTGCTCCATTTCGATGTAATGTCTACATTCAAAGCCGAACCGCTGTTTGCAATAAAAATAAAAGATTGTATAGCCAATACCATCGGGATAAGCGTTTCTTCGCCTATAACAATGGGTACAAACATTAAAAAAGTTGCTACTACAAATGAAAGTTGTAGATTTGAACCTAAAGAATAAAAATTATTTCTTACTAAACCTCTCATATTAAACTCCCTCCTTTGCGATTAACGGCAAAATTTCATCTATGGTAGCATGGTCTATGATGATATTAGGGTGATTTCTTGAAAATTTATTTTTGGTTGATACCAAAACTTCAAGTTGCAATCCTCTTTTTCTAAATGCAAGATATTCTGCCTTGTCAAGTTTATCAAAATCACTTTGCTTCATACGTGCAATGCCATACTCATAAATCAAAGTGTCTTTCTTTTCTGCTAAAATTATTTTTCCGTTATCTATAAATGTGATGTAATCAGCCACTTTTTCAAGGTCGCTTGATATATGTGAAGATATTAAAATTGAATTGTTTTCATCTTCCACAAACTCTAAAAACACATCAAGTATTTCTTCTCTCACAACAGGGTCAAGACCAGAAGTAGCCTCGTCTAAAATCAAAAGTTTTGCCTTATGCGAAAGTGCAACACTGATTGATAGTTTCATAGTCATACCACGAGAGAATGTTTTTATTTTCTTATTTTTAGGTAAGCCAAATCGTTTAAGGAAATTGAAAAATACATCTTTATCCCAGTTTGAATAAATGTCTGATAAGACTTTTTCAAGTTTCTGTGCGGTAAGTTCTCTCGAAAAGTTCGTACTGTCAAATACCACACCAATATCATTGCGTATATCCTTGTTTTCATCTGACATTTCTCGTCCAAAAAAGAGAACCTCACCACTGTCTCTGTGTATGATATTCAAAATAGTGTTTAGTGTTGTGCTTTTACCTGCACCGTTTTTTCCTACAAACCCCATAATAGAGCCTTTTGGGATTGAAAAAGATACATTATCTAATTTAAAATCTGCTCCCTTATAGCTTTTGCATAAATTTTCTATTTGTAAATTGTAATCCATCTACCTGTCCTCCTCATAAAATATTTTTAGTAACTCTGTGATTTTATCAAGCTTAATCCCGTTTGTGCGGGCAATATCTGCTGCAATCATCAAATGTTCCTCTACTTGTCTTTGTTGTTCTTCTTGTATGAAATCTTTGTTTTGAGCGGCTACAAAACTACCACGTCCAACAGTGGTTTCAATAAACCCGTCCCGAGCTAAATCTTCATAAGCTTTTTGCACTGTGATAACACTAACATGAATTGTTTTTGCAAGAGAACGCATAGACGGAATAGGATCACCAGTTTTCAGTTCTCCACTCATAATCATAGCTTTAATTTGTGATGTTATCTGTTCATATATAGGCTTATTTGTGTTGCTACTTATAATAATCTCCACATAGTACCTCCTTATTTTTAAAATGGTTATTGTGTGTACTTATTGAATAAGTACATTATATATTATTCAAGTACACTTTGTCGAGAGTATTTTTACATTTAATATGCAGTAACAAAAAATTAAGATGTGACAGTTTTTGAGTTCTGTCACATCTTAGCATTTTAGATATAAATTATTTCACTGTAAATAATTTCCTCAATCTGTGCATTAATGTTATTTATTCACCCAACCCATTCGAGTTGCTTATTGGCTTTAAGTTCCTCGGCCACACCTTGCCTTGCTTTGTATTGGGGGATAAGTCAATTAAGCAAGTTTTATTCTTCCTCGTTTACATCTCGCAAGTGAGAGTGTATGTTTCCACTAAGTAAAAGATGATCTACCTGGTGATGAAAATTGGAGATGTAAACAACTTAGATATTATTTTTCTTATACTTCTCTAAATTGCGTAGTCCTCGACCTATTGCATCCTTTACGATACTTGGTGATGCACCCTCTGCCTTAGCAATATCAACCTTTGTCATATCTAAAAAGTAATGTGCATAAATACGTTTTGCTTGTTTATCGGATAATGTGGCGATAGCGGCGTGTAATTGTTCTTTGATTAATTTTCGTTCGTAAATCTCATTAGGAGATAATGAACGGAACAATGCACTGTGTTCGATTTTGTTCCTCCTTTCGATTTTTGGTCGTAAAAAAAGAGTGTTTGTTATTTTTAAACCAACTCTCTTAAAAGGGTTATTTATTGAATTTTTATACAAGATACGAATGCGGTTGTTTGGCAATAATTATCACATCGAAACAGTACTATTTGCCGTTTACGAGTCTTTTGTTCCCTTGAATTTTCCAATCAAACACTTACAAAAAGTTATAAAATTATATAACAAGTAATTTACTCTACAACTCACTCTTTCCCTTTAAACCACGTTATATTGGGCTTTTCGCGGTACTTTATAGGTTGTTATGAGAAGTATTAATATGGTGTAAATAGTTCTAAACCAAATATAAATTAACTCAACTATTTTCATAAAAAAATCCACATTCACTTTTTAAGCTACAGCTGTGGAATTTTTCTACTTTTCTTTCGTTCTTTTTTTATCATTATATATTCGAATCACTTCTCTATAAATTCCTGCAGTGATTGTCACTTCACATTCAAATCCTGTTCTATTTCTTAATTTATCAATGCATAGATTAACACAATCTACTAAATCTACTTCACAATCTACATGATACAATTCAATTGCTTCACCAGTAGTGCGTTCAACAATTTCAATAATCGACTTTAAACTATATCCAGTTCCACTGCCTACATTCAGTATTTCATTGGATACTTCATTTTCAATCAATAAATTAACAGCCTTTGCAAAATCAGTGATATGCAAATAATCTCTAATTGTATTTTCGCTTTTCAACATTTCAAACGGAGTATTGTTAAATGCACTTTCAATTAGTATAGGAATTACTCCTTGTCTATTATCTGTCATTCTAAATCCTCCATAAGGACTAGCTAATCGAAGAATTAAGAAGTCAAGTGGTCCTTCTTGAATACATTTCTCTAAACGCAGCTTACTTCTACCATAAAAATTTACAGGTGAAACTGAGTCCATTTCTGTGGCAGGCTCTTCAGTACAACCATACAATGCACCAGAAGAGATAAAAACATACTTTAATGCTTTCTTTTCACGAAGTTTATTTAACAATGTTCTATACTTCTCTTCAAGCTCACATATTAATGATTCTTCATCATTATCTTTAGCATGGTTATCAATGTTCGCTAAACAGTCCAGCACAACTGCATCTGTAAAATCAATCTTATTTAATTGTTCATTATCAAAAACATCAATATTTTGATAATGTTTGTACATCATTGCACTGTAGGGGCTATGCATTCCAATACATAATAAATCATCAACGTATGGTTTTAGTTCTTCACTCAAATTATATCCAAGATATCCACAACCTAATATGATAACTTTCATTATAGTTTCCTCATCTTATTTTTTATTCTTTTTAATTTTATCATATTTTAATCCTAAATCTAACTAAAATTAGATAAAATAATAAATCGCAACTACTAATCTATCACTTTTCTAATGCAAGCATAATTCCCATTTAAATACAAGAGGTTTATTACTACATATTTCTTCTATTTTGTTAAAGATCAATTTTCTATAATCAAACTAAATTTAAGGAGTGGAATTATGATTAAAGAATGTGAACAGTTATTAAACAAAATTGGATTCTCAATGCACCACAATGGATATCGCTACATTTGTTGTGCGATATTAATTTTGTCAGACAACCCTAGTTACCTCAAAAATCTCAACAAGTATTTGTACCCAATTATCGCTAATCACTACAATGTTTCTGTTTCAAGTGTCGAAAGATGTATTCGCATTTCAATTGAATCTGCATGGCTAAATGGAGATATGGAATTTAACAATCATCTTTTTAAAGATATTGTGCATAAGGATAAAGGAAAACCTACTAATATTCAATTTTTATCTTTTATTTATTACTCTTTGCTCTGCAGTTCAATTTCAAATACAAACTTTGTTCAAAATAGTTATTGGTTTCATCAAATCAGCTAAATTTTATTAATAGTTCTTATCATTAGGTTCAAGTTTTGGTATAATAATTTTGGTGATAATATGAAAAGAATTATTTATGGAATGATAGTATTAATTATAGCTTTAGTTGCATTGTATTTAATGCCGTTAACAACAACAGTTAGTCAAGTCACTGATAGTGGCTATACTTTTGTAACACCAGTTTTATCAAATTATCAAAAGGATGAAAACAACAACGCTTTTTTTATGAGTCTACGTAGTCATTATGCATTACAAAAAGATATAAAAAATGCCTTAGCGACTTATGAACCTGTTACATGTAAACTCGTAACCTATTATTATGATGAATCACAAGACTATGCAATTAATGATGTTTCAATTCAATCAAGTTTTCTAGTAAATACCATTATCTACAATTATCAAAAAGGCAATCCATGTGAGGGATGGACTACAGACATGGAAGTTAAATATCCTTTTGGTAACTCTGATGAAATAACTTCGATTAATATAGAAGAATTATCAAGTCAAAATAATATGATAATCACAAATGATGAAGTGATCAATATTCATTTATACGATAATTTCTTAGTTAATCAAAACAATGGAATTTTAGACTATCTAAGAATTATCAACGTGGCTAGTGAAAATTCAATTCAAATTATTGATTTGCAGTACACTTCACAAAACAACATTATCGTAACGATTGATGATACACGTTACAAAGACGAAAGCAGCACTAGCGACGTATCAGAGTATACATACGATCGTGTAGCAAGCGCTGAAATTGATCATGGTGTTTGGATTGTTGCATATAACGGAAATGATAGCACAGTGGATGATAGGATGGTCTTAGTTAAAACATCCGATTAAAATATAAAAGCACATGGTCATCATGTGTTTTTATTTACTTAATCCTTTATTGACACAATTTTATTGCAGTGCTATTATTACTTTTGTTTTGATAATCAAAACAAATAAGGAGATTATATGAATAAATTATTAAAAAAAATACTATTAACTTTAATTACAGCTATTATTGTCATAGTATTGGGATTCGCTTTTTTGTTTAGACAAGATATCGCAACTTTAATGTCTATTGAAAAAGTAGATGATTATGGAATGTATGTAATGGATTATACTACTGACTATGGTCTTGATGAATTAATTGAACAAGGTGGCGTTTCAAGTGATCCTGAAATTGCTGAATTTGTAATCAAAAAAGTACTTAAAGGATTGCCTGTAGAATTTGATATCCCTGATTTTGGATGTTCAACATTTCAAGTGCAAAATGCCGAAGGTGACTGGTTATTTGCGAGAAATTATGATTTAAGTTATGTACCTAGTATGATTGTCAGAACAAACCCTGAAAATGGATATGCATCTATTTCTATATCAAACATGTCTGTTCTTGGCTATACTGAAGACAATATGCCAACCAATCTTTTAAATAGTGTCATGACACTTGCAGCACCTTATGTGTTAATGGATGGATTAAATGAAAAAGGTTTATCTATCGGTGTATTGCTTATCAAAGATGAGCCTACTAAACAAACTGGAAATGACTTAGATATGACAACCACGTCTGCAATACGTTATGTATTAGACAAAGCAGCTAATGTTGAAGAAGCGATTACCTTATTTGAAACAATGAATATGCATTCTTCTTCAGGAGTAACCTATCACTTTCAAATTGCTGATTCAAGCGGAGACAGTGCAATCATAGAGTACATCGATAACGAAATTGATGTTATACAAAAAGGTGAAACTGAAAAACCGATGGCACTAACTAATTTTTTAGTGAGTGATAAAAACTATGGATTTGGTAAGGGTCATGATCGTTATGATATTATCGTTGATAGTCTTGAACAATCAAATGGACTTATGGAAGCTGATCAAGCAATGGAAGTATTACAATCTGTAAGCCAAAATACTTATGATCCAATTCTTGATGAAGGTTCTACAACTCAATGGTCTGTTGTATATAACAACACTGACTTAACAATGGACATTGTAGCTGGTGGACAATTTGATAAAGTATACTCTTTCTCATTGTTTGAATAAAATTAAAAGAAGATTTTTATCTTCTTTTTTTATTTTAAACAACTGTTTCTTTTCTATTTATAGCTTTTTGGGATATAATAAACGTGGTGATAATATGTTAGATGAAGTAAGTTTAAATATCTTTTTCAATCAAGAATTATTAAACATCCTTGTTGTATGTTTAATCGCAATTATATTTTTATATTTCTTTTTTTATTTAATGAATTACTTCTTTCATAAAAAAATTAAAAAAGACATTTTTTACTGTACTCTAATTACAGTTTTATATGCAATAGTATCCCTTTGGAATTTAGGAACTACAAACTTTCCGACTACTTATTGGCAACCTGTTGAAAGTAATGAATCAATCATTTTAACTTTAGAGAAGGATACACAATTCAATGCAATATTATGGATATCTGGTGAAGGAGACAGTAATTTTAATGAAACTAATTTACAGTTTGAAGCAGATTTTGATATACTAGGAAGCAATGATTTATTAACATGGCAAGAGATCACTATTATTGATGATCATTCTTATCTACAATGGGGATTAAATGAATCTGTCTTGTGGAACTATAAATACATCAAAATACTAAGCAACAGTAAAAATAATGTGCTTCATGAAATTGGATTTAGAAACATTGAAAACAGTGGTTTTTTAGAAGTTTCTATTCATAGTCAATCAAATGAAAACAACCCCTACATCATTGAAAATATCATCGATGAACAAAGCTTTTTACCCCTTGAATTTTCATACATGAACAACACTTATTTCGATGAAATATATCATGCAAGAAATGCTTATGAAATCGCAGAAAATCAAATCATGTATGAATCTGTTCACCCCTTATTGGGAACTTCAATTATGGCTTTGTTTACTAATTTATGGGGTGCAAATCCATGGGGATTTAGAATAGCTGGCGCTTTATTTGGCATTTTAATGCTTCCTTTATTTTATTTAATACTTAAGCAACTATTTAAGCAATCACGGTATGCAAGTATTGGGACTGCATTGTTTGCAGTAGAATTCATGCATTATACGACTTCACGTATTGCAACACTGGAGCCATTTAGTGTTTTCTTTATCTTATTAATGTATTATTTTATGATTAAATATTACTGTCATAGCTTCTATGAAATCTCCTTTAAAAAGACTTTACACTGGCTTGCCTTATCTGGAATTACAATGGGATTAGCGATTGCAACAAAGTGGACAGGTGCCTATGCAGCAATTGGATTGGCTATTTTATTCTTTACCACCTTATTTCAACGCTATAAAGAATTTTTAATTGCCAAAAAGGCACAAGAAAAAACAGCCCACCAACTTTATATTATCAAAGTATTTAAATCTTACTTATGGAAAACAATATTGTGGAACTGCCTTTTCTTTGTTGTTGTGCCTTTAATAATTTACTTTGGATCATATCTATGGATTGTATTAGAAAGAAATCAATCGTTTAATTTAATGAGTGTTATTGAACAAACACAGTATATGCTAAATTACCACATTGATTTGCAGTCAACCCACCCTTTTGAATCTCCTTGGTATTCTTGGCTTGTTAATATACGCCCTGTTTGGTACTATGTAGAGCGCTATAATGAAGAATTCATATCGACCATCTCGGTAATGGGAAATCCCCTAATTTTGTGGTCAGGGGTACTTGCAATAACACTATGTCTGTATTTCTTAATAAAAGAAAAAAGCATGAATGCATGGCTTATCATTGTCGCTTATTTTTCACAACTTGTTCCTTGGATGTTAGTAAGTCGTTGTATCTTTATATATCACTATTATCCATCTATTCCTTTTTTAATACTAGCTATTGTGTTTGTGATAAAAGAACTCGAAAAACTTTATCCAAGACTTAAAAGATACGTCAATATTTACGTCCTTTGTTGTATATTCTTATTTATTCTCTTTCTTCCTGTAATTAGTGGCTTCACTAGTACAAATGACTACATCGATATGCTTAAATGGTTACCAAGCTGGAACTTCTCATAAAAAACAATCAAAAAAGTGCTCATACTAAGCACTTTTTATTTTTGTATACATTTGAAAATACACTTTATAATACCACTCATCATGACTAAATCAATGGTCTCATCTCTCTTCTATCTGGGTATCATATTCAGAATAACTATCAGTCGTTTTCTCTAGCATTTCTAAAAATCGCAACACTTCTTCAGGTGTATATTCTTTTTGTAACTTTGCGAAAACATATTCATCTCTTTTCACCAACATATCCTTGCATGGGCAAGATTTTTCCGCACCATAAAGATAAGAAACACGCTTATCTTCTACACATTGTTTTCTTACAACGTATTTTTTTTGCTCGAGTTCATTTACTTTTTGTGTTACTGCAGTTGTTTTTACAGCAAGTAATTTTGCAATGCTAGAAATAGTATGCTTACCAGATTCCTTACAAATGATTTTTTTGTACAAAGCTGAATTATGACTTAAATCATCTTGCTTCTCATTTTCTATTTTGATTTCTGCAAGAGAAAAAGAATAACATAAATCATCCATCAACTTTGAAAACTTATTAATCATTACATGTCTCCTTTAAATCGCTTGTTCAAGCGCCTTTGCAAGTTGTGCAGGACATGAAGTATCTTTTCCACCACATTTTACATTTTTGAACTTCTCAATGATTTCTGATGTTTCCATTCCAACAACCAATTGGCTAATACCAATCAAATTCCCTGGACAGCCACCTTCGAAGTTGACTGATTTCACTTTAGATCCTTCTAATTCAAAATTAATTTTTCGTGCACAAACACCTGTTGTCAAAAATTCCATTTTAATCCTCCATTCCATTCATAATTTTAATTATGTAAGTTTACTTATGTAACTATGCTTACTATAATATTTATTTCATTGATTGTCAAGC
>CAYJAJ010000021.1:0-26501 GCA_964368495.1 uncultured Holdemania sp. | reverse complement strand
TCTACTAGTATTGCACAGTCCTTAATTAAATCAGAGCAAGTGCGTGTTTCAGTGTTTTCCTCTTTTAATTGAGCACACATATGGGTATTGTTTTTAGCAATGAATTCTTCTGTTGCCTGATCAATTAGTTTCAGCGTTGCCGGTTTATTTGTGCTATCACCATTTCCCGCACTATTTTTTAAACCAATAACCATCCCCATTGCACTTACTGCACCACATAATTCTTTGCGACCACCAAATCCAGCACTAAATCCTTCTGCTAATTTGTAAGCTGTATCATGGTCTAAACCATATAAATCACAGTAGGCACACAATACGGCTTGGCTACAACTGTAGCCTTTTTTTCTAAGTTCTTGTGTATATTCTATTCTATCCATTTTATTTTACCTCTATTCTATGCAATTTATCTATTCTAGTTTGGTGACGTCCACCTTCGTATTCTGCATCAAGCCAAGCATCAACAATATCTTTGGCCATTTGACTTCCGACTATTCTTGCGCCAAACGCAATGATATTGGCATTGTTATGTTGCTTAGTAAGACGAGCGGTTGTTGGCTCACTACAGACAGCAGCTCGAATGCCATTTACTTTATTTGCTGCAATGGATATCCCAATACCGCTACCACAAATTAACACACCACATTCAACTTCTTTTGAAATTATTGCCTTTGCGACAGCTTCCCCTTTATCTGGATAATCACACTTCTCATCAACGTCACAACCGAAGTCAACAATATCATGTCCTTTGACTTTAAGGTGATCCATGATTTCGTATTTTAGCTCTACGGCAGCATGATCATTTGCAATTCCTATAATCATTTTTCTATCCTCCAATTAATTATATTTTATCATCTTTTTTGTCATTATGCATAGACAATCTAACATTTTCTAATAAGGAAACATCATTGATCATATCCGCAAATGAATGAATACAACTTTGTATATGCTCTAAGCGTAAACATGTGTGAACTTCTTCAATTTGATTGTAAAAGTCATCAAAAAGAAGCGGATACTCAAATGTAGTTGAACCAGATTTGTTGGTGATGATAAATGATTCTGGACGATTAAACATGGGAATGATTACTTCTGTATCGTTAATTTGTATAGTTGCAGTTCTTTCCTTGTTTTTAATGTTAGACGCAAATAAATAAGCATGCTTATTATCATAAGTAAGTTTTACTTCAGTATGGACATCAATAAAGCCATTCATTATGGTCTTTGTTTTTATATTTTTGATTTCATCTTTTACAAATGTATTAAGAAATGCAATTAAATAAGAGCCTAAATCATTCCACGTACCACCTTGTTTAGGGTCAAAAAAATAACTGCTAGGATGAATTTTATTTAATGAATCACTGCACATGTTGATATGAATTGTTGATATATCATTTAAATCAAATTCCATCATTTTTTCTTTTAGTTTTAAAAATGCGGGTACAAACTTTGTTTTCATCGCTTCCATAAAAAATGTGTTATTTTCTTTAGCACATTCAATGATTGTTTGAATCTCATCTTTTGTTAAAGCTACTGGTTTTTCGCATAATACAGCTTTTTTATGCTTTAGTGCTTCAATACACCAAAAGGTATGCATATTATGAGGTAAAGCAATATAAACTGCATCAACGTTTTCATCATCAAGTAAATCATTGTAATTATCATATGCAGTTATTGATGAAAATTGTTTTCTTACTTCTTCTTTTTTTGAGGCAATTGCAACTAACTTTCCATTATTACTATGGCTTAAACTTTTAATAAATCGCTGTGCAATGTTTCCGACTCCAATTATTCCCCAACGTGTCATTGTATTTCTCCTTAATAATATGAAAAAAGATATCTTTATGATATCCTTTTTAAAAGATTAAACTATTTAAAAAAACGAGTGATTTCGATTTCTGCGTTTTCAATAGAATCTGAACCATGGATTAAATTTTCTGCAGTACAGAATGCATAATCTCCACGAATTGTTCCAGAAGCAGCTTCTTCAAATTTAGTTGCACCCATAAGAATTCTCATTCCTTGTACAGCATTTTCACCTTCAACAATCATTCCAAGAACTGGACCTGATGTCATATAGCTAACGATTTCTGGGAAGAAAGGGCGATCAGCGATATGTGCATAATGTTCTTTTAATACTTCTTCAGTAAGTGTGAACATTTTCATGTCTGCAAAACGATATCCTTTTCTTTCAATACGTGCTAAAATTTCTCCAGCAACCCCTCTTTTTAATGCATCTGGTTTAAGCATAATGTATGTACGTTCCATAAATTTTTTATCCTCATCTTTCATTACTAAAAGTATAATAACAGATACTTTAAATAAGGTAAAGAATTAATAGTAAATTGTTTATGTAAATTAAAAGTGCAACTATTTAGATAATCGCACTTCATTTAAAAAATGGAGCGAATGAAGGGAATCGAACCCTCGTGTCGACCTTGGCAAGGTCGCGTTCTACCATTGAACTACATTCGCAAAAATGGTGCCGACTATAGGACTTGAACCCACAACCTACTGATTACAAATCAGTTGCTCTACCAGTTGAGCTAAGTCGGCTTTTGCTATATTATAATATCAAAACTGTGATTTTTTTTCAAGATAGTTTTTAAAATATAATTAAAATTTATTAGTTAAAATATACAAAGAGTATATGAGTTGAAAACAAATAACATTTAAAATGATTTGTTTTCATTTTAAATGTAAGAATATTCATAAAATTTAGTGAAACATAACATTTTGTGTTGAAATTGTGAAATGTTTTGTTATAATATTAACTATACTTTAAAGAATAGTATTAGAAAATAAGGGAGAATTATGAATATGTTAAAAAAATTATTAATGACTGCTGTAGTAACAATGCTAACATTATCGATGGTTGCATGTGGCAGTGAAGCACCAACTACCGATAATGAAGGTGATGGTGCTATAAAAATTGGTTTGCATTACGAATTAACTGGGGAAGTTGCCGATTATGGAAATGCAGAACTTAAAGGATCACAATTAGCAATTAAACAGGCAAATGCAAAGGGTGGAAATCAATATGAGGAAGTAGTATATGATAACCGTTCTGATGCAACTGAAGCAGTAACTTTAGCGAATCAATTAGTCAATGATGGAGTTGTTGGAGTTGTTGGTCCTGCAACATCAGGAGCAAGTGCTGCAACATATCAAGTTTTAAACAATGCACAAACTTTAGTTGTTTCACCATCTGCAACAGCGAATGGAATTACACTAGATACTACTGGAAGTGTTTATGAATACGTATTTAGAGTTTGTTTCGAGGATTCTTATCAAGGTGCTGCAATGGCTCAATATGCATATGACACACTAGGAAAAAGAAATGCAGTGATTTATTCTGATTCAGAAACAGACTATGCTAAAGGATTGACAGAAGCATTTCAAACACAATTTGAAAAATTAGGTGGTACTGTAGTCAGTGTTGAAAATTATATTGCTGGGGATACTGAATTCTCATCAGTATTAACAAAAGTACAAGGAATGGATTTCGATGTACTGTATGTGCCTGGTTATTACAATGAAGCAGGATTAATTATTAAACAAGCTCGTGAAATGGGAATGACACAACCAATCATTGGTCCAGATGGATTTGATTCAGTGTCACTTGCTGATTTAGCAAATGCTGAAAATTTAAATGATGTGTATTTTACTACTGCTTATACTACAGTTGGTGCTTCTGATGAACTTCAAGCATTTATTGATGCATATAAAGCAGAGTATAATGAAGATCCAAATATGTTCTCAGCTTTAGCTTATGATGCAACAAATGTACTAATTCAAGCAATTGAAGAAGCTGGTTCTACAGATCATGCTGCTGTTCAAACTGCAATGGCAGAAATTAATTTTAATGGAGTTACTGGAGCGTTTGAATTCGATGCTGCACATACACCTATTAAATCAGTGTTAGTTGTTAACCTAGTAGATGGTGTACAAAGCGATGCTGTATCTGTAAGTCCTAACTTAGACTAATACACAATTTACTACGACACAAATAGGAGAAAGAATGGTTTCTCCTATTTTACAATATAGGAGGTTAAAGTTTTATGACAGAATTGTTACAGCAATTAGTAAATGGGCTTTCATTAGGAAGTATTTATGCCCTAATTGCACTAGGATATACCATGGTATATGGTATTATAAAACTAATTAATTTTGCACACGGAGATATTTATATGCTAGGTGCATTTGTTGGGTATATAGCAACTGCACAATTGGGGTTAAGTTTTATTCCAGCATTAATTATGTCAATGGTTGTTTGTGCGGTTATTGGTGTTATTATTGAGCGAATAGCGTATAAACCATTAAGAAATGCAACACGCATTGCAGCACTTATAACTGCAATTGGAGTTAGTTATTTTTTACAAGCAAGTACTCAGCGAGTAATGGGAACTGGTGTAAAAACATTCCCACAAGTTTTAGCAAATGAGACTTATATTTTTGGTGGGGTTCGTATATCATCACAACAAATTACAATCTTTTTAATCACTATAGTATTGATGGTGCTTCTGCAATATATTGTGCATTATACAAAAGTTGGTCGTGCAATGCGAGCAGTAAGTGCGGATGCCGATGCAGCTAGATTAATGGGGATTAATGTAAATCAAACTATTTCCTATACGTTTGCGATTGGCTCAGCATTAGCTGGTGCAGCAGGAGTATTAGTAGGTATTTATTACAATTCAATTAACCCGTTAATGGGAATGCTTCCAGGCATCAAAGCATTTATTGCAGCTGTATTTGGTGGTATAGGAATTATTCCTGGGGCTATGTTTGGTGGTTTTTTTATCGGTATCGTCGAAACACTTGTTTCAGGATATGGAAGTTCACTATATCGTGATGCAGTAGTTTATGGAATATTAATAATAATTTTAATTGTTAAACCTGCAGGTCTTTTAGGTAAGAATGTGAAAGAGAAGGTATAGCAATGAAAAATTTTATGAATAAGAGTAATTATTGTTGGGGTATATTAATTGTTGTCAGCTACATATTAATTTCGTTGCTTGTACAATTTGGTATTATCAACAATGTTTACGAAACTGTATTAATGACGATTGGTATCAACATTATTTTAGCAATTAGTTTAAATTTAATTATCGGAATTACTGGACAATTTTCATTAGGGCACGCAGGATTTATGGTAATTGGTGCCTACACGACGGGAGTTGCGATTAATCACATCTCACCATCAATGGTTGGTGTAATTATTGGTATTGTTTTAGGAGTAGTAATTAGTGGATTAGTTTCATTAATTGTAGCGATTCCGACTCTTCGACTTCGTGGAGATTATTTGGCAATTGCCACACTTGGATTTGGAGAAATAATCCGTATTGTTATCTTAAATATGGAAATTACAAATGGTGCAGCAGGATTAATTTTACCTAAGCTAATATCTTGGCAGTTTGTCTTTATCATGGTTATCATTTGCACGATTGTGGTTGTGAATTTTACAAGAAGTGCTCATGGACGAGCATGTATATCAGTACGTGAAGATGAAATAGCGTCGGAAGCAATGGGAATTAACACAACAAAATATAAAATATTAGCTTTTGCGATTGGTGCAATGATTGCCAGCATTGCTGGAGCACTTTATGCTTCATCATTTTATGTAATCAAGCCAGATATGTTTTCGGTGAATCGATCAATTGATATTCTTGTGTTGGTTGTGTTTGGGGGTATGGGAAGTTATACTGGTTCATTTGTTGCAGCATTTATTATGAGTTTCATTAATCTATTTTTACAACAGTTCGCAGAAGTGCGTACCATTATTTTTGGATTAGCATTGGTTATAATTATGATATTTAAGCCAAGTGGATTATTTGGGAAAAAAGAGTTTACTTTCACATCATTATTAAAAAAATTTAATAAAGAGAAGGAGGTCGAATAATGTCATTACTAAGTGTTAAAGGATTAACTAAAAACTTTGGAGGTCTAACCGCAGTTGCAGATATTAATATTGAAATTAAAAAGAATGAACTAGTCGGGTTAATTGGGCCTAATGGAGCAGGAAAGACAACTTTATTTAACTTACTGACAGGGGTTTATGAGCCGACAATTGGCTCTATTGAACTTACTGTTGATGAAAAAACACAACGTATTGAGGGTAAAAAACCCTATATAATTACAGGGCTTGGATTAGCTAGAACATTTCAAAACATTCGCTTATTTAAAGAGTTAACTGTTTTAGATAATGTTAAAATTGCGATGAATAAAAATGTAAAAACAGGAGTGATTTCTTCAATTCTTCGTGCGCCATCATTTTATGTAGAAGAAAAGAAAATTCATGAAGATGCGATTGCATTGCTAAAAACAATGAATTTAGCTGATAAGAAAAATGAGTTTGCAAAAAATCTTCCTTATGGAGAACAAAGAAAACTTGAAATAGCGCGTGCATTGGCAACTAAGCCAAAGTTGTTGTTTTTAGATGAACCTGCAGCAGGTATGAACCCACAAGAAACATCAGAATTGACATCTCTTATTAGACAAATTAAAAATCAATTTGATTTGACTATTGTATTAATTGAACACGATATGTCATTAGTTATGTCAATTTGTGAAAGAATTTTAGTTCTTGATTATGGACGTTGTATTGCCAATGGAACACCAGATGAAATTAGAGCTAATAAACGCGTTATTGAAGCTTATTTGGGAGAGGATTAATTATGTTAGATATAAAAGACTTAAATGTTCATTATGGCATGATTCATGCTCTTAGAGGTGTTTGTTTAACTGTAAAAGAGGGTGAGATTGTTTCTTTGATTGGTGCAAATGGAGCTGGTAAAACGACACTACTTCATTGTATTAGTGGGTTGATTAAACCAAGCGGTGGTGATACAGCATTTTTGGGTAATTCGATTGTAAAGAAAAGCACGAAAGAAATTGTGACATCTGGACTTACACAGGTACCTGAAGGAAGAAGAATTTTCGCACAAATGACTGTTCATGAAAACTTAATGATGGGAGCATTTCTTCGTAAGGATAAGGAAGGCATCACAAGAGATATCAATATGGTCTTTCAACGTTTCCCTCGTTTAGAAGAAAGAAAAAAACAACTTGCAGGAACATTAAGTGGTGGTGAACAACAGATGTTAGCGATGGGGCGTGCGTTAATGGCTAAGCCTAAATTGTTGCTTTTGGATGAACCAAGTATGGGGTTGTCTCCCTTGCTAGTTAAAGAAATATTTCATATAATTAAAGAAATAAACGCTCAAGGAACAACGATACTTTTAGTTGAGCAAAATGCGAAGATGGCACTAGGTGTTGCTGATCGTGCTTATGTGCTTGAAAATGGAAAAATTGTTTTAAGTGGTACAGGCGAAGAACTTTCACAAAGCGAAGATATTAAAAAAGCATATTTAGGAGGATAATGACATGTATGTTAAAGATCGAATGAGTGCTAGTCCTTATTGCATTAGTAAGGATACTTCTATTAGCACAGCACTTGGAATCATGGAAGATCGTAATTTCCACCGTATTCCAATTGTTGATGGGAAACGACTTGTAGGGTTAGTTACAGAGGGAGTTATCGCAGAAAATACACCAAGCAAGGCAACGAGTTTGTCAATGTTTGAAATTAATTATTTATTGACTAAAAATAAAGTTGATAGTGTAATGATTAAAGAAGTTCATACTGTTAGTCCTGATGCATTGCTTGAAGAGGCAGCGGTATTAATGAGAAAAAACAACATTGGATGTTTAGTTGTAGTTGAAAATGGGGATGAAGTAGTTGGAATTATTACTCAAAATGATATTTTTGATGCCTTTGTTGATTTGCTTGGATATTATCAAGAAGGAAATCGCTATATTTTAGAAGTTAAAGAAGACAAACCTGGAATACTTGCAGAAATTACAGAGAGTTTCTTTGAAAACAATGCTCACATCACTAATTTATCGGTACATCATCGTCAAGATTCAATTTTAGTTGTAATAAGAGCTAAAAATATTGAATATGAAATGATGAAAGAGAAATTAGCAATAAAGGGTTATTCTTTAAAAGTTAATTAAACAAGAATTCAAAATGAATTCTTGTTTTTATTTTATTGCTTATTATATAATTAAAGTAACATTTCGAATTCTTAAAAAATGAGAGCCTTTCTCCAACTGTGGGATGGATTATTTTTTTTAAAATTATTAAAATATAAGTGAAAAGGAGGGATAAAATATGAAACATCATAAAATAGGTGAATTTATTGCAACGCTTAGAAAAGCAAATGGTTATAGCCAGCAAGATTTAGGTGATTTATTGAGTGTATCTAGTAAGACAATCAGTCGTTGGGAAACTGGAAATGGACTTCCTGATCTCACGGTATTACCGCTTCTTGCAGAGATATTTCATGTTACTATTGATGAACTATTAACTGGAGAAAAAAGTGTAGCAAAGATAAGCAACGATGCAGTAAAAAAGAGAATTAATTATATTATTAATAAAAGTATAATCCATTTAATTGTATTGGGTATTATAATTAGTGCAATAATCTCATATAATCTGTTAATGGAAATTATGGGGTTTTTAAGTTTGGAAAAGTTAAGTAATTCAACAGTTTTTCTGGATGTACTAAATTACCATGAGCATAGTTTTTTCCTAATATTCCCTTCATTAGCAATATCGATTTTAGTTTATGTAATTTTTATTGCGTTAGCATATTATTTGTATACTAAAATCAAGCATAGCGAAGATTATAGAGAAAGTGTTCATGAAGGAAGAAAAAAATTAATCACAGTTTTTTCAAGATTCAGTGTTTACTGCACAACATTAATAGGGGCTTTTCTCTTAGTCCTTTCTTCATACAAAGAAGAAGATATCGATCTTAGCTTTGCAGTTTCTAATTATGAATTTTCACTCAATAAATGGATACTTAGTACAATTTTATTGTTTGTTATGATGGGTTTTATTTGGGAATTAATTATTAAAAAAATAATACTAAATAAAACATTCAACAACAAGCTGGGGTTTGAATTTAAAGCAAGTTTACTAGTTAGCATATTTTTATTACTTGCCTATGTTGGATTGGCAAGTGTAGAGAATCTTAAGTTGAATTACACTCAAACTTTAGAATTTAATACGTATAGAGAATATATTGATTATGTGGAAATAAAAGAAGCTGATGTCAAGGCAGTAATAAAAGAAGACATAGAATATGACCGATTTTTCATAGCAGAAAACGGTAGCAAAATTGCCAGTCACACCGTTTATCGTGATTATATTGTTGAAGTGAAAACAACACCAGAGGGTGATAATATGTTACCAATTGTAGTGACTACTTATGAAGATTTTATGTATCAATTGACAATTGCTAAACAAATTTATTATAACAGCATCCCTGTGGTAGTAGCTTTGTTGCTATTGGCTATAGCAATAAAAAATAGAACAATTAAAACTACTTAAAATTTACTTTTGATGCAATATTTCACGAATAAGCTGGTGATCATACATCATATCCTTTAAAGACTCTACAGTAGTACTTGTAGAGTTTTTTGTTTTAAAATATTTTTCCACTTTCTTGTATATTTTACTTGCATGAGTATTTAAGTTTGGTTTTTTCTTCGTGGCTAAAAATCTAAAATGCAGCAATATAATTCCATAAAGTAACTCAAAGCAAGAGCTTTCAATCCAAAAGTCAACTTTCTCAAAAGGTGGAAGATACTGACTTAATAATTCTTCAATTAAAAGTAAACCATCATCACTAGATTGCCAAATATCTACAAAAGCATAATCAAACTTTGATAATGTTTCTTTGTTGAAGTAATCAAAAGCATCACCATGGATAATATCAATGTTGATGTGAGTTGGAAATTGGTTTAGCAAATCACTTTTAAACATTTCTATGACATCGATTGATTGTTCGATAACTGTAATGCTTTTAACATTTTTATTCAATGATGCCATATAAATAAAATAGCCAATACCAAGTCCAAAGGTAATAACATTTCCAGTTGCTTTTTTTGCGTAAGGATCAATTGTAGCGGCTTCAGAGGGAACATCCATCATCCACACTTCATTTTTTTGTCTTAATACAACTGCGTTGTAGGGTTCATCTAGTGCACGTAGCTTCATCCAATCTTTTAATTCTTTGTTAGGATCTTGTAAAATGGCATCACTGTTAAATAAATAATGAGCATCAATTGTTTCTTCTCTAAACTTAAAGCCTGCAGATTTTATTTGTTTAAGTTGAATGTTTTGATGATAGGGTGTGTTTAAAAAAGTTTTTGTTGAAATATACAAATTTGGGAAATTATTTTCCTCACATTGAAATTCTGGAAATCCAGCCTTCTTCATTTTCCTTTGAGTTTGTATCATATTAGCTTTATCAATTTTTAAACCTACAAAATCATTCATCCGATTATCGTGTAGGTTTTGTAAGCAACGCTCGATAAAGCTTAATATCTCCTGGTTATTAATAATTTTCATAAGTTTTTCTCCATAAAAATTTCTCATATCTAGTATACCACAAACAATGCATTAAACAGTTCAACATGTTTTAAAGACTGTGTAACTAAATGATTTAAAAAAATATAAACAATTATATTGCAATGTAAATTTATATTATGTATTGTATAATGTGTTAGTAGCAAAAAATAATAAAGGAAAAAATATGGAAAATCAAAATTATCGTATTGAAAAAGATTCGCTTGGTGAAATTAATGTTTTAAAGGATGCGCTTTATGGTGCTCAAACAACGAGGTCATTAGCTAATTTCTATTTAACAGGGTCAAAAACACATCCAACAATGATACAAGCATTAGGTATGCTAAAAAAAGCAAGTGCAATGGCTAACCATGAATGTGGAATTATTGATGAAGAGCGATTAAAATACATTGTCATTGCCTGTGATGAGATTATATCGGGCAAGCTCAATGAATGGTTTGTAACTGATTGCATCCAAGGGGGTGCTGGAACAAGTGTGAACATGAATGTGAATGAAGTTATTTCAAACAGAGCGAGCCAATTAGCAGGATACGAGCTAGGTACATATGAATACATTCATCCCAATGATCATATCAATTTTGGACAAAGTACAAATGATGTTTTCCCTACAGCAGGAAAATTGACTTGTTTATTTTTAGTTAATGATTTATTAGATGAATTAAATTTATTAATTGAAGTGTTATTAAGGAAAGCATCTGAGTTCAGTGATGTAATAAAGTTAGGAAGAACTCATTTACAAGACGCTGTACCTATTAAAATGGGACAAGAATTTCATGCATTTGCAACATCATTAATTAGGGATACGAAACGAATAAAATATGCATTTGCTACACTCAAGTCTGTTAATATGGGAGCAACTGCCGTAGGAACAGGGATAAATGCAGATGAGCGATACCGCAGAATATTAATTCCGATATTATGTGAGATAACAGGAATTGACTTAACAAGCACTAGAGATTTAATTGATGGTACAAGAAATGTTGATCCATTTGTATGGGCTAGTTCATCACTTAAAACTTTATGTGTTAACATGTCTAAAATGTGCAATGATTTACGGTTGATGTCATCAGGTCCAAAAACAGGATTTGCAGAAATTCAGCTTCCACCAAGACAACCGGGTTCATCAATTATGCCTGGGAAAGTAAATCCAGTCATTCCTGAAGTTGTGAATCAAGTTTGTTTTCAAGTTTTTGGCAATGATGTAACAATATTAAAAGCTGCTGAAGCTGGACAAATGGAATTAAACGTTTTTGAACCAGTATTATTTTACAATTTATTTCAAAGTATTGAGATAATTACAAGAGCATGCAAAACACTAAGAGAAAACTGCATCATCGATATTCAAGCAAATCGTGAAAGATGTGAGGATTTAGTGGATATTTCTTTAGGAACAGCCACTGCATTGGCACCGCATATTGGGTATACCAACGCTACAAAATTATCGAAACAAGCATTGCTTGAAAATAGAAAATTAAAGGAATTAATATTAGAAAACAATTTGTTGTCACTGGAAGAATTAGAGGCAATTCTTGATATTAATGCAATGACTAAGCCAGGAATTCCAGGTAAAAAAATAATGAATAAGAAAAAAAATAAACCAACTCAAAAATAAAGTGTTTATGAAAACAGAGTTATTATATATAATTCTGTTTTTTTATTTACGGAATATAAAAACGATGGAATAATATATATTTATCTTGGATATAACAGATAAAGTTAGTTGACACTAACATTATCTTTGGATATACTGTTGTTAGAGAAGGAAAACAATAATAGGAGGGGTTATCATGAGTATCGTGATTGTAGGTGGTAATGAGTGCATGGAACGACGTTATTTAGATACTTGTAAAGATTATGGGTGTAAAGCAAAAATTTTTACAAAAACATCAAGCACAGTCAAAACAAAATTTGGAGATCCAGATATAATTATCTTGTTTACGAATACTGTGTCACATCGCTTGATTAACTGTGCAAACAGTGAAGCGAAAAGATGTAGTGCGCAAGTAATACGCTCTCACTCAAGTTCAATTTCAGCGTTAAAAAACATTTTAAATACACACATAAATTAAAAAAAACAAGGATTTCAATCTAATCACATAGATTGGTTCCTTGTTTTAAATTATTTAGATAATAATAATGAAGTAAGTGCGATTGGATCCATTGGTTTACCATCTTTGTAAACACGCATGTTTCCACTTGCGATTTCATCAATCAATAAGACATCTTCATTGTTGAATCCGAATTCAAATTTGATATCGTACAATTCTCCACCACAGTTTTCGATCTCTTTTGCAACAATTGCAGTAATGTTTTTAGTAGCTTCTACAATTGCATCATATTGAGCAGGCTTCATAATACCTAGAATTTCAAGAGCATCTTTGATAATAAGTGGATCACCAGCGTTGTCATCTTTAATAGTCATTTCTACATATTCAGGAAGTTTAGCTCCATCTTCAATATATGCACCATAGCGGCGTACAAAACTACCTACTGCACGATAACGGCAGATGACTTCTAAACCTTTTCCAAAAACTGTTGCAGGTAAAACTTCCATAGTAGCATTTTCAATATCTGCATTTACATAGTGTGTTTTAATCCCCGCGTTGTTTAACATTTCAAAGAATTTGATACTTACTTTTAAGTTTTCTCTACCGATACCTTCGATGTGAGCACCAACAGTGTTTGCACCTGGATCAAATACTCCATCTTCTCCAGTCATGTCGTCTTTGAATTGAAGCATAAAATTACCGTTGTCTAATGAATAGACGTTTTTTGTTTTGCCTTCATAAACTAATTTCATTACGTAGCCTACCTTTCCTTTTTACTACAATATAATATAATAAAATTGGTTTAATTAAAAGAAAAAGTTATATTTTTTGAATTAAAATTTAAAAAAATATGAATTAATAAATAACATTGGGTTTTAAATAAGGTTTTTTTAATAAATTTGATATTCAATTATTGGAATATATTTATTTTCATGTATAATAGGCATGTTAATTCATTACGGGGGTATTATGAAAAATTGTGAAAATTGTAATGCACAAATTGAAAGCAGTGAAACGAAATGTCCATATTGTGGATATATAAATTATGAAGGAGCCTACGCTAATTACATTAATAAATTAGATGATATAAAAGATGATTTACAAGATTTAGAAAATTTACCAAAACAGGAGTTTAATAACGAATTAAAACAACAAGGGAAAAGATCAATTAAAAATATATTTAAAATAATAATGACCATTGTTGTTGTGCTGGCAGCGTTTTATGTAGCTTCTAGTATTCTAGTAGGTCATGATTCTTATGAATCTGTAGATCCAAAAGAGCAGTTGTTATGGCAACAAAATGTTTTTCCTACACTTGATCAATGGTATGAGGAAAAAGATTATGATGCAATTGTAGAATATGAGATAGAATTGTTTTCCGATGATAGCAATTTATTTACCCTATTTAATTGGCAGCATTATGAATTTATTGACTTATATGCTCATTATTATTTTTATAAAGAAAATTTGGATTATAGAAACACAGGAGAAAAATTAGATGAGTATGCTTACTTGGATATTTTGTATGGCCTTATAAAATACAAAGTTTATACAACTGAGGATGATTTCAGTATAGAGCAACAAGAAATATTAGATGAATATTATATTGAAATGCAACACTTCATACAGGCTGAATTAGAAATAAATGATAATGAACTTGCATACGTATTTGAAAATGCGCTGGATGAAAACAAAAGGATTGATTTTGAATACATAGAAGAAGTTATAGAAAACAAGATGAGGTAATACAATGGCAAGATGTAAGAGTTGTGGAAATCCACTTCAAATTGAAGATAAATATTGCGCATACTGTGGAAAAGAAAATGTGCATTTTAAACAGTATCGTGAAGATATGGAAGAATACCAAGAAGAATTCACGGAAGTAAAAGAGGATATATATAATAAGACGAATAATGCAAGAAAAAATACAGTAGGAGTAATGTTAATTTCCATATTAATCGTTTTAAATATGGGGTGTGTTTTTCTAATGAGTAGTTCTTATGAAATTTCTTATTGGCTTGATAAAGTTCAAATTGAAATGAATTCAAAGGAGCATCTTGAAAATTTAATTGAATTTGAAGAAAATGAAAACTTTATTCAATTAGGGAAATACTATGAAAATAATTCATTACGTAGAGTAGATTTTTTTGAAGAATATGAAGTTGTAAGTCAAGCAAGTGGTTGTTTTGAACGTGTGTTGTATTCGTTAGTGGAATTTCCATATTATGAGGAAGAATATCAAAACAATGAAATCGAGTTCATAACAAGTGATGTAGAGTGGTTTTATAGAACTATAAAACAGGATGAATATGATAACCCAAAAATGTTTGAAGGAATTCATAAAAATTCACTTGTTGTATTGGAAGAACAATTTAAAAGAGCATTAATGACCTATGCAAATTTAAATGAAGAAACTATAGAATCGTTTAAGGAAGCATCTAAAATTGAAATAGGGTTTGAATTACAGAAAGGATTAACGATGCATGAATAAATCAAAAATTATAAATAGTGTGATTGTAGGACTAGGGATATCATTTGTTGTATGCTTAATTAATTTATGGCATATGATTGATTCGAATAATTACACATTTGAAGTAAGAGAAGAGACGTTAATCTGGAGTATTGAAAACAATGATTACGAATATTTCAGTAGACAAATTTCCTATATTCCACAAGACAAGTTAATGGAAGAACCCTATGTCGAGTATGCTGCAGTTAATCAGTATTATGAAAATCTATTTTTATATAAGATGAATAAAGATACCAATAAAGAAAGTCATTATTTAAATGAATTAGAAGAAGCTAAAAGACTAATGGGAAGTCTTAGTTTTCTTGCAGAGGACTTACAAGGGCGATATAATATCGTAGTAGAGTAAGCAAATTCTGGTAAGAGGACAAGCTTAATAAAATAAGATGAAACATTCACATGATATAGAACCTAAAGACACTAGAAATAGTGTTTTTTATATATAATCAATCAATTATTAAAACAGGAGTGGTTTAAGGTTCTTTAAAATATTCAACTAGTCAAATAAAAAACTGTAACTAAATAGGATAAATGAATCATCTTATTTGTTACAGTTTTTTTTATTTAGTTTCTATCTCACAAAGAATAGGTATATCAATCTGTGATATCGGCTATTAGAACAGTGGTCGTAATATCTGTGACTGCAAGATAAAGACGTTTTTGACCATGTTCATTATCAGCAACTTTGCCACTTAATTGAAAAGTGTGTTCCTCACCATTTTTAATTATAAATTTGTTTGTAAATTTGATATTCGGATAAAGGTCTTCTTGAATGCATTCATTAAAATACTTTAAGAACTCAACTCTTTTCTCAGGTGTTGTATGGCTTAATGCACTATTGCTAAAAATATCTCGAACTTCTTCTCTTGTGTATCCAATCATTTTAAAGTAATAGTCATTTGCTTCTAGTATCGTGAAGTTTTCATCAATATCGGTGATCAAAATCCCACAAGTTACAAGAGAGTTTGCGAATTTAGCATCATTAATACTGCGAATTATCTTTGTGTTATAATTATCTGAAATTGCTTTTTTCAACATTTCAGATTTGTATTTTTCCTCAAATTCATCGATAGGCATCGGTTTTGCATAGAAATAACCTTGTATAGCATCGCAATTTAAACTTCTTAAAAGCTCAACTTGTTCCTCTGTTTCAATACCTTCTGCAACGACATACATCCCTAAGTTGTGGGACATTTTTACAATACTATCAATCAACATATCATCACGACGAGCATTTTTTCCGCCGATGAAAAAACTTCTATCCATTTTAAGCGTATCGATATGCAAATTTTTAAGCATACCGAGTGAGGAGTACCCAGCTCCGAAGTCATCGATAGAAATCTTGAACCCGTTTTTTCGCAAGTCTGAAAAAAGTTCTTCGATCAAATTTGGATTTGAAATAGCAGTTGACTCTGTAAGTTCAATTTCAATACATTCATGTGGAACATTGTGTTTATCTGCAATAGCAACAACAGCTTCTACGAAAAACGGATTCTCTAAATTTAGCCTTGAGCAGTTTACCGAAACAGTGAATTGTCCAAGTCCATCATCTATCCATTTTCTGATGGCTATACAAACATTTTCAAGTATGTATTTATCTAGTTCAACAATAAAGCCATTACGTTCAAACAAAGGGATGAAGTCATTTAAGTATATCATTTTCCCATCTGATTCAATCCAACGAGCAAGTGCTTCAGCTCCAACAAGAATGTTGTCATTTGTGCTGAATTTAGGTTGCAAGTATACTTTGAACTCTTTGTTATCAAGAGCAGATTTCATTTTGTTCGTGATTTCAGCTTCAGTTAAAAGGTTTTGCTTGAAAGTTTCATTATAATCGCATAGTATCTCACCCTTGGTGTTTTTTGCCCGTTGATGAGCAAGATTCACTTTTGTCATAATATCTTCGAAATTGGTTTCACCTTGATCAATGTTATATCTACCAATTTTGTACGTTCCAGAATAGTCTGCAAGTTCTGGAACAATCTCATCAAAATGGACTGACACCGATTCAAATATAGGATTTAAGTCTTTCAGTGTTTTTTCATTTGCAAACATTGCGAATTTATCATCACCGATTCTTGCAGCAATAAGACTTGGATCATTAATTTTCTTGAAAAATGGTTTAAAACCTCTTAGCAAACGGTCGCCCACTTCACGACCAAACATTTCATTGATTGCCTTAAAGTTATTGATATCAAATACTAGGATAGTATAGCGCTTATCTTTTTGTTTTTCCAACACTTCTACTACATCAATATTTAGTTTCGCCATATTTGGAAGTTCAGTTAAAGTGTCATAATAAGCAGTTTTAACCAATTTCTTTTTTGAACGTGTATTGGAGATGGTAATATAGATGACCATAGTGATTACTGTCCAATAAACGATATTACTTACTGTTTTAAATATATTCAAAGCTGTGATAAGCATGGCGTTGATTCCATCAACTTCAACATTCATTGCTAGTGCCCACTCAGTATTTTGAATAGGGAAATACACAATTACTTTAGGAATGCCATAATAATCGTAGTAAAATCCTCCATTTGTTCCTGAAATGATTTCAGCCTGTGCATTTGATACATTTTTCTTTCCCATTTCCAAGACATCACCATCCGGAATAAAGGAAGTGCCTACGTGATTTTCGCTTGTGGAAAACACAAGGTTCATTTCGTGGTTTACAATAAAAACATCTCCAGTACCACCTGTGCTTAATTCTACTGATTTCAAAAAGTCATTCATAAACACTTCGCTATACAAAACAGCAACAATATTACCTTCTTGAATTATAGGAACAGCAAGGTCAAGTACCATGTCATCTTTATCTAATGATAGATGAGGTTCGGTCACAATAAATTCATTGTTCAAAGCATGATTGTAAGCCTTGCTTTCGGAAAAGTCATGATAATCGCCATCCAAAGTATATCCATTGCCTTCAAGGTCAATATAATACAGTGTATCAAAATCCTCTGATTGTGACTGTCCGTTAAGAAATAAGGCAATCTCATCAAAGGGAACACTGTTCTTTGCAACGTATTCAGCAAGAAGTGTCAAATCATTCTCGTGATCTTCTAAAATTCCCTCAAGCATAAGTTCACTTTGCACTCCGATTTGATTCATCTCACTAAGCGTTGCAGATATAACAGCGTCATTCATGTTAGATTTAGCCCAGTTTGTTATCAATCCTATAAATACAATTGATAAGAAAACGACTACAGAAACAATATTTATAGTTCCGAGTTTTTTGGAAAACATATGTATACCTCCAAACAAATTTATATTTATAAATCAAATGTATAATAATTTAATTCTAATGAATTAATTATGGCTGTACTTTTGAAAATAACCATTTAAATAAATGATTCCACCCTAAGAATGAGAAGTTTGAAAATACGAAGATACTAGCAAGCATATCTTTCTTTTAAAAATGAGCAAACTTATGAGTTTGCTCGCTTGCTGAAAATCATAATTATTTAAGCTAATTATATCGAAAATTGACGAAAAAGTCAATGCAGCTGGTTTATGATTCTTATCACATAACTTTGCGATTACTCTTCAATTTTCATAAATTAACCCAGCATAGTTTCTGGCAAGATATAGAATACTCTTACACTGATTTTTATTATCATATAAAAAATAACTGAATTTTTATAAATATTATATAATAGACAAATCCATTACGAAATTGATAAACTTGAGATAATTACTTACTTAGTTCGTATCATGATTCGTTCACTTTTTTGGTCTTTAAAAATTGTATTCTTAAACCCTAATTTCTTATATAGTTGAATAGCAAGAAAATTACTTTCATGAACAGATAAGTATATTTTTTTGCATTGATATTCGTCATACATTTTTTCAAGGATTAACTCCATAGATTTCTTTCCATATCCTTTACCTTGATAATTTTTATCAATCATAAATCGATCAAGCCATACTTGTGTAGAAAATAAAAGTCTGGTTTTACCATGCATAGCAAATCCTATTAGAGTATTAGCGACATAAATTCCATAGAAATTCCACTTCATGTTGTAGGCATCATTTTTTGCGTCATTAAGGCATTCTACTGAAGTTTCTATAAAATGACTCTGCTTATTATGAACTGATAATTCTTTAATTGTATCCCAGTTTTTTCTGGGAATGATTTTTATAGTTAATTCTTTCATATAAATACGTTATCCTTTATTTTGACTATCACAAAATACTTTCATTGGAATAGACTTCATAAGTTTTTTTGCGTCGTTTAAATTATAATTTTTATTAGTTGATAAAATATCTACGAATGGGGTTTTATAACCTGCTTTTATTCCTGTGTGTGTAAACCCATTGCGCTCATAAAAGGCAAGTCTTCGCACACGCTGTTCATAATTACTAACATTTTTGTCATCCATTGTTTCAATAAACAACGTTATAGGCTTATTAGGGTATTGATTAAATAATACTTGTAATAATTTTGATCCATATCCTTTTGAATGAATTTGGTCATTAACTGCGATATAAAATACAAATATCGTTTCATCGGATTCAATCGTAAATATAATTCCGACAAACAAATCACTGTCATAATATACTTTAAAGTCATAACCCTTTTTTAATGTTATAAGCTGTATAATCCACATTGGAATTAATTCTTCTTTAGGGAAGACCCTTTTCATAAAATGGCAAATATCTTTGTAGTTAGAAAGTTTTCTTGAAAGATTTTTTTCTGTTAAGTTCATGTATTGGACTCCTTCATTTAATAGTGATAGTGAGACTTATTCTTTTTATAGTAATAAAATGATACTAGAATCGCTAAAAATTCTGCAACAGGAACAGCCAGCCAAACTCCGTTAAGATTAAATATCTGAGGCAGTATAAGAAGCGCTAATACAATAAATACTAAACTTCTTAAAACGGAAATAGTAGCTGATACCTTACCATTGGATAATGATGTAAACATTGCGGAAAAGAAAATGTTAAACCCCATAAACAAGTAGGCTGGTAGAAACAACAAAAGTCCATTTTTAGCCATTTCAAATGTTGCACTATCTCTTGAAATAAAGATGCCAACAGCTTCATGACTAAACATAAGTGTTAAAGCAATTACAAAGATAGAAGCGATAAAAATCACCTTAAAACTATGTTTAACAACTGTATGTAAACCATTATAATTTTGTTCGCCATATTTAAAAGCAATGATCGGTGAAACACCTAATGTATAACCAGTATAAATAGCATTCTGAAACATTTGTATATAGAGAATGACACTAATTGCCGCAACACCTGCATCACCTACAAGATTCATTAAGATAAAATTAAACATCAACGTTGTAATTGATGTAGCGAGTGAGCCTACAAGTTCAGACGATCCGTTAAACATGCTTTCGAAAAGAGTTGTTATTTTAAGTTTTGGCTTAACAAAACGAAGAACACATTTTCTATTAAATATAAAATAAAAGAATCCAATAACCCCAGGAATTGCATTTCCTATACCAGTCGCAAGTCCTGCACCAACAATCCCCATATTCAATAGGTTTGGTGATATAAATATATAATCAAGAACAATATTAGTGACACCACCTGCAAGACTTAAGAGTAGACCAAACATTGGGTGTCCTGCAGTTACCATAAAGGATTGAATAAAAACCATAAAGAAAACTGGAGTTAAAAAACCTGCTAAGCTGAGCATATAATCTTTTGCAAGATAGTATAAATTATCACTCACATTTAATAGATGAAGAAGTTCATCAGGAAATATGTACACAAACGTAGTAAGTAATAAACCTAGTACAGCACCGATGATATAAATAACAGTTAAAAATTCCTGTGCTTCTTTTTGTTTTCCTTGGCCTAATAATTTAGCGATTACAGCATTACCACCTGTTGAAAACATAAGTCCAACTGCCAATACAATACCAAGAAGGGGCATAACTAAGTTAACTGCAGCTAAAGCACTTTCTCCAACAAAGGATGAGACAAAAACACCATCGATTATTGAATAAGTTGACATAAATATCATCATAAACATGCTTGGCAACGTGTACTTTAATAAGTCCTTCATGTTAAAGTTTTTTGCTAATGGACTATTCATCTTCTGCTACCACGCTTATATCCTCAAGCATCAATTCTGATAAGAATTCAATCATTTCACAAAAAGTATTGGTGTTTTCTTCTCCAAACTTTTCAAAAACTCTTCGTTCTATTTCGTATTCATAATTGGCAGCTAACTCATAGTCTTTTGGACCATCTGGGTTTACCGATAAATAAAATACTCTTTTATCAGTTTCGCTTTGTGTTCTTAAAATATACCCTTTTTTACATAGCTGATTAATTTTTTCAGTCACAGATGGGCGAGTAATTTTTAATAAATCAGCAATCTGTGAAGAAGTATACTTTTTAGGATGTGATTCAATGATGTTAAGATATAGGGTGTCATGATAAGAGAGATTACTTTTCTTATCATGGCAGTAAAGACGTTTCAGTTCATATAAGGCAGTATCATGTGTAATTTTATTAAGTGCTTTTGTAAATTTTCCGTTCATTTTCTTCTCCATATGATAATTACATTAAACTAAGTATATTTAACTAACTACTTATCACTAACTAGTTTAACGTATTATTAATATTTGTCAATAGAATATTAAAATAAAATGTTTTCTTGTTGTTGCTTGAAGTTTTGATATAAAAAAAGCGGAATGTCCGCTTTCTTGTGTGTTTAATCAAATATCAACTACATAGATTGAATATTAAATTGCTTATCTTCTTTAACTAAAGCTTTGAACTTCTCTAGACTCATAGGTTTTGCAAAATAATAGCCTTGTGCATAATCGCATCCTATACTTTGAAGCCATAGTGCTTGTGATGCAGTTTCAACACCCTCAGCAACAACTTGCATATCTAAATGTTTTGCCATTCCTATAACATCTGTAACGACAATTGTGCTATTACCACCTTGTTCTTTAAGGTCGAAAAACGCCTTATCAAGCTTAAGTATATCAGCTTCAACTGCAGATAATCTATTAAGTGAAGAAACACCAGCACCAAAGTCATCAATTGAAATTGCTAAGCCAAGTTTTTTAAATCTTTCAACTGTTGAAAGAAAATTACTAGTATTTGCCTCTACAGCACTCTCAGTCAGTTCGAGTTCTATCATTTTAGGATTTATATTATAAAGTGATAAAACTTCTGATATTCGACTTACAATGTTGTCAGAAAGAACTGTATGTGCTGATAGATTTACTGAAATACGCGGAATATTCATTTTGTTGCAGTTTGTTTTAATGAATTTACAAACTTCTTCAAGTACAAACATATCCAAAAATGAGATGAAACCATTTTCTTCAAAGACAGGTATAAATTCATCAGGATATATTTTTGCACCAAGTTTTGGTTGCCATCGTACAAGTGCTTCAGCACCACCGAGTTTTAAAGTGCTGAAATCTATTTTCGGCTGGTATTCAACGGTAAACTCTCGATCTTTAAGCGCTTGTTCCATCCTGAAAGTGATATTGATTTTATTCTCGTACTGCTTACGCATTTTGTCATCAAAAGTTATGAATGTTGTTTTGTGTTTAGACTTTCCTTCTAATCTTGCGTTGTCAGCTTGTCCTATAAGTGCCGTTATTTTTTCCTTAACGTCATCGACAATGACATTTCCAAATGAAAGGGATACTTTGTATCTCTTATTTAAACTGTCCTCTATCGCTTGCAAAATATCGATGTTGTATATCTGACGTATTGGCCCACCTTCGTCTACGCGTCGAAATATCAAAAATTGATCAGATGTTCTTCTACAAAGTATTGCATCAGTATTCTTAAAAGCATTCTTTAGTGCATTTGCTATTGATTTTATTACACTAGTACCTTTTTCAGTGCTAAAATGAGTATTAATTGTCTTAAACATATCAATATCAAATGTTATTAATTCGTATTCACCTGGATTTGCCTTTTTAATGATTTCTTCTGCAGTCATTCTGAACTTATTTATTGTCAGTAGACCAGTCATTTGATCAGTGTTTAATGAAACGAGTAATGCTTCTTTTTTTTCAATCTGACCTTTATAGTGCAAGGCTATAAACCCTGTGGCAATAACAAAGAAGCTAATTGCAAAATAATACCAATTTTCACGTACAAATTCTAAAAAACTGGTTTCTACCGTAGGTAAAGCTTCGTTGGAATTAGTTTCAATTATTGCATTGTAGTCTCGTTTTGAAACACGATCAGTCATTACGTTAAATATTGGAATATATTCCTCAGCAATATCTTTATTTATAAAAAACTGCATTGGGGCAACGGTATCTGTGGGAATTGTAGTAGTATCCACATTATTGAAATATATCTCAGTATAAGTAACTGCACTTTGGGTGCAAAAAATCATGTCCAGGTTACCTGCAGCTAAATCATCAAGTAAATTATGCCAGTTGCTGTAGAAAACAAATTCAACTTTAGAATTAACTGCAAGAAAAGCATCAAAATCTATAGTCTGGTACGGAAGTGAACCGATTTTAGGAGAATAATTTATTATTTCTTGAAGTGATGTGGTGTCTAAGCGGTTGTTATTTATTATTGAATACATTGGAATTTCATGAAAAGTCTCTGATGGAATATAGTATTCTAGGTCATGGGCTCCATCTCCATATAAGGTTAACAATATATCGAAATTTTCATGGGCTTCTTGTTCCTCTTCAAGACTGTATGGATGGTAATTCACTTCAAAATTATAGCGTTCAGCGAATCCATTTAATATGTCTACCATGGCACCATCAGGTTCGCCTTGTTCATTAGTATAAGAGATAGGAGAAAATCCTGTTACATATCCGACCTCAAGTGGTCTTTGTCTTAAAACTTCTAGCTCATTTTTTGAAAGACCACGGTGGGCCACCTCTATATTTTCCGAAAGATATTTTTCCTCAAGCTCCATAAAAAAATTACCTTCAGTATGGATAACTTCCAAATAATAATCATCAATAACGTTCATTAGATCAGTATTTTGTAAACTTGAAATTAAATATAAATTATAAACACCAAGATTCAAGATGTTATTTAAGTCGTGTGAGGTTGGATCTTCAGAGTATGTAATGTACAAGTCAGCCTCTTGCTTCATGTACGTTTCAGTTTCTCCATAGATGTATTCAACAGAAATATTATTCTCTTCACAAAAAATATCAAGGTTTTCTACACCGATGTTTTCATCATAAACAGCTACAGCTTTATTGTTTATTGCATTAGTATCTCCGTATGTAAGACTCATATCCTCTGACATAAGCGCAATATATGTTTTGCTATAGGGCATTTGTGAATAAAGAACTTGCTCCATTCTTTCTTCACTTCGAGTATTAAATCCACCCACGTCAACATATCCACTTTGCACAGCTTCAATCATGCTATCGACAACAGGCACAAATTCAAATTCCAAACCGCTACGTTCAGAGATTTTTTGAAATACTTCATAGCCGTAACCCTTGTTGTTTAAGCTTTCAATATCAACAATCATATCATTAAAAGTAGAGTAATACCCAACTCGTATAGGTTCACTAATATCAAAAGTTGATATATCTGTGTTATCGGCTTCTTCATTTAAAAAATTGCTGGAATCTGTAGCAAATACTTTAAAAATTGGGAAAAAGGCAGTTGTAATGCAAATTGCAATTATGATACTAAAAAACTTTTTCATAAGCTTAATACCCCTTAATAGACCGTATTCTTTATTGTAAATTATTAAGTTAAAAAATAATTCTGTGAGTTTGCTTCATAAGCAGATATCTTATATGTACGATTTTATCGAAAATTGTCGAATCAGTCAATAAAATTTCTAAATATTTCCTGTTAAATACAGCTATTTATCTTATTGAATCTATTTTCTTTATTTAAACTACTTATTAACTAGCGCAATGTAATATTCGACTTTCGATATTGTCTTTTGTATACACCTGAAAGTGGCGCTATTGCTGGGGTGATATTACCATGAATGTTGCAGTAGCACTTGCGCCTGTGCTATTTGTCTGTGCTTCACAAAATAGATACCCAAATAAAACAATTAAACAAACAAATTAAAGATGGACCAAAAAACATCTTTTTTAACTTTATTTGGTAACATAAAATAAAAAAACCGCTATTTAAGCGGGTTTTTCTACTTTTAAGAAGGTTTCACTATTTAGAACACCTGCAATTAAGAAAAAGTAAACACGAAACTATTATTTGTTTTTTTGTGCCATAACAAACATAAGCACACCGCCACCAATACACATAATTGCTAAAACAGCAATTAATATTATAATTGAATTGACTAATTGCGGTTCACCTTGCTCTTGCACAGTATCGATTGACTCGGAGCTTGATGTGGGTGCTCCTGTCTGTGATGTATTTCTTAGCGACGGTTCTTCGGTTTCTTCTGAAGTAGGCTCAAAAGTATCAACTGATACGCTTGAACTTGCCTGTGTATAAACCGTAACAACAACTTCATCTTTAGTGAAGTTTACTATGCCATATCCATCGTAAAAAACAAAATGCAACTGATACTCTTCACTTGCAGTCAGCGTTCTTGCGTAAGAATCGCTAAAGGTTATCGACACACCTCCATCTGCTTTTAACTCAGTCGTATAATTTGAAGGCGCTATAGTACTGCCATTTATCCAAATGTCTGCAAGAGCATCATAAGATCCGCTTGAACTAAAAGTATAAACCCCATTTGCAGTGCTTGTTCTTTCTGCCGAGTAGATAACTTTGATAGGTGGATCTTGCGGTTTGGATGTGGCAACAATATACGACGCTGCCTTGCCATTTGCAACAAGGCCTTTAACCAAAATGTCGTTTTCCCAAGTTCGGTTTCCAGCAGGGTACAACAGTTTAACATACGTATCGCCGTCTGTTGCCATATCATTGAAACTGCTATTAAAATCACCGGTAAATGTAAGCATCTTGGTTTTGGGTGCAAGTAAAGAATCTTCAAAAGCATTCGCATCCATAGCACTAACATTTAAAGGTATCGACAGTCGCAATAAGTTGGATGTATCCTTAAAAGCCATATTGCCAATCGTGGTAATGGTGTTTGGCAGTTTAACAGAGCTTAAAGTAGTACAACCATCAAAGTTCTGACCATACAATGTTGTAATCTTTGTGTTGCTAAGATCTATCGACTGAAGACTAGTACAACCTTGAAAGGTACCGGTATTTATATCTGTTAGATTTGTCGCTTGACTTAAATCAACGCTTGTTACTGAACTTTCACTAAACGCATTGCTACCTATCACTTCAACAGAGCTAGGGATAACCACACTTGTTAACGATGTCCAATTCTTAAATGCACCGTGTGCGATTTCAGTTATAGCACTAGGGAAAGTGTAGTTTACAGGGTTACCAGTTGTATCGTATATCGTTGTATTTTTAAAAAGATCATACATTGAATTTATATCAAAATCGCCTGGATAGGATATGTACATTTCATCTGTTTCATCGCTCGGTTCAGCTGGTGTGCTTCTAAGGCAAGATACGTTCGATGCTGTATGGGGAGGGATGCTAC
>CAYJAJ010000020.1:12449-28244 GCA_964368495.1 uncultured Holdemania sp. | reverse complement strand
GCAATCACAGAGGAGGTTTTTTTATAATGGCAAATAATGATAAAGTAATATTGACCTGCACTGTGTGTCTATCAAGAAATTATACAACTCATCGTAACAAAAAAACGCATACAGAGCGTTTAGAATTAAAGAAATTCTGTAAGAAATGTCAAGAACATACAGTTCATAAAGAAACAAAATAGGAGGATCATACTATGAAATGGTTTAGTTTAAGTGGTATAAAAAAAGAAATTAATCGTATTCGTTGGCCGAAGACAAAAGATATGACAAGCACATCAATTGAGGTAATTGGAATATGTGTTTTCTTTGGTGTTTTCTTTGTGTTTAGTGAATTTTTAATTTCATTCTTTTTAAGAATGATTGGAATAGGAGCGTAAAACATGCAAGAAGTAGAAAAACTGTGGTATGTAGTTAATACATATGCAGGACGTGAAAACAGCGTTAAGGAAAATTTGGAACGTCGTGTTGAATCAATGGGAATTTCTGATTCGCTATTTCGCATTTTAGTTGCTGAAGAAGTAGAAATAGAATATAAAAATGGAAAAGAAATTAAAAAAAGTAAAAATTTGTTTCCGGGATATTTGTTTGTAGAAATGAATATGACTGATGAAGCATGGTATGTTGTGCGTAATACTCCAGGAGTAACTGGATTTATTGGATCATCTGGTGGTGGTGCGAAACCATTTGCCGTTTCTCCTGAGGAAATTGATTCAATTTTACGTAGAATGGGTATGTCGGATAAGAAAATTGTTGTTGATTTTACAATTGGTGACACAGTTAAAATATTATCAGGACCATTTAGTAATCTTGAAGGAAAAGTTGAAAGTATGGATGATGATAATCAAATTGCTAATGTACTCTGTATTTTATTTGGGCGTGAAACACCAACAGAGATTTCATACAATGACTTACAAAAAGTAGATTATTAGACCAAGGAAATTCCTTGGTTTTTTATAAGGTATAAATTATAGGGGAGGATTTATATGAGTAACACAAAAAAAATGATAATAACAGGATTGTGTATTTCACTGGGAATCGTATTACCGATGACATTGCATAGTATTCCCAATGCAGGAAGCATATTTCTTCCATTGCATTTTACGGTATTAATTTGCGGGCTTACATGTGGCCCGATCTATGGCGGAATTAGTGGGGTTTTAACTACACTACTTTCTCACTTGCTTACAGGAATGCCACCAGTTTTCATTTTGCCGAGTATGATGGCAGAGTTGGCGGCTTATGGTTTAATAGCAGGATTAATGATAAAAGTAGTTCACACGAAAAATTCAAAGGTAAATGTGTTGGCGGCGCTTGTTGTAGCTATGCTACTAGGCAGAATTGTTTATGGGTTAATGAACAGTTTGATTTTCCAAGTTGGAACGTATTCATTAGAAGTTTGGATTGCAGGAGCATTTGTAACAGCACTTCCGGGAATAATTATACAAATTGCATTAATTCCTTTTATTGTTAATGCACTTAACAAGACGTTGAAAACAAATGAAAAGTCATCATAATTCAATGTTTAAATAACGATGACTTAAAAAAAAGATTTAAAAGAAAAGGTGTTATTAACTAACACCTTTTCTTTTGTTTATTATTAGTTCTGCAAACACACCAATACCTGGAACATAGAATGCTTTGTATAAATATGCATTAACTGCAATAAAGCAAGTAAAGGCTAACATAGCGATTGATACAACTTGTATTACAATAATCCAAAGACCTATAAGCAATTGGCTGAAAGGCAGAGCAAACAAAATAATATCAACACCTATAAAGAGATATTGGATTAAATAAATTAAAAAGTATTGAGTTATTGTAAAACGAACTAAGTCACTTCTTTTTTCAAAAAAGAAGACGCATAATGAAAGAACTAGGGGTTGTAGTGGAATAATTGGGATAAGGTAAAGAGTTGCTTCGATAAATAGAAGTGAACCGGCAGCAACTATATTAGCATTTAAAGAACTGATTGATGATTTATGTGAATCATAAGTTTTAATTTTCATGTCTATCTCCATTTCAAATATTGTTGTAGTATACCATAATTAGATAATTAAATGAAGCAAAAATGCATCAATTATATTGAAATGATATGCCAGAAATGTTTTGGATATTCTTGTTGAAGAAGGTAAATTTACATCTGTAAATCAGTAAAGTAGGGTAGGCATAAAAAGTAGAATGTTTGATATTTTATAATGATGGTTATAAATGTGATATACTAAATTATATTGAAAAAAATTTGGAGGAAATCTTATGTCGTTTCAAGAATTGAAGCCGTTTTTAGAAAAAAAATATGCACTAACACATGCGATGGGACTTTTATCATTTGATAAAAACACAGTGGGTATAAAAAAAGCAAGGCCTGATACAGTGAAGACGATGAGTTATTTAAAAAAAGAGTTATTAGAATTAAATCAAAGCACAGAGTTGTATGACGTACTAAAGAGTTGTTGTGATGACTCTTCATGCACAATGGTGGAAAGAAAAATTGCCGAGGAATGGAAGAGATTGATTGATGAAAGTAAAAATGTTCCAACTGAAATCGCTCTAAAATATGCAAAAGCAACAAACCGTGCATCTACTGTATGGCCAGGATTTAAACATAAGAATGATTTTGCTTCCTTTGCTCCTTACTTAGAAGATGTGATTTCTAATATAAAAGAAATTGCAAAATTAAAACAAAAAAAGGGACAAACACTTTACGATGTCCTAATAAATGATTATTTGCCAGGGTTCAATGTAGAGAATTTAGATGATTTTTTTGGGTTATTAAAGAAAAAAATTGTTCCGCTTATAAAGGAAATATCAACTAAAGAAAAAATTAAAGATGTATTAATCGGTAACTATGATATTGAAACACAAAAAGAATATGTACGTAATCTAATTGGCCGCTTGAATTTTGATTTTGAATCAGGGGATGTATTTGAAAGCGAACATCCATTCACAACTCATTTTAACTGTCATGATGTACGATTCACAAATAAGTTTCATGAGGATAATCTTCATGCTGTTTTTTCTGGAATGCATGAAACAGGTCATGCATTATATGAAATGGGAATAAGTGAAGAGATTAGTCATACGCCAATTGGGCAAGGGGCATCAACGCCAATGCATGAAGGGCAGTCACGTTTTTATGAAAATATGATAGGACGTAATCCTATTTTCTGGGAAAATGAATACAAGAATCTTCAAAAAGCTTTTGCTATACAATTCAAAGACATAGAGTTAAATGACTTTTTAAGATCCATTAATAAAGTGGAACCAGGTCTCATTAGAATTATGGCGGATGAATTAACTTATTCACTTCATATCATGTTACGATATGAAATAGAGAAAGAGATGATTAACAACGACATTGCTATATCAGACTTACCAAGTATGTGGAATGCAAAAACAAAAGAATTTTTAGGCCTTGATGTGACAAGTGATGCAGAGGGTGTGCTTCAAGATATGCACTGGGGTTCTGGTTTAATAGGATATTTCCCGGGTTATTCTTTAGGAAGCGCGATTGCTGCACAAATTTATCATGCATTAAAAGAAAAAGGGATTGAAAAGGACATACAAGAAGAAAATTTTAAGAAAATAAATGATTATTTAAAAGAGAATATTTATCAATACGGGAAAACATATACATCCGATGAATTATTAGAAAGAGTTACTGGTGAGAAATTCAATCCAAATTATTATGTAGACTATTTAACTGAAAAATTTAAAAAACTGTACAACATTAGTTAATGAAAAAGGAGGTGAAGCAATGTTTAAAAGATGCGATGAAATAAAAGTATTGCGTGATCCAATACATGGTTATGTGCACATAAAACTGCAAGTAATTTGGGATTGTTTAAATTCCAAAGAATTTCAAAGACTACGAAGAATAAGACAACTTGGCGGGGCTTATCAAGTTTACCATACAGCAGAGCATAGTCGTTTTTCTCATTCGTTAGGGACATACGAAATAGTAAGAAAAATGGTGGAAGAAAATGACTCGATTTCATCTCAAATCAATGAGTTAGATAAAGTTGTTGTTATGTTGGCAGGTTTACTACATGATATAGGACATGGACCATATTCCCACTCTTTTGAATTGATTTCTTCTTTTAGTCACGAAGAAATGACTGTAAGAATACTAAATGAAAACTCACAAATTCACCAAGTGCTTGAAAACACACTTCCTAATTTAAGTCACATGGTTGCAAGTGTTATTGATGGTACCCACGAAAATACAATTCTTTCATCACTGATTAGTGGACAATTAGATGCGGATAGAATGGATTATTTATTGAGAGATGCTTATTTTACAGGTACAAAATACGGGGAATTCGATATACAACGTATATTACGAACAATACGTATAAAAGATAATAAACTTGTTGTAAAGCAAAGTGGTATGCACAGCGTAGAAGATTATATTATGGCTAGGTATCACATGTATCTACAAGTTTATTATCATCCAACGGCAAGAAGTTATGAATTATTATTAAAAGCTTTCTTTAAAAGACTTTATGATTTGGCAAAAACTGATAAAACGATTATAGACTTATTTGAGCCTTTTAAATTTATTGTCGATTATAGCAAGATTAGTATAGAACAATTTCATCACATGGATGAATCTGCATTTGAATATGGTATTGCTCAATATCAAAAATGTGGTGATAAAATACTCTGTGACTTATCAAGCCGTTTAGCAAACCGAGGTTTGTTTACTTTTGAAGAATTGATATCTGATTCGCAAATGGAATTTTATAAAGAGAGCTTATTAAAAGCCGGGTATTGTCCAGAGTATTACTTATTGAATGACGAAGCTAAGCAAACACCTTATTTACCATACAAAGGAAAATCTAAATCTATAATTAATGTCTTAACACCTTTAGATGAAATAAAAGAATTATCTGAGGTATCAGTGATAGTTCGCTCTTTGATACAAGGTGAATCGATTAATGATTTGAGATTATATTATCCAAAAGAATTACTTTAAGTTGGAAGTAATCATAATAAAGAAGATTAAATTAATAAAAATTATTAATAATATTAGAGTAGAAAACTGAATGTTATTTCGAGAGCTATCAAAAATTAGAAATAGTAAGGATGTAATTAAAAATGGAAGTAAAGCTTTATAATTTGTCATGAGTATCACCTTTATATATTGTATGTATAGAAGGGTGATAATATTCTAAAATTAAGTGAAAATTAAATACTAGGAGGAGATTATTATGAGTTATATTGAAAAAGTAATAGAAGATTTAAAAACAAAGGATTCAGCAATGCCAGAGTTTATTCAGGCTGTTGAGGAAGTTTTATATTCAGTGGAAGGCTATATTAATTCCCATCCTGAATATGAAAAAATGGCTGTTTTAGAGCGTTTGGTTGAACCAGAAAGAATTATTCAATTCAAAGTTCCTTGGACGGATGACCATGGAATTGTTCATGTTAATAGAGGGTATCGTGTTCAGTTTAACAATGTGCTTGGTCCGTATAAAGGAGGGCTTCGTTTTCACCCAAGTGTAAACTTGGGTGTAATGAAATTTTTGGCATTTGAACAAATATTTAAAAATGCCTTAACTACATTACCAATCGGTGGTGCAAAAGGTGGAAGTGACTTTGATCCAAAGGGAAAATCGAATCAAGAAATATTGAATTTTTGCCAAAGTTTTATGACGGAATTGTATCGACACATAGGTGCAGATGTGGATGTCCCTGCAGGAGATATGGGTGTAGGTGCAAGAGAAATAGGATATTTATATGGGCACTATCGTCGTATAAGAGGAATCAGTGAACGCGGAGTACTCACAGGAAAAGGTGTAGGATATGGCGGAAGTTTAGCTAGAAAAGAAGCAACAGGATATGGATTAATTTATTTTGTGAATGAAGTTGTTAGTCAACATCAAATTTCATGCCAAGGTTTAAAAACTATTATATCAGGAAGTGGAAATGTTGCGATTTATGCAGCAGAAAAAGCACTTGAACATGGTTATCAAGTGATTGCGATGAGTGATTCAAAAGGATATATTATTGATGAAAACATGAATCTTGATATTGTGAAAAAAATCAAAGAGGACATGAGAGGTCCATTAAGTGATTATCCAAAACTTGCAGGCCGAGGTGAATATTTTACTGGATCAATTTATGATGCTGACATCAAGTGTGATGTAGTTCTTCCTTGTGGCACACAAAATGAAATTAATGAGTCTAGAGCAAAAAGAATTATCGCTAACGGTTGTTTATTAGTGGGTGAAGGTGCAAATATGCCTAGTGATAATAAAGCGATTGAAGTTTATAAAAATAAGGGGATTTTATTTGCGCCTGCAAAAGCAGCTAATGCAGGAGGTGTGGCAACAAGTGCACTTGAAATGACTCAAAACAGTTTGAGAATGTCTTGGACGTTTGAAGAAGTTGATGAAAGGCTTCAAAACATAATGAAGGAAATTCATAAGCAATGTGTAGATGTTATGAAGGAATATAATTTAGATAATAAAAATTACGTATCAGCTGCAAACATTGCAGGAATGAAAAAAGTAGTTGAAGCGATGATAGCGATGGGGAATTATTAAAAAAAGTCATTAATTTGACTTTTTCTTTTGAATTTGATTAATCGCATCAACTAAAGCATATCGAAACCCATTTTTTTCTAATGTGGAAACTCCTATAATTGTTGTGCCATTTGGTGAACAAACTTGATCTTTAAGCACACCAGGGTGAAGATTACTTTCATTTTGTAGAAGAGCACTACCTTCAATCATCTTGGAAATTAAGCGATAGCTTTGTGCACGAGGTATTCCGTGTAACACAGCTGCATCGGATAAACCTTCGATAAACATATCCACAAATGCGGGTCCACATCCACACACAGAACCAACAATAGACAGTAAGGAAGTAGGGACATATTCAATTGTGGAGATTGTGCTAAATAATTGTTCAAATAAATTAAGATTTTCATCAGAAAAATTGTGATTATCTTCGACTATGAAGATACCTTTTGCAACACGAATCGGTGTATTTGGTATAGTAGATAATATTTGAGTAGATGAATCTAAAATTTCTTTCCACTTATCAAATGAATAGCCAGCTATAACTGATATAACTACTTTATTTTTAAGGTGGTCTTTAAGTGGTGTGATAACTGATTCGACCATATAAGGTTTTACAGCTAAGATTATGAAGTCTGCTTCACTACACACTCTCTCGTTACTGCAAGCAATAATCTGATAATCTTTTGTATTTTCAATTAATTTATTTTGATTTTTAGCGCTAGCATAAACTGAGCTTCCTTCAACATTTGCATATTGTATTAAACCGTAAACAATGGCTTGTGCCATATTACCGAATCCTATTACTCCAATTTTCATTACCTATTATCCTCCTTTATTAAAAATGCTTCTAACCCAAGAATTAAATCATCGTAAGTTTCTTGATAGTTATCTGTATACCATGGATCTTTTACATCTCTATTTAATGAGCAATAATCAAGTATACGTTTTATTTTTGGGCTATCATTAAACATAGAAATACAATTATGCATATTTTTTCTGTCCATACAAATTAAATAATCAAAGCTATCAAACTCCTCTTTAGTAATTTGTTTTGCTCTTCTTTTTGTAAAGGGAATGCCATATTGTGTTAAAATCTGTTTAGTCTTTGGGTGAATGTCATTTCCAATCTCTTCTGTGCTTGTTCCTGATGAATCAATTATCCATTCTTCTTTTGAATCTTTTACCATGTGTTTGAACATCATTTCTGCCATTGTGCTGCGACAAATATTTCCATGGCATATAAACATTACTTTTTTCATAAGTCACCTCTACAACATATTATACTATTATATAGGAAATGATGGGTACTAACTTTACAAATTAAATAAAAAATGCTCATAAATATACTGTACATTTATGAGCGTTTGATAGCTACTCTTCTTTTTTGAACCAATATTTAGAGCCATAGGGATTTGCTTCTCCAGTAACAGGATCAACTAATCTTACTTCTAAATTATCACTGGGTTCGTACCATGGACCAAGGCTATCTTTTGGGAAAATTTCGTTGAACACATCTTGAAACATGTATCTGGATAATCGTCTTTCTTCAGTATCTTCAATTACTTGGTTTTCATCATATCCAGTCCAAACCACTAATGTCATCAAGGGATTGTATCCAACAATCAAGCTATCCCAATCACTCGAACCGGATTTAGCGCTTACTGTTGTATAGGGTTCATACCCTAATAAAGAAGGGCCAGATACATGGGTGTTTTTGATATCAAATGGGGCTCTTAGTAATGAAGTGAGAACTAAAGTATCATCTCTATCTAGTAGTTGTTTAGGCTGTAATGTGCGTGAATAAATAATGTTACCTTGTGAATCTTTAATGCTTTTAATAAATGAAGGTTCTTCGACCAATCCTTCCGAAGCAAATGTATTGTATATCTTTGCAAGATCAATCAGTGGAAAATCTGTAGCACCAAGGGCCATTGATGCCATGGGTTCACTTTGTTCAATTCCAAAGGATAATAAGGCATCATAAAGCATATTCATACCTAAAAAAAGATGTGTTTTTACAGCATAAATATTATCAGAAGTAGAAATTGCATGAATCATTGATATTTCTTCGTTGGTATAAAGTTCGCGATAATTTTGAGGGGTATATGAAACGGTTTGTGTCAGTTGGAAATTGGTTTCGCTACTTAAAAATAAGGTGTCAGGGGACATTCCTTGATTAAGTGCGATGTAATAAAGCAATGGTTTTATAGTTGAACCCACTTGTCTTTTGGAGTACAGAGCACGATTGTATTGAGTTGTTGTATAATTAGTTCCGCCAGAGATTGCTGAAACTTCAAAAGTAAATGGTTCAAGAAGAATCATTGCAACTTCTTGTGAAGATTCATTCATAAAATCATTAATTGTGTTTTGTAGTGTATCTTGATATACAGGATCATAATATGTATAAATATCCAATCCGTTTGACATCTGCTCATCAGTACAAAATCCAAGTTCGACGCATTCTACAAATACAGCATCTTTGTAGTAGCCGTAGATATTTTTATCTACTTGTTTTTGATAATCTGCTAGATAGATGTCATCATCAAAGATATCAGCCGCTTCACTCGGCGATAATTTATTGTTATCGACCATCATATTTAGAATCACTTCTTGTCGTTGTTTTGAATTTTCTATGCTATTAAATGGGCTATAATAACTTGGACCATTTGGTATGCCTGCTAAAATTGAAACTTGGGCATCACTGCATTCACTTATGTCTTTGTCAAAGAAAAAATTTGCAGCAGTATTGACTCCAGTAATACCGTGACCAAAATAGACTGTATTAATATAGGCTTCTAGAATTTCTTCTTTTGTATAATTCATTTCAAGTCTAATTGCATACACCAACTCTTGGATTTTTCGTGATAAAGTTTGTTCCTGTGTCAAATAAAGGTTTTTTGCAACCTGTTGAGTTATGGTAGATCCACCTTGAACAATGTCATTTGCTTTAATGTTTTCATAGGCTGCTTTTATTAATCTTAATACATCGAAGCCAAAATGATCGTAGAAATTTCTATCTTCAGTAGAAATTAGTGCATCAACATAAAATTGAGGCAAATCTTCATAATCTACCCATTGTATATTATCTTGATTGTTTGCATTATAAAATACACTCATTTCATCATCATATAGGCGAATTGTGGAATTTTTTATTAGAACTGGAGCTGGTAATATTGATAAGTAAAGTAAGAAACACCCACATAAACAAATGGAAAATAAAAGTAAAAAACTGAAAATTTTAAGTCGTTTTTTCATTGCATTCACCTCATCAATAGTGTGAGCTATTTTTGAAAGTTTAAACTCGCTATTGACATTAAACGTGATTTGTCTATAATCTAATGAAGAAAAGGATAAAATACAATGGCTGAAAAAAATATTCTTATCGATGTGACATATACCGATTTAATGGAAAATAGTAGGGATGAAAAAGAAAACTTATACGGAAAAATACTAAGTGAAAATAAATTTGAGTATATTGAAAGTGATAATATTAAAGTGACTGTAGACTATACTAATAGCATGTGTAAAATCACTAGAATTTCAGAAATGAAATCGATGATCAATTGCATGGTTAATGAGCAGACAAAAGCAGAGATTGTAACAACTAATGGAGATTTTATCTTTGATGTAAAAACGGATTATATAAGTGTAGTGAAAAATGTTGTTGCAATACAGTATGCATTGTATCAAAATAAACAATTAATAAATAAAATTAATGTAAGATGGATAATTAAGGAGAGTGTGGCATGAATCAAATAGAAATTAAACTAAAAACAATGATTAAAAATGCTGTGATGAATGCTTTTGAAGTAGAAATCGATCTTGAAAGCATTACGATCGAAATTCCAAAAGAAAAATCGCATGGAGATTATTCAACGAATGTCGCAATGCGCTTAACAAAACAGTTGAAAAAAAATCCAAGAGAAGTTGCGCAAGGGATTATTGATAATGCAGAGTTGGTTGCCTCAAATATTTCTAAATGTGAAATTGCAGGGCCAGGATTTATCAATTTTATAATGGAATCAACAAGCATTACCGATGTGATTTTAAAAGTATTAGAACAAAATGAATTTTATGGTAGCAGTAACAGTGGTCAAGGAATAAAATACAATGTAGAGTATGTTTCAGCTAATCCAACAGGTGATTTGCATCCGGGTCATGCACGTGGTGCAGCGATTGGTGATTCGGTAACACGCTTATTAAAATTTGCCGGATATGAAGTGTGTCGTGAGTATTATGTAAATGACGCTGGAAATCAAATCAACAACTTAGGAAAATCAATTCAAGCTCGTTATTTTGAATTGTTTGAAAAAGAATTTGAAATGCCTGAGGATGGTTATTATGGACAAGATATTATTGATATTGCAAAAAAAATAAAAGATGAATATGAAGACAAATATTTGCATATAGATAAAACAGAAAGTTTAGAATTCTTTAAAAGTTATGGTAAAGAAAAAGAATTGGAAAAATTAAGTAATGATTTAAAACTATTCAATGTTGAATTCGATGTATGGACAAGTGAACTAAGTATTTATGAGCGTGGTTTAGTTGAGAAATCGCTAAGTACACTCAAAGATTTAAATATGACATATGAAAAAGATGGTGCAGTTTGGTTAAATACAACCAAGTTCAATGATGATAAAGATCGTGTTTTAGTCAAAAGTGATGGCAGCTATACTTATTTGACTCCAGATATCGCAAATCATTTGAATAAAATAGATCGTGGTTTTGATTATTTAGTGGATTTCTTTGGTGCAGACCATCATGGATACATCACACGTTTAAAAGCAGCAATACAAACCCTAGGATATCCTAGTGATAAATTAAGTGTTGATATTATTCAGATGGCTAGGATGATTAAAGATGGTGAAGAATTTAAATTGTCTAAACGATCTGGTAAAGCTGTTGCACTAAGAGATTTAATTGATGAAGCTGGAGTAGATGCCGTTCGTTATTTCTTTGCATCAAGAGCTGCAGATACACAAATGGATTTCGATATAGATATGGCAAAGAAACAAAGCAATGATAACCCAGTATATTATGCACAATATGCACATGCGCGTATGTGCTCAATATTAAAACAGGCTGGTGCAATGGAAATTGGAACTAGCACAAATCTACTTACAAATTCAAAAGAAATAGATTTATGTAAACATATTAATGAATTTGCGGGTGTAGTGAGTGAGGCAGCAAGCAGTAGACAACCACATAAAATGTGCAATTATATTCGTACTTTAGCACAATACTTCCATAGTTTCTATGCGGAGTGTAAAGTGATTGATACTGAGAACCAAGAGCTTTCAATGCAACGACTAGCACTTGTAAGTGCAACAAAAATCACAATGAAAAATGCTTTGAGTTTGATCGGTGTGAGTGCCCCAGAAGCGATGTAAGGAGTGGAGTTAAATGGCTAAATCGATGACAGATGTTGCCTTTGAATTATTAGGCAAAAAGAAAAAGGAAGTTTCATTTACAAAATTATGGAGTGAAGTGAGTCAAACTTTAGGTTTTACACCTTCACAAGCTGAGAATAAAATTGCGAAATTTTATTCAGAATTGATGTTGGATAAACGTTTTGTATCTTTATCTGATAACACGTGGAATTTAAGACAACGCTATAAATATGAAGATGTTAAAATTGAGTTAGATGCAATTGTAATTGAAGATGATGATGCGGATGAAATCGAAGAATCAGAAGAAATTATTGAAGAAGCATATTAAATCAAAAATAAAGTGTTAGGCATTATGCTGACACTTTTTTAATAAATAAGAGACTAAAGAGATTAAAAATGTTGAAATTAACTCAAAGTTATACTAAATGACTATAAAAAAGTTGAAACTTATACTATGATAATAATGGAGAAAAGTGAACGGGGAAAATGATATGAAATTGCTTAAAAATAGTTTGATTACAATTGTAGGGACTTTTATTTTAGCTGTTGCAGTGACTTACCTGATTCTTCCATATAACATTTTATCTGGAGGTGTCGCAGGAATTGCAATCGCACTAGAGCCGATATTTAATATTCCAAGAATGGTAACAATCAATTGTCTAGTGTACGGAATGTTTATCATTGGTTTTATTTTCTTAGGAAAGTCATTTGCGATAAATACAGTAATCTCATCTGTAACTTATCCAATGTTTATCGTTTTCTTAGAGAATCTTGATTTTGAGATAGTCGGACTTACTGCAGCGGTTGCTTCACTTTATGGAGGAATAATTGCAGGATTTGGAATAGGGCTAGTTTTAAAAGTCGGATCAAGTACTGGAGGGATGGATATCCCACCATTAATATTGCATAAGCTTACTGGAGATGATACAAGCAAATTTGTCTTAATAGTAGATGGTGCTACTGTGTTATTAGGAATTTTATCTTATGGGTTGGAAGCAGTGTTGATAGGGATGATATCGGTAGTAGCAACATCATGGATCATTGACAAGACACTAACATTTGGAGGGTCAAATGCTAAATCAATCCAAATAATCTCTGAGCATTGGGAAATATTAAATGAGCGACTAAATAAAGAATTAGACCGTGGAACAACATTAATATCTGCTCAAGGAGGGTATACTTTAGAAAGCAAAATGATTGTTTTAGTTATCATTGATAAAAAACAGTATCCTCGTTTAATAGAAATCGTAAACTCAATTGATTCTAAAGCGTTTATGATAACAAGTGAAGTACAAGATGTTCATGGAGAGGGATTTAAGTTAGAATTTCGAGTTTAAATATCAAACATACTTCAGTATATGAAGTATGTTTTTTTGATTTAGCTTTAACTTGTTTTTTTTATGTAGGAATGTTTTAATAATAATAGTAATTATTTTAAATGATAAATAGATAACTTAACCAATAAATGGTAAATTGTAAATATTCCAAGTTTTACAAGCAATTGGAAAAAATATCTATGTTATAATTCGTAAGGATGGAGTTGAAATTATGTTAGAACTAAAAAATGTATGTAAAACCTACAAAAATGGAAATAGTGTATTACATGATATTAACTTGTTTATAAGACAAGGAGAATTCGTCTATGTTGTCGGACCGACAGGGTCTGGGAAATCAACAATTATTAAATTGTTGTCAGGTGAAGAGATTCCTACTAAAGGAGTTGTTGATGTACTTGGTATTAATGTAGGAAAATTGAAACATTCAAGAGTTCCGATTTATCGTAGAAATATTGGAGTTGTTTTTCAAGATTTTCGTCTTTTAGAAAGTAAAACAGTATTTGAAAATATAGCATTTGCTCTTGAAGTAATTGATGTTGAACCAAAAGAAATTAGAAAACGTGTACGTGAAGCGATGAATATGGTTGGTTTAGATGATAAAGGAAATTCATTTCCGAAACAATTATCAGGTGGAGAACAACAGCGAGTAGCTATTGCTAGAGCTATTGTCAACAATCCTAAATTTTTAATTGCGGATGAACCTACAGGGAATTTAGACCCTGTAATGAGTGATGAAATTATGAATTTGCTAGAAAAGATCAACAAAGAAAAAGACACAACAATATTAATGGTTACACATGATAACCGAATTGTTAATCACTATCGTAAACGTACAATTACTTTAGACTCTGGACATATCATAACTGATATGATGGAAGGAGGATATTATGCGCATCGTTAGAAGAATAGGCAGGTATTTTAAAGAAGGTTTTTATGGAGTTGCTAGACATAGTGCGATGGCAATTTCTAGCGCTTCAGCAGTGATGATAACGTTAACTATTATTTGCGTTTTCGCAATTTTCTCATTTAGTTTAGATTCGATTACGAGAACGATTGAAGAAACAGTACAAATATCAGTTAAGATTAATTTTGATTATGAATCGCAGGAACAATTAGATAAGATTAATACTGAACTAATGTCTATTGAGGGAGTTGCGAATACAACATTCTTTACGAAAGAACAAGAATTGGAGTTTTATATCGAATTGAATTCAGATGATGAAGCATCAAAGGCGATATTTGAGCCTTATGTAGAGGACAACCCATTTCATCATATGTATTACATCGATTTAATAAGTGGAGAATATGTGCAATCAGTTTCTGATGCAGTTTTAGAAATTGAAGGAATTGATGAAGTCAATTATGGAGGAGAAAGTACAATAACCTTAATTAGTGCTTTAACTTCATTGAGAACAGCAGGGGCAATCTTGGTGCTTGCACTTGGACTGTTGGCAATATCTTTGATTTCAAATACGATCAAGCTTACTATTTATGCAAGAAGTACTGAAATAAGTATTATGCGTAATGTAGGTGCGACAAATGGATACATACGGATGCCATTTATGATTGAAGGGATAATTATAGGAATTATAGGTTCAATCATACCGATTTTGTTTGGTACTGTTGGATATATTTATTTATATGACATTCTTGGTGGAGTTTGGTTGAGTAATTTATTTGTGATGATTCAACCGATGCCCTTTGTATTATATTTAGCAGGATTGCTTGTAGGCACAGGAATCATTGTAGGGCTAATTGGTAGCTTCTTTTCTGTGACTCGTTATTTAAGGTGGAAACGATGATGATATTAAAAAAAATATTACTCTCTTTATTAACGTGCTCATTATTTGTTTTTGGCTCTCTTTCAGTAACACTTGCGGAAGAGGATTATGAAGGTAATGAAGATTATTATAACGAATTATGTTCTAAGGATGATTTGAGTGATGATGAAAAAACAGTATGCACTGGATATGCACAGTGGATGAGTGATGAAAGCGAAGAATTAAGAGAAGAATTAGAAGAAGTAGAAGCAAAGCGTGAAGAAATTGCACAAGATATTGAAAATCAAGCAAAATTAATCACTAGTTTAGAAAATGAGATCAATAGTTTAAATCAAGAAATAGAAGAACTTAATATACAAATTGATGATTTAGAAGATAAAATAGCAACAAAAGAAATTGAAATTGAAGAAAAAGAAAAAGAAAAAGAAGAATTAACAAAAAAAGTTCAAGATAGAATGGTCAGTTCTCAAGGCACAATGAGGCTCAATCAACAACTGGATTTTTTAATGGGGGCTGATAGCTTTACGGATTTCATTCGTCGTATGAACGGTTTAAATGACTTAATGGATTATGATGATTATGTACATGATCAGTTATTGGAACTTATTGAATCGTTGAATGAAGATAAAATTCAACTTGAAGCTGATAAAGCTGAGATTGAGGTCAAGCGTGATGAAGTTGAAAAGAAACAAAAAGAAGTTGCTGCGAAAAAACTAGAAGCAGAAATCATTCAAGAAGAATTTAGAAAACAAGAAGT
>CAYJAJ010000020.1:0-12349 GCA_964368495.1 uncultured Holdemania sp. | reverse complement strand
CACGTGTTGATGGAACACTTTATGCAATTAAGTATTTACATCTTCAAGAAGGAACGCCGATTTCCAATTCAACGATTGTTAGTGCTGGTGATAAAATTGGAGCTATGGGAAGTTCAGGAAATTCCAGTGGAAGCCACTTACATATTGAAGTATACAAATTAGGTAATGACTCTATTAATGATTTTATTAATGATTGGGATGGAGACTTATCATTTGGCTGTGGATGGGGTACATCGGCATTAAATAGACTTTGTTCAAACTCTGGTGCTCCATGTCGTATGCGACCAGAAGATGCATTAGGATATTAAGCTATAGGAAACTATAGCTTTTTTTTACATTAAAATTTAAAATAATGGTATAATACCGATATGTTAATTAAACATAATCATTTCTAAATTATTTAAGGAGATTGAAATATGAATGAAGAAAAAAAAGTTCAAATCCAACTTGAAAAGCACTTATGGCCAGATGAAGTAATAGAAAAAAGAAGAAAAAAACGCACACGATTATTGATTGTGACACTTTCTTTATGTGTGTTTACTTTTGGTTTTTTAGTTGGTAATGATTTTTCAGAGAACACAACAATTGTAAATGGAAATAATTCCATTGAGACAAGTAAATTTGACACAATTCAAGGAATTATGAGTAGTCAGTGGTTTTTTAAAGATGAATTAGAAAATGGTGAAGAACAACTGATGGATCAAGCATTATATGGAATGGCAAACAACGAGATTGACCCACATACGACATACATGTCAAGACAAGATGTTGAAGATTTTACAACAGGAATTGATATGGGGTTTGTAGGGATTGGTGTACAGTATAATGCAACAGATGGTTTAAATGTAATTACACGTGTATTTCAAAACTCACCTGCACAAAAAGCAGGAGTTCTACCAGGAGATAGAATCTATAGTGTCGATGGTGAATTAGTAGAAGGAATGGAATCTGATGAAATTGCGTCTAAAGTAAAAGGATTAGAAGGAACTGTCGTACAAATGGGCTTTCTTCGCAATAATGAAATCATTACAATAGATATTACAAGAGCACCAGTGAATAATACGGCTTATGGAGAAATGCTTCAAGATGATATTGGATACCTTCAAATTTATCAATTTGGATCATCAACTGGAAATGAAGCTGAAGAATATTTACAATTGATGACTGAACAAGGTATGAAAAAATTAATTATTGATGTAAGAGACGATGGTGGTGGATATTTGGCAGCATTAGTGGATATTGCGAGCCTATTTCTACCTGAAGATACTGTAGCTATGCAACAAGTCTACTCAAATGGTGCTATAGAATTTACGAAAACAAAAAGTGGAATGTTTGAGAATATTGAGGAAATTGTTATTTTAGTCAATGAGGCAACTGCAAGTGCTTCTGAAGTATTAACTTTAGCATTAAAAGAGGAAAGAGACGATGTTACAATCGTTGGAACAACTACTTTTGGTAAAGGGACTGTTCAAGTAACTCATTCTTTTGTAGATGGTTCAGCACTTAAATATACAACATCGAAATGGTTATCCCCTTCAGGTGTGTGGGTGGATGAAACGGGAATTACTCCAGATGTAGAGGTTTTCTTACATGATGTACTTTATATGGGATATGATAAAATCGAAGATGAAGTGCTTGAAATAGATAGTGTTAGCTCATATGTGGAAGTTGTTCAAAATTCATTGGATTTTCTAGGTTACGATGTAAAACGTTTGGATGGGTATTTCGACCAATCAACTTATGATGAATTAGTATTATTTCAAAAAGAATTGAATATTGAAGCAGTTGGAGTAATTGATAATGAAACACTTTCGGCATTAACTGCAGAGGTAACTAAAGTATGGTCAATGGATAAATCATACGATAGCCAACTTCAAAAGGCGATTGAGGTAATCAATGAGTGACATTAAATTTGAACTTGTTTCAGAATATACTCCGAAAGGAGATCAACCTGAAGCAATAAGGCAGCTAGTTGAAGGAATTAAGGGAAATAAAAAGGCCCAAGTTTTACTTGGTGCAACAGGAACTGGAAAGACATTTACAATTGGAAATGTGATTGCACAAGTAAATAAGCCAACGCTTGTTTTTGTGCATAATAAAACTCTTGCTGGACAGTTATATGGCGAGTTTAAAGAACTGTTCCCCAATAATCGAGTTGAGTATTTCGTCTCAAACTTTGATTATTATCAACCCGAAGCATATATGCCTAAAACAGATACATACATTGAAAAAAATGCAACGACCAATGATGAACTGGATATGCTTAGAATGGCAGCAGTTAATTCTGCACTTGAAAGAAGAGATACTATTATCGTTGCTTCTGTCGCATGTATTTATGGTGCAAGTGATCCTGAACAGTATCGTGGTATGTTTTTTACAATTCGTGTAGGTGAAAAAACAGAAAGAAATGAGTTATTGCACAAATTTATTGCGAGGCAATATAAAAGAAATGATGTAGACAAAGAACGTGGAAGCTTTAGAGTTCGTGGTGATGTAATTGAGATATGCTTTGGGCATACTGATGAATATGGGCTTAGAATTGAAATGTTTGATGATGAAATTGAAAGAATAAGTGAAGTTGAATTATTAACTGGAAAAATTCTGAACTCGTATACGCTTTATAATATATTTCCAGCAAGTGGTTATGCAAGACCAATGGATAAAATGAGAAAAGCATGCATCAACATTGAAAATGAATTAGAAGAGCGACTAAAAATATTCGAAAAAGAAGAAAAACATTTAGAAAAACAGCGGCTTGAACAGCGATGTCGTTATGATTTAGAAGCATTACGCGAGTTTGGTATGTGCCCTGGTATTGAAAATTACTCAATGCATATCGATGGTAGATCACCTGAAAAAAGACCATTTAATCTTTTCGATTACTTTCCTGATGATTTTTTACTTGTAGTGGATGAAAGTCATGTTTCATTACCGCAAGTTCGAGGTATGTATAATGGTGATAGAGCACGAAAGCAGGTTTTGGTTGACTATGGATTTAGACTTCCAAGTGCCCTTAATAATCGACCTATGAAATTCGAAGAGTTTGAGTCGATAGTAAATCAGGCGATTTATGTATCTGCTACACCTGGGGAGTATGAACTTGAATTAACTAACCATGAAGTTGTAGAACAAATCATCCGACCTACAGGTTTGCTTGATCCAAAAATTGAAATTCGTCCTTCAAAAGGTCAAATTGATGATTTGTATGATGAAATATGCAATTCAATACAAAAAAATGAGCGTGTTTTGATTACAACTTTGACGGTAAAGATGGCAGAAGAATTGACGGACTATCTAAAGAAGATGGAATTAAATGTTGAATACTTGCATCATGAAACAAAAACATTACAAAGAATCGAAATAATACGAGACTTAAGAAAAGGTAAAGTGGATGTTCTGATTGGAATCAACTTACTTCGAGAAGGACTAGATATTCCAGAAGTAGCATTAATTGCAATTCTTGACGCTGATAAAGAAGGGTTTTTACGCTCTGAGCGCTCTTTAATTCAAACGATTGGGCGAGCTGCAAGAAACAGTGAAGGTCGAGTTATTATGTATGCGGACAACATGACTGGATCAATGCAAAAAGCAATTGATGAAACAAATCGACGTAGAAAAATTCAAGAAGAATATAATCTTGCTAACAACATCACACCTACTACAATTAAAAAAGAAATTCGCGATGCAATTGCAGGAAAAGAAACACAAGAAATGGCTGCGAATTATATTAAAAAGAAAACTAAAGGAAATCGAAAAGATAAAGATCAATTACTTCTTAATTTAGAAAAAGAAATGAAAAATGCTGCAAAAGTTCTTGATTTTGAAAGAGCTGCAGAACTTAGAGATATCATTGCTGAACTTAAATCTGAATAACATTAAAAGACTATATAGCAGTAAATAGTCATTCATTTTTAGCTTGTCTAAAGCAATGAAAACAGGTAAACTATATAAAGAATTGAGAGGATGAAGTATAATGCCATTAACAGCTGGAATAGTAGGGCTACCTAATGTAGGTAAATCAACCCTTTTTAACGCAATAACACAAAGTCAGGTAGAGGCTGCAAATTATCCATTTGCGACAATTAATCCTAATGTAGGAATTGTGGAAGTTCCTGATGAGAGAATTAATAACATTTGTGAATTAATTGAACCAAAGAAAACAATATATACAACTTTTGAATTTACAGACATTGCAGGACTCGTAAAAGGGGCAAGCAAAGGTGAAGGGTTAGGGAATCAATTTTTATCCCACATTCGTCAAGTGGATGCGATATGCCATGTGGTAAGATGTTTTGATAATGATGACATCACTCATGTTGAAGGAAATGTCGATCCTAAAAGAGATATAGAAATTATTAATTTAGAATTAGTAATGGCTGATTTGCAAAGTGTAGAAAATAGAATCAGTAAGGTGGAGCGTAAAGCGCAACAAAAAGATAAAGATGCACTTATGGAGTACAATGTGCTTAAAAAACTTAAAGATTGTTTAATTGAAGGAAAGATGGCAAGAAGCGTAGAATTAAATAAAGAAGAGGATTTAGTTGCACGACATTATCAACTACTGACAAGTAAACCAATGATTTATGTTGCGAATATGTCAGAGGAAGAAATTGCCCATCCGGAAGAAAATAAGCATTATAATCACGTAAAAGCATTTGCACAAACTGAAAATAACCATGTAATTGCTATTTGTGCCAGTATTGAAGAAGAATTATCGTCTTTAGAAAAAGAAGAAAAAGAGATGTTTTTGCAGGATTTAGGTATACAAGAAAGTGGACTTGATAGCGTAATTAAGACTGCATATTCAATTCTTGGGCTTAAAACATACTTTACTGCTGGAAAACAAGAAGTTCGTGCATGGACCTTTAAAGAGGGTATGACTGCTCCTGAATGTGCAGGAATTATTCATACAGACTTTCAGAAAGGTTTCATTCGAGCTGAAACGTATAGTTATGATGATTTGATGGTTTATAAAAGTGAATTAGCATTAAAAGAAAATGGTAAGCTTCGTCTTGAGGGTAAGGAATATTTAGTAAAAGATGGGGATGTATTGCATTTCAGATTTAATGTATAGAAGCTACTAAGTATATCTAAGTTTAGGTATACTTTTATTTAATTATCAAAGATAAAGTTATTTTATTCATGATGTGTTTGTGGTATTATTAATAGAGGTTAAAAGAGGTATTTATATGAGAAAATGGCATGCACTTTTAAATATATTTCAATTTCCTTTGAAATTGTTGTTTATTGCGTTAATTTTATATAGCTGTGGTTCTTTAATTTTAAATTCAAATTTTTTAGCTTATGTTCAAATTGAAAGTGAATGGATACTGCAAATAGCTTATTATTTACGAACTATAGGAAATTTTTTAATTATTAATTTCCCATTCTTTGTTTTAATTAAAATGCTATCTAAAAAGAGTTCAGATGGAATACAAAGTGAAATTGGTATTTTAGGATATATTGTTTTCTTGATAACAACTATGTATTTTGCTGCATCAGAATTTAGTTCGATATTTTATTATTCATCATTTGGTTTAGCACTTAATACATCTCAGATTCCAGGGATTAATGGTGGAACACAGATTCCGATTCATACGGGGCTAATTGGAGCATTATTGATAGGTATGCTTGCAAGAGTTGTCTATAAAAAATCACGCAGCAAAAGCAAATATGGATTTTTAGGTTTCATTGATAAAAATAATTATGCAGTCATCTTGATGATTGTTGGAGCATCATTTCTTGGATTGTTATTTTCATATTTATGGCCATTAATAATGCAATTATTAAATGAAGTATTTACATTAATCGCTAGTGATATAAATAATCCTGTTCATCTATTTATTTATGGGATTCTTGATCGTTTCTTATCAACTTTGAATCTTGGTAGTATCATAAGAAATGCCTTTTGGTTTGGTGAAATGGGCGGTTCATGGATTGATATTTCAGGGGTTGGTTATACTGGAGACGTTACAATATGGATGGAACAATCATCTCAAGGTGTATTTCCGATTGGCTATGGACGGTTTATAACGCCATATTATATATTGAATTTATTTGCTATACCAGGAATGTTAATTGCGATATATTCATTATTTTCGGATAAATTAGAGAGAAAACGTTTCCGTGTATTTTTAATTATCAGTATTCTTTTATCGCTGTTAGGTGGAACAATTTTACCGTTAGAAATTTTCTTGTTAATTATGGCACCAATGTTGTTTGTGTTCCACATTGTTGCTAGTGGCGCACTTTTTGCAATATGTCAGGCTATGAACATTTATTTTGGGTTTGGATATACAGGAAACCCAACATCGGCTATGCCAGGAAATATTTTCGATTTGCTGGTATATAGTGGTGATGTTAATGCATACTCAACAATCAGCTTTATAGTAGTTGTTGGTGTAGTTATGTTTGTTGTATATTTCCTTGCAGTAAGAATGTATTATCAATTTTTAGCATTAAATTTGTTTAACACAGTTCTGACTAAAAAAGTAATTAATGGATTTATATTAGCAGTTGGCGGTTTAGATAATATAAAGCGCATCAATTCATCAGTATTTAGAGTTATGGTGCAAGTGAATGATATTTCAATAATAAATTTTGAACAATTTCATCGTATTGGGGGAACCAAGGTAATGGAAGTTCGCTCTGGGTATGCAATTTCATTTGGGGCATCGAGTACTATAATAAAAAATGAAGTCAACAAAAAAATAAAAGAAGCAAAAAGAAATATAGATTAATAGTGAATAGAGTATTCACTATTAATTTTATTAAATAAAGGGAGAAGGTGTTTATTATGGATAAAAAAGCGTTTGATTGTGAGATGTATGTAAAAAGTCAATCAGAAAAAATTAGACAAAGAATTGGAATGTTTGATAATAAGTTATATTTAGAATTTGGTGGCAAGTTATTCGATGATAATCACGCAGCTCGTGTTTTGCCAGGTTTTGAGCCTGATACAAAAGTAAAAATGTTGCTTGAAATTAAGGAACGTGTCGAAATAGTCATCGTAATTAGTGCAAATGATATTGAAAAAAATAAAATTCGTAGTGATTTAGGAATAACGTATGATTTGGATGTTTTGCGACTAATTGATGCATTTAGAAGCATCGGACTTTATGTAGGAAGTGTCGTAATGACTCATTATGCAAATCAATTTGCAGCAGACACCTTTAGAAATAAATTAACTTCGTTAGGAATTAATGTGGTACTTCATTTCCCGATTCAAGGATATCCAAGTAATATTCCGTATATCTTATCTGAAGAAGGATTTGGAAGAAATGAATACATTGAAACTACAAGAGAATTAGTTGTTATAACTGCTCCTGGACCAGGAAGTGGAAAAATGGCAACATGTTTATCTCAATTATATCATGACCATAAAAAAGGTTTAAAATCTGGATATGCCAAATTTGAAACATTCCCAATTTGGAATTTGCCATTAAAGCATCCAGTCAATTTAGCTTATGAAGCAGCAACTGCCGATCTAAATGACATAAACATGATTGATCCTTTTCATTTAGAGGCATATAACGAAACAGTAGTGAACTACAATAGAGATGTTGAAGTATTTCCAGTATTAAATACTTTGTTTGAAAAAATAGCAGGAGAATCGCCATATAAATCGCCAACGGATATGGGAGTAAATATGGCAGGAACATGCATTATTGATGATCAAGCAGCATGCATGGCAAGTAATCAAGAAATACTTAGAAGATATTATGCTGCTAAATGTAATTTGCGTAAAGATTTAGGAACAGAAGAGACTGTCACAAAAATTGAATTGTTAATGAACACTGCTGATATTAGTATAGAAGATCGAAAATGTGTTAAAGCAGCCTTGGATAAGGCAACACTAACTGGTCAACCAGCAGTAGCTATAGAACTAAATGATGGAACAATTGTTACAGGTAAAACGAGTAGTTTAATGGGTGCAAGTTCTGCTGCATTATTAAATTCATTAAAATATTTAGCAGAAACAGATGATTCTATTTTATTGATTTCACCAGACGTAATTGAGCCAATTCAAAAACTAAAAACCAAATATTTAGGAAATTCGAATCCTCGTTTACATACTGATGAAGTTTTAATTGCTTTATCCATAGCGGCAACTGGTAATAAAATTGCTCATTTAGCAGTACGTCAGTTAGACAGATTAAAGGGAGCAGAAGTTCACTCTACTGTTTTGTTATCTGAAGTGGATGTAAAAACATTTAAAAAATTGAAAATGAATTTAACAAGTGAGCCAACATACCAAACTAAAAAACTGTATCATAAAAAATAGTTAATTAATTTAAAACCACACCAATTTATAAATGGTGTGGTTTTAAATTGCAATAAAAAAAGCCCGAAGGCTTAATTAGAGTTATTTACTTGCGATTGCGTTATCGACAGCAGTAACAATAGCAGCAGATGTTATAGTAGCTCCTACAACAACATCAACATCAGTAGAATTTGCTGCAACAATAGCTTCTGGCACATTTGTCAATGCAGGATCTGCTATTCCTACAGTTTCAATATGGTCAGTCACAGTCACTGCAGTAATTGTATCTCCTTGCATTTCAACTTCAACAGTCAATGGACCGTTATGCCCATCACTAGTTCCTGTAAGTTTTACAGTGTCGTCTGAACCTGTGCTACCACATCCAGTTAATAACGTAGCTGCTAATAAAAGTGCTAATAATTTTTTCATTAGATATATCCTCCATGTATTTATGAGAAAATTTTATCATTATATGTAGAAAAAAACAACATCATTTGTTTATTTTTTAACAAAATCAAAAAAACTAAAGAAGAACAGTTTTAATTTTGTATAAAATAGATTAAAATAGAGTAGTATATAATTTAGGAGGAAAATTAAAATGGCATTAGTATCCGCAACAGAAATGATGAAAAAGGCTCATGAAGGACATTACGCAGTAGGTGCATTTAACATTAATAACTTGGAATGGATCAAATCAATTTTAGCGGCAGCAGAAGAAGCTAAATCACCAGTTATGTTAGGTGTCTCAGAAGGTGCAGCAAAATATATGAGTGGCTTCAAAACGGTTGTAGCAATGGTTAAAGAAGTTCATGATAAAATGAAAATTACTGTTCCAGTTGCAGTTCACTTAGATCATGGTTCATATGAAGGTGCAAAAGAAGCAATCGAAGCTGGTTTCACTTCAGTTATGTTTGATGGGTCTCATTATGACTTTGAAGAAAACTTGGCAAAATCAAAAGAGATTATCGAATTAGCTCATTCCAAAGGAATTTCAGTTGAATGTGAAGTTGGTTCGATCGGCGGAGAAGAAGATGGAATTGTTGGTGTTGGTGAATTTGCAGATCCAAATGAATGTAAAATTATCGCTGATTTAGGTGTCGATTTCTTAGCAGCAGGAATTGGAAATATTCATGGAAAATATCCATCAAATTGGACGGGATTAAACTTTGATGTATTGTCAAAAATTGATGCAATTACTGCTACAACTCCACTAGTATTACATGGGGGTTCAGGAATACCACAAGACCAAATTGAAAAAGCTATTTCAATGGGTGTATCAAAAATCAATGTTAATACTGAATTACAACTAGTGTTTGCTGCAGCAACACGTGAATATATTCTAGCTGGTAAAGATTTAGAAGGAAAAGGGTATGATCCTCGTAAATTACTTAAACCAGGGGCTGATGCAATTACTAAAAAAGTTATCGAAATGATGGGCGGATTTGGTTCAGTAGGAAAAGCGTAGATAGTTGAAGCTTACGAGAAATCGTAGGCTTTTTTTATGTGAAATTTGTACGATATTTTGAACAAACCCTAAAATGTCGAAAATGAGAAAATTTTGTATAATAAATTCATCTGTAATAACTGTGAAATTAAAAGCTTGCAATACCGATGTTGAATATTTTGAAAAATAAAAACTAAAATATAAATAAAAATGACATTTAGATAAAAATTTTTTTTTTGAACTTTGTTAATACAATTGCATTTTAGCACCTTTTCAGCTGCTTTTGTAAAGAACTAGAAGAATTAGATGAATCAATAAATTAAAAAATGATAAGAAAATTTACTTAGCAATTACCATGAAAAAAACGTATTTGTTATTGAATAATCTATCTATTTTTTAAAAATCTATAAAAATTAGCACAACAAATAATAAGGTATAAACTAGCGATTGTTGATATAATATAAATAGACATATAGAAGAGTGATTAACACCATTGACAAAAATGAAGAAGCGTAGATTTTAAAAAATGACAATGTATTTATTCTAGTTTAAAAGAAATGTGGATTCAAAAATAATGAATCAATAATTATATCAACTGTTGCAAATGAATCATGAATAAGTGTTATTCTAATCAGCTTATTAAACATAAATTTCCCATAGGCACTAAAACACTCTGTTTAAACCTTTCAATAGTAAATACGAAGAACAACATGTATACAAGAGTACTGTAATCAACAACTACACAATAACCAATAGTAATATTAGATTTAAAGTAGATAAAGGGGTGAAATGTATGTACTCAATTAATACTGATGTAATATTAAATCGATATTTTTCGTATATAAGAAATAAAGAAGGTATTAAAATTGATATTTTATCAAAAGATGTTGGAATTGCATCAAGTTATATTAGTCAATGGGAAAATAATAAAAGAGATTTACCGGTAGAGAAATTAGATAAGTTATTCTCGCATTTCGATATGAATGTTTATGAATTGATTGATAATTTAAAAAATGAGTTTGATGTGTTGTATGGTTGCTTTATCGATTACTACTACATGAGAAACAGCGAACGTATCAACGAGATTTTTAAAAAAAGAAGTAAAAACACAATGTTGTATCCATATCATGTAATTGTGAGGTCTTTAATTAACGATCAAAAAAGTCAAACTTTAATAGAAAGCTTAAGACAATATGAAGCTTACTTGAGTTGTGAGTTTAAACAACTATATTGTATTTTAAAGTGTGAGTATCATATATCACGAAAAGAATACAAAACTGCAATTACTTTATATACAAATGCCATAAAGTTATCACAAAATCCGCATATCTTATCGCTACTTTATTACAACAGAGGAATCGTGTATTTAAAAGATAATAGGCAGTTCGAATGCCAGAATGATTTAAATGAAGCAAGAATTTACTTCAAAGAAAGTTATTGTCATCAAAGGAACATAGGATGTCATAGTACACTTGCAGTATTATGTGCATGCAATAATAGACAAAGCACTGGGCAAATGATGTTTGATGAAGCTTTTAGCTTATGTGGGTACTTTGAATATGGAAACTATATGATTCCTGTTCTTAAAGACTATTGTTTATATAATATAAAATTAGGAAATTATGAAAAATCATTGAAAACGGCATTTGATTTATATAATAAATACAATCAAATGAAAAAATATGGGGAATGCCTAGAAATAATAAAAGCATGTAAAACGACCAATTATGAATCAGGTGGAACCTTGTATACACAGTTAATGGAATTGCTCAAACTCATGATTAAGGGGGACTATAAACCCGTTCGTGAGTGCTCAAAAAAATGTCATAGAATAGTTCAGAATAAAGGAACATTTATACTTAAACTAATAGTATTTGAAGTTACAAGTACATATTTTAAAGAAAATAAAAAATATAGCCTTGCCCTAAGGTCAATGTCAGAATTGATATCATTATACAAAAACGACAAATAAACTGTTGTAAAATTGGACTAAAGGATCAGAAAAAAAATAAGAAATAAGTATACCTAAAAACAAGAACGGGATAAATGGAAGGATGTCTTTTCTTGTTTTTTTATTTAGGAGAAGCATGAATGAAGCATAAACTCCAGAAATAATCGATGTGATAAAAAAAGCTACAATGTTCTGATTAAAATTTAATAATAGACCTACAGCAAACATAAAATAGGCATCCCCTTTTCCGATAGTATTCGTAGTTATACTAATTAAATAAAGAGGAATACTAAATAGACCGGCATTTAATAAGATATCGTATAGCGGTGTTTTATTTAAATAGGCAACAATAAGTGATAAAAAAATTAAAATATATAAAGAATTGTTATAAATAAACATTGTGTTAAAATCAATAACTGCAATGGTAAATAAGATACTGAAAATTAGCCAAATCAAAAAAGAGTGAATTGTTAAAGGCTGAGTATCAAAAAAAAATAAGGCGAATAAGGCAAAAAATAATTCAACGAAAAGGTATTGAATAGAAATAGCTTTTTTGCAATAATGACAACGACCTTTTAATTTAATGAAAGTAAGAATAGGAAGAATATTAAAAGATGACAATTGATACCAATAGTCAAAACAGCTAGAGCTTTTTGTAATACCTGACATATTTCTTGGAATACGGAATATA
>CAYJAJ010000019.1:0-28539 GCA_964368495.1 uncultured Holdemania sp. | reverse complement strand
ATTAAACATTACAGTTTTAGATGTCGTAACCTCAGTAAGATTCGTGTTTATTAACCAAATTGACACTTGTTATAAAAAAAATGTAATTTTTAGAACTTTTGATAAATAAAGTCTAAAATTGCATTTGAGTAATTACTCTAGTTAAATATATGAAAATTAAATAAAAAGTGATTAAAGACATTAGATTAAAAGAAAAATAATTAATGTCTTTTTTATTACAAAGCATATTCAAAAAAAGGAAAAATGACGAAACAAGAAATTATTAGAAACTATCAATTATGAGAAAAATTACATATGTTTTTAAAAAATGTTGCCACTTATCTTATATATAATAAATAATTAGCGTAAAATTAACACTATATATGTTAGTCATATTTTAACGAGTGTTTTATCATTCTAGTGGCAAAAACAAATACACAGGAGAATAAAAAAATGATACCAAAAATAAAAAACAATTTTATTGAGTTTAATACTAGTATTGAAGAAGGTTCTAATGGTGGTGCATATGTCAGATTTCCATATGATATAAGAAAAGAATTTGGAAAAGGAAGGTTGAAGGTAGTTGCCACTTTTGACGGACTTCCTTATACTGGCAGCATCGTGAATATGGGGATTACGAATTCAGACGGTACAGTTTGTTATATCATTGGTATTCTAAAAGAAACAAGAGTAAAACTCAATAAACAAATAGGAGACAATGTTAAAGTAACAATTGTTGTGATAGATGAATAACGTGAGCGAAGACGAAATAACATTAAAAGCTGTGTTCTATATATCTCAAACATTACAACAAAAGTTTGACATCTATGGCGTTGTTTGATAAACTATTTAAGTGCCAAAACATAAAGCAGCTTACAAAGTTGATATAGGTAGCGTTGATATCAGATTAATCTGAGTAATAGTAACTTGCTGCTTGTGAGCGAAATTATTAATATCAACACTTTGTATCGAAGATTTGTACCTGTTGTTGTTTTAGTCAATAAAACACAAGGAGGAAGACAAAATGGCAAGAAATACTGGACCGGTTTGGAAGATATCTCGTCGCCTTAGTTTCTCAATTTTAGAAACTGGTGAAGAACTACAACGCCGTGCTTACGCACCTGGTCAACATGGACCAACAAAACGCATCAAATTAAGCAACTACGGAACACAATTACGCGAAAAACAAAGAATTAGACACATGTATGGAGTTAACGAACGTCAATTCGCTAACACATTCTCTCGTGCTACTAAAATGAAAGGTGTTACAGGTCATAACCTATTATTCCTTTTAGAATCACGTTTAGATAACATCGTGTATCGTTTAGGATTCGCAAGAACTCGTCGTGGTTCTAGACAATTAGTAAATCATGGACATGTACTTGTAAACGGTAAAAAAGTTAATATCCCTTCATTCCAAGTTAAACCAGGAATGGAAATTAGTATTAAAGAAAAATCATTAAATATGGCTTCTATCGCTGATGCATTAGATGCAAACATTAATACTGTTGCGTTTGTTAAAGTTGACAAAGAAGCTAAAAAAGGAACATATGTTCGTTTACCTGAAAGAAATGAACTTAATCAAGAATTTAATGAACTATTAGTAGTAGAATACTACAACAGATAAAAAGCTCGTAATTGAGCTTTTTTTTATTTTGTACTATAATATATTTCAGAAAGTTGTAGGAAAAATATATGATACGTTTTGATTGTGATTACACTGAAGGAGCACATCCTCAAATAATTAAAAGAATTGCTGAAACAAACTTTGAACAAACCTGTGGCTATGGTTTAGATGATTATTCAAATAGTGCAAGAGAAAAAATCAAATTAGCTTGTGAAAACACAAATATTGATGTCCATTTCTTAGTTGGCGGTACTCAAGCAAATACAGTAGTTATTAGCTCTATTCTTCGACCTCATCAAGGCATAATTAGTGCAGACACCGGACACATCGCAACGCATGAATCAGGGGCTATAGAATCTACTGGTCATAAAGTTCTGAGTATTGAAAATAGTGAAGGAAAAATTAGTGCTACTCAAGTCGAAAAAATGATTGTTGATCATAAAAATGATGTAACGAAAGAGCATTGTGTACAACCTGGTATGGTTTACATATCATTTCCTAGCGAATCAGGAACCTTATATACTAAAGAAGAATTATCCGATTTATATACCCTGTGCCAAAAATATGATATTCCCCTATTTATTGATGGTGCGCGCATGGGATATGGGCTTCTAGCAGAAACAAACAATTGCACATTAAAAGATATTTGTGACTTATGTGATGTATTTTATATCGGTGGAACAAAAGTTGGTGCTTTATTTGGTGAAGCTGTTGTTATAAAAAAAGAATCATTAAAAAAGGATTTCAGATACCTAATTAAACGTCATGGAGGTCTTTTAGCGAAAGGAAGACTACTAGGAATACAGTTTGATACCCTATTTAGTGATAATTTATATTATCAAATATCAAAACATGCAATCGACATGGCCATCAAAATAAAAAAAGCGGCAGTTAAACTTAACTACACACTTTATGCTGATTCCTATACTAATCAACAATTTATAATTTTAAGCAACACGCAATTAAGTCAATTAGAAAAAAAATATGCTTTTGCCCTATGGGAAAAGCATGAAGATACTTCTGTTGTACGTATTTGTACAAGTTGGGCAACTAAAGAAGAGAATGTAGATCAATTAATTTCTGATCTAAAAAAAGTTGCTTAACTTTTTTTATTAATGAGATAATCAATTGCCATAATATACCCTTGTGGTCCATGCCCGTAAATTTGTTTTTCACAGGCCAATGAAGAAAAAGATATTTTTCTAAACTCTTCACGTGAGTGAATATCAGAAAAATGAACTTCAACCGCTGGAATAGGAAATATAGCTTTTAATGCATCCAATATCGCAATACTAGTATGCGTATAAGCCCCCGGATTAATAATAATTCCATCAAATTTTTCAAAGTATGCTTGTTGAATGTAATCAACAAGATCACCTTCGTGATTGCTTTGCTTATGTATAATCTCAATTTTATTAGATTTTGCATATGCTTCAATCATTTTAATTACAGTTGGGTAATCCATAGAACCATAAATACCTTTTTCACGAATACCAATCATATTAATATTCGGTCCATTTAATATAAGTAATTTCATTTGACCTCCTATTTATCAAATTTTTTTCTTCTTAATGTTGATTTAATAAAATATTTCTTCATTTCGTCTTTATCTTCGTTATGAAGAAGTAGTTTAAAGTTGTTTAATTCTGCTTGAAATGTCTCGATTTCTTTTATTAGGTTAGATTTATTTAATAAAAATAATTCAGTCCATAAATTTTCATTAATTTTTGCAATACGAGTTAAATCTCTAAAACTATCTCCAGTGTAATCCACAAGATGTTCATTATCATTTGTATTCATCAATACTACCGCAAGCACATGTGTTAATTGAGATAAGAATGCAATCATTTTGTCATGTTCTTCAACTGATAAAATAGATATTCTGTTAAAATTCAGCACAGATGCCAATTGTTTAACCATTTCAATTTCTTTTTCACTGTTATGTTTTGTTGGCGTAATAATAAAGTTAGCTTTATGAAAAATTGCATTATCACTATTCATCACTCCGCTTACTTCTTTCCCTGCCATTGGGTGGGAAGCAATGAATTTAATATCATTTCTTAAGCATGATTGTATTTCATAAACAATAGCAGTTTTAACACCACTTACATCTGTTAAGGTACAATTTTCTTTAATATGTTCTTGGTATCTCGTAATCCATGAAAGAATCTGATTTGGATATAAGCCTAGAATAATTAAGTCTGCCTCTTTTAACCATACATTGTTTACATTAGTGCTTCCATCAACTATCCAACCTTTATCAATCGCGAACTCTACACTCTTTTGATTAATATCAATTGCATTTACATTGTAACCTGCTTCACTTAAACCTTTTGCATAGCTTCCACCAATTAACCCAAGCCCCACAATTAAAATATTCATCTGTTTATTCATGGCAATACCTTTTCTAAACGTACCCCAAGCATTTTTAAATCATCAAAAAAACTTGGATAGCTTTTTGCAATAGCCTGGGCATCATCGATGATAAGTGGTTTCTTAGAAACTGTAGCAGCTATTGCAAAACTCATTACAATACGATGATCATTATGACCAAAAACTTCAACATCTTTATCCCATACACTACATCCTTCAATAAACACTTCATCTACTGTGCTAGATGTTTTAACACCGCACTTTATAAGCTCACTTTGCATTGCATCAATACGATCACTCTCTTTAATTCGTAAACGTTGTGCATTTGTAATGTGCGTAGATGTATTTGCAAATGAAGCAAGAACCATAAGTATCGGTCCTAAATCAGGACAGTTTTGTAAATTAATAGTTGTACCAGAAAAAGCACCTTTATGTACCCTATAACCATTCGCAATCTTTTCAACTTTAATATTCATTGAGTTTAATATATCGATTAATTGTTTATCACCTTGAAGTGAATCATGTCTTAGCCCAACACAATCTAGTGTCTTATTAATAGCTCCTAATGCTGCAAAAAAGCCTAATTGACTAAAATCCCCTTCTACTTCAACATCATTGGGCTGAAATGTTTGATTTCCTTTTATATAAATCGTAGTTTCATCAATGAATGATACTACTACATTAAACTTCGCCATCATTTCAATTGTTAAATCAACATAACTTCTTGATTCAAATGGTTTTAATATCCGTAAAATAGAATCTCCTTTACAAAATGGTAGTGCAAACAATAACCCACTTATAAATTGGCTGGATACATTACCAGAAATCGTGTACTCACCCGATTTTATTGATTCATTAACTACAATCTCACGTTCATTTTGAATAAATGTTTCTTTATGACTGTTAAACAAATCACTATATACATTTAATGGTCTTTTAAGTAAGCGTTCACTACCTGTAAAACAAATCTCTTGACTACATAATGAAAAGATTGGGATTAGAAATCTTAATGTTGAACCAGACTCATTGCAGTTAATTCGATTATTTATTAATTGATTAAAATCTTCAATACCATCAATTACAACTGAATCCACTTTTTCCTCAATCTTTGCACCGAGTAAACGCATAGCATCAATTGTCGTTTTAATATCAACAGAGTAATCAATATTTGTAATAGTGCTCTTCCCTTTTGCTAAAGAGGCACAAATAATTGCACGATGAGCCATCGACTTACTAGGAGGTATTTTAATCAAACTTTGCTTAATCTCTCCTGGAAATATTTTTACCTTCATGCAATACTTCTTCCGATTGCTTTAGCAATAGCTTTTCCTTTCTCAACTAATCTCGAGAATTTCTCAGGTTTTAAACTTTGTGCTCCATCACTCATAGCCTTTTCAGGTGTACAGTGCACTTCAATAATTAACCCATCTGCTCCAGCAGCAATCGCAGCTAAACTCATTGATTCAACAAGTTTCCAATCTCCAGTGGCATGACTTGGATCAATTACAATTGGTAAATGAGTTCTTTCTTTAATCACTGGAATCGCGCTTAAATCAAGTGTATTACGTGTGTATTTTTCAAAAGTTCTTATTCCTCGTTCACAAAAAATTACATTTGGATTACCATGAGCCATAATGTATTCAGCTGACATAATCCATTCTTCAATTGTATTTGCTAATCCTCTTTTTAATAAAATAGGTTTTTTTGTTTTTCCTAATGCTTTAAGCAACTCAAAATTTTGCATATTGCGTGCTCCAATTTGAATTAAATCAACATGTTTTTCAAATTCCTCAATTTTATCCGCACTCATTAATTCTGAAACAATAGGTAACCCTGTTTTCTCTCTTGCTTTAACCATTGCTAAAATTCCTTCTGTCTGCATCCCTTGAAATGCATACGGACTCGTACGCGGTTTATATGCTCCTCCGCGAAGCATTACAGCTCCAGCCTTTTTAACGACATCCGCTACCTCCACAATATGCTCATGGCTTTCTACTGAACAAGGCCCTCCCATAATTACTATTGGATTCTTTGCCCCAATTGGAATATCATTGACCATGATTACACTATCGTGAGGATGAAACAAACGATTTGCTAATTTATAAGGTGCAGCAATTCTAGTGACGTTTTCTACACACTCATGTGCCTTAATAATATTTTCATCAATTGATGCAGTATCACCAACTAGACCCATAATATCATGGTGTTCTCCTGGTAAATAATTAAATGAAATGTTGTTTATTTCAAATTGTTTTCTTAACTTTTCTAACTGCTCTTGCGTTGTTCCTTTTTTTATAGTAATAATCATAATTTAATTCTCCTTCTTTACTATTTTTATACATTTTCTTACTGCATCGTGAATACTTGAATTATTTTCTACTGTGGTTTGAGCATATTTTCTATATAATTCAATCCGTTCATTATATAATTTCTTAACTTGATTTAAATCTTTACTTAGTGGTCTATCTTTTGTAATTGCGAGTTTCTCAATATCTCTATCTACATAGATAATTGTTCCATTCATCATCAATGAAATCATATTTTCATGTTTTTTAATGATTCCTCCACCACAACTAATTACACAATTAGTATGTTTAGAACATTCTTTAGTGCACTTTGTTTCTATCTCTCGAAACGCTTCTTCACCATATCTTTCAAAATAGTCTTTTATAGGCATTTTAATTTCAGATTCTATTAATTGATCAATATCAATCCATTGTCGATTTAAATTTTTAGCTAGCATTTTAGCAATTGATGATTTTCCACACCCTGGCATCCCAATAAGCACTAAATTAGCTTTTTCGTTTGATATTTTGTTATAAACATTTTCAATTACTTTTTTATCAATCTCAATGTGATTAAAGTACTCTATTGCCTTAACTGCTTGGGCTACCAACATCATTAGTCCACCTACCGCTTGTACATTTTTTTGTCTTGCATCAAGAACTAATTTTGTATTCAACGGATTATAAATACAATCAACTACACTTTCAAGATTATTGAAGTGCACTAAGTCAATCGGACATTCATAACTATTAGGATACATCCCAACAAAAGAAGCATTGATAATCACTTGAGCATCGTTATGCTCTTGATAACATTGTTCATATGTAATTGTTTCTAAGCTAATATTTTTTTTAACTAATAAAATCTTACTTGCACCTAATTGTTTAAGAACAGGCACTACCGCTTTCGAGGCACCACCATTTCCCAATACTATCACTTTTTTTCCTTTAACCTGAATTTTAAAATATTTTAGTGTGTATTCAAATCCATATACATCAGTGTTATAACCAATTAACTTATTATTTTGATTAACTACTGTATTAACTGCACCAATTTTTTTAGCATCTTCACTTATTTCATCTAAATAAGGAATTACAGTGCTTTTATATGGGATGGTCACATTGAGAGCATCAAAGTTTCTGTTTATAAAAAATTGTTCGACTTCATCAGGTTTTAATTCAATTAATTCATAACGATAATCCATAATCATTTCATGAATTATTTTAGAATAGCTATGCGATAAATGTTCCCCAATTAATCCTTTAATCATGTAAACTCTCCATAAAATATTGAATGCCATATCTTTCGATTAACAAATCAACTAAACCAAAAGCAATGACACTATCGATCACAACGCGTGCTCGATGCACTATACACGGATCATGTCTTCCTTCAATGCTCAATGTAGTATTTTTCATCATCTTTATATCGACTGTGTTTTGTGTTCTGTATATGCTTGGAGTAGGTTTAATCACAGTATTAAGAGTAATTGGCATCCCATTAGAAATACCACCATTAATACCAGCATTGTTATTAGTTTTTGTTTTAACTTCACCTTCATTAAGGAAGAATTCATCATTACAAGAAGACCCGTTTTTATACGCAAAGTCAAACCCTAAACCAAACTCTATCCCTTTTACTCCACCAACGCTAAAAATAAGCTGAGATAAGTTACTTTCAATAGAATGAAAGAATGGCTCACCAACCCCAGATGGAAGACCAACAATGGCCGTTTGTAAAATTCCACCCACAGAATCTTGATTGATTCTTGCTTCTTCAATAACTTCTAACATTTTATTTTTACTGTTTTCATTCAATGTTGCAAAATATTCGCCGTTGCATAAATTAATTTGCTCTAGACATTTATCAATTTGAAAGCTAAATATGTCGTCTTTGACATCCTTAATTTGAGCAATATGAGAACCAATATGAATTCCTTTAGATTTTAACATATCAATAAATATTGCTCCAGCTGCTACTAGCGGAGCAGTAAGTCGTCCAGAAAAATGTCCACCACCGCGATAATCTTGGTATCCGTGATATTTTACATTCGCAGTATAATCAGCATGAGAAGGCCTCATAAAGTGTTTTGTTTTTTCATAGTCTTTCGTGTGCTGAGAAGTATTTTCAATAAACATACACAAAGGTGTTCCACATGTTTTTTGATTAAAAACCCCACTCAAAATTCTCACATTATCTGTTTCTTTTCTTTGTGTTGAAATTGTCCCTTTAGGTTTTCTTAAATCCATTTGATTACTTATAAACTGCTCATCAACTCGTATACCTGAAGGAAACCCATTCACTACAACACCAACACCTTCTCCATGGCTTTCACCAAATAAACAAAGCTGTATTTGACTCCCTATAACACTTTTCATATCGTAAACTCCTTAATTAATTCTTGAACATCAACCCATGAAACATCACGTATACATGGTTTTGAAACTTCATCTAGAAATATCATACTGATTTTGTCTCCTTTGCTTTTCTTATCCATTTTGATATAAGCAAACACATCATCAACATTAAAATCAAATAGTATTGGACAATTCAATCGATTAAATATTGCAAGGCAACGTTTTTTCAATTCAATATTTTTTATAACACACAACATCCCCATCGCAACAGCTTCACCATGATATAATGTTGATAGATCATATGTACTTTCAAAACCATGACCTATCGTATGTCCCAAATTAAGAATTTTTCTAATTCCGGTTTCTTTTTCATCTTCTTCAACTATATTTTTTTTAAATAATAAGCTTCGATACAATATTTCATTGATATGGTTTCTGTAATCATCCTTTTCAAATATATTAAGCAATGCTTCATCGGACAACAACCCTGCTTTTACAGCTTCAATTAGTCCATTGTTAAAATGACGGGATGAAAGCGTTGATAATGTATTCGGATCAACAAATACGGCCCTAGGCTGCCAAAACGCTCCAACACAATTCTTAACTTTATCAACATTAATCGCTACTTTGCCACCGATTGAGCTATCAATTTGAGAAAGTGTTGTAGTTGGAACTTGATAAAAATCAACCCCACGCATATAGGTTGCTGCAACAAAACCAGCTAAATCCCCTACAACTCCACCACCAACGGCAACTACACAATCATTTCTAGTAAAATGATTTTCTATCATACTACGTAAGCATTGTTCATACACCTCAAATGATTTAGATGATTCTCCCTGAGGAACAATCAATACGACAGGATAAAGGCATTGATTTTTAACAATTTCAACCCACTTACTAGGAACCCCATCATCACTAATAATAAATACCTTTCGATTAAGATTAATATAATTACTAATCTTGGATAGTACTCCATTATCTAAATAAATTCGATAACTTCTTTCATTTAAATTTACATCAATACTTTTCATAAACCCTCCAAAAAATAAAAACCATGCAGACAACTGACTGCATGGTTAATAAACATTCCTATACAGTATTGCCTTATCACATTAAATGGGCAATACCTATTGGTTATGCCCTAGTTAATAAAATAAAAGTAATACGATTTAATAGTTGTTTTCATAAATAACCCTCAACATATCTTAATTATACTTGATATATTTGAATTTTCAAGTATAAATGCAATTTTTACAATTTTATGAAACAAATTTCATATTATTCCCCTGACACAGCAACAGACTTAAAATAAATTGATGGTGAGCCAATGCTCAAATCAAACTTTAAATCATCTCCAACCATTTCTACTTGATTTAATAATTCAATAAAATTACCCGCGATTGTAATTAAACTAATTGGCTTCTCAATTTTTCCATTTTTAATGTAGAATCCGGAAGATTGTAGCGAAAATTCTGTAGTAAGAGAATTAACACCTGCATGCAGTCCACCAAAATTATCAATCAAAACACCCTCATCAATTTTTGAAATCATTTCGTCAAGTGATTGATTTGCAGCTTCAATATAAAAATTTGTCATTTGTACACTTACTTTACTATTATAAGCTCCTTTAAATCCATTTCCTGTAGGTTTTACATTCGCTTCATTAGCACTTTTTTGATCATTAATAAACATCTTTAAAACGCCATTAGATACCAATTTCTTAACATGTGTTTTATTTCCTTCAGAATCAAAATTACATGTCTTCACTCCCCGGTTTAAATGCGGATTATCAATCATAGATATTTTATTATTAAATACCTGCTGATTTAGACTTTGTTTTAGTACAGATAAATCTTTATTTACAAAATCTAAAGAAAAAATTGATGTCATTGTACTTAAGAGATTCGCAAATGCTGTATTTTTTATTATACATGGATAATGTCCGGATGGTATTCGAGAAGGACTTAATTTATCGATAATATTTTTTGATATATATGCTACTTCATTTAAAATATCGTCTCTTTTAAATTCAAACAATGGTTTAACCTCGTAATCAACAACAGATTGACCATTTTCTACCGCTACTATTTGTGTAAGAATATAACCCATGTTCTGATGCGATTTAATATCTAAATTCTTTGTATTGCAGATTTGAATTTCAGATTTTGTCTCTCCATATTTAAGCATAACTTTACTAATACGAGAATCTGATTGCTTTAATTTTTTTTCAAATTCAACAATACAATCTCTTTTTTCTTGATAACTCACTTCAGCAAGTTGAGAATAATAAGTTTGCACATTTTCATATTCTTGAGGGTGTGTTAGTTCAAGATTTGTTTCTTTATCACTGCACTTTGCATTTTGAATACAATTTTCTATTAAATTATCGATGGATTGCTCATCAGTATCTTCACTATATGCATACCCCAGTTTGTTATTAACGATCATTCTTAACGAATAACCTTGATGTTCAGATAAGGAATAACTGTCTACTTTGGATTCAAATACCTCAAATTTAAGTGAATTAGATTTCATATAAAATACTTCAGCTTCATCAAATCCTTTTTCTAAAACTCTATCAATTATCACTTTTGCATTCATTAAAAAGAACCTCCTTTTCCACCTACAGTACATTTACTAACACGGATTGTAGGCTGCCCTACATCTGTTGGAATTGCACCACTTTTAGATCCACACATTCCTTGTGCAGTGCTTCCATTATTCGCAACCATATCAATATTAAATAAAATCTCTGCTCCATTTCCTACAAGAGTAGCCCCTTTTACAGGAACAGTAATTTTACCATCTTCAATTAAATAAGCTTCAAGACATGTAAAGTTAAAATCACCTGACGCTGGACTTACTGAACCGCCACCTAAGCGTTTTGCATAAAGCCCTTTTTTTGTTGAGGAGATAATTTCATCAAATGTTGATTTCCCATTTAATATAAAAGTATTACTCATTCTTGACGTAGGTTCAAAAGTATAATCTTGTCTTCTTGCAGAGCCAGTGATTTCCATTTTCATTGAACGTGCATTTAAGGTATCGACTAAATAGCCTTTTAATATACCATTTTCTATTAAAAGGTTTCTTTGAGTAAAATTCCCTTCATCATCAATGTTGTTAGAACCCCATGCATTTGCAATTGTGCCATCATCAACTGCACTTACCACGTCACTTGCAATTTTCTGTCCTAACTTATCGCAGAATACAGAAGCACCTTTTGCAACACTCGTCGCTTCTAAAGAATGCCCACAAGCTTCATGAAAGATAACTCCACCAAAGCCATTATCAATTACAACACACATTTCACCACTTGGACAATCCTTTGCATCAATCATCGTGATTGCCGTTTGGGCTGCAATTTTTGCTTCTTCAACAACATCAATTTTATCATAAAACTCAAAGCCCATATGTGCACCAGGACGACTTGAACCATCTTGAATTTTATCATCTTTCGTCGCAACCGCAACAATACTCATCCTAGTTCGTGTTTGGTCATCACTAATCATTTTTCCATCACTATTATAAATTGTAATCATACGATGTTCATCGCTATAGTCAATAATTGATTTTGTAATCAGTTCACTATGATTTAATGCAGCATCGCTTGCTTTTTTCATTAGCATAATTTTTTCATCGATAGACACTTCCTCAACAGGTTTTAATATAGGATGTTTATTTTCATATTTAACTTCCATTAATTCTTTTGCACTTGCTACTTTTTTCTTATCAATAGAAGCAATTAAATTCTTAATCACAGTCATGATGTTTTCATCATCCAGTTGGTTTGTGTATGCATAAACTGACTCAAGTCCATCATAAATTCTGATCCCTAACCCTTTGGCCACTCCACTGTTTCCATCTTCGCAAAGACCATTTATCATTTGATATTGTGATTTGACGGTTTTTTCAAAAAATAATTCAGCAAAATCTCCACCTGTAGATAATGCATAATCCAAATACTTTTTCGCTTGATCTTTTGTAAACATAAATACCTTCTTTCTAGAGACAATTTTACATCCTTTTTGATAAATTGAACAGAGTAATTAATGACTTATGTGTGAAAAGTGATATAATATACGAATTAAAAGGAGTACTAATTATGGCACTAGATGGTTTACTATTATATAAAATACAAGATGAAATAAAAAGCATTTTACCTGCAAAAATCAACAAAATATATCAAATTTCTAAAACTGAATTGTTTTTTCAACTAAGAGCTGAAGGAAAAAAACAAAATTTAATCATTTCATGTCATTCTATATTCAATCGTATTAACTTAACTACTAAAGAATACCCAACTCCTGAAGAACCAAGTAACTTTGTAATGTTTTTAAGAAAACATCTTGAAAGTGCAACAATTTTTGATATTGAACAAACAGATTTTGATCGTTATATTACTTTATCTATCGCAACAAGAAACGAAATAAAAGATAAAGTCGTATTGAAAATGAGCATTGAGTTAATGGGAAGATACGCTAATGTTATTTTATACAATGAAGAAGGCAGAATAATGGATCTACTAAAACGTATTCCACCATTTGAAAACAACAACCGTATTCTTCAACCAGGAGCTCAGTTTACTCTTCCAAAAAAACAAGAAGAAAAGCTTGATCCATTTGATAATCCTGAAGTTAATTTTGATTTTGATTTAACAAAACAGCTTAAAGGATTTTCTCCTATATTGAGTAAAGAAATAAAATTTCGCATACTAAATAATCAACCATTCAATGAAATTATGAATGAAATAAAAAATAGTAAATCACTTTATATCACTGAAAGTAATGATGAAGGATTGTACCATTGTATACCATTAACTCATTTAGATAAACCCTATAAGGAATACGGCATTATGGAAGGATTAGATGTTTATTACTTTCACAAAGAGGAAAAAGATCGCATTAAACAAATGAGTGGCGATTTATTTAAACTTGTAAGAAGAGAATTAAAACACTTAAGAAACAAATTACCGCGACTAATGCAAGATTTAGATAATGCATTAGACTGTGAAAAATGGCGTGAATTTGGGGATTATTTACAACCTTACAATTACTTAATCAATAAAGGAGATACAAGCATTACTCTTGATAAATATGATGGAACTGGATCAATACTTATTCAGCTTGACCCAAAACTTGATGGACTACAAAACGCAAAGAAGTATTTCCAAAAATACAACAAGGGCAAGAAAGGTCAAATACACCTTAAAAAACAAATTGAAATTTGCAAAAAAGAAATTAATTATTTTGAAGCTATTGAACAACAACTTGAAATAGCTAATTTTAATGACGCAAAAGAAATTAAAGATGAGTTAGCTAATCTGGGGTATTGTAAAATGACGATAAGTAAAATCCGAAAGAAAAAGAAAAAAGATTACCCTAATATAACTACAATAAAAGTTGATGAAAAAATCGTGATCCAATTTGGAAAGAATAATATTCAAAATGATTTTGTCACATTTGAGCTTGCCAGAAGAAATGATACGTGGCTTCATGCAAAAGATTATCATGGTGCACATGTTATCATTAACACTGATAACCCTGATGAAAAAACTATTCGACTTGCTGCAAACATTGCTGCATATTTTAGTAAGGGGCGTTATTCATCCTCTGTTCCTGTCAATTATTGTCTTGTAAAACAATTAAAAAAAGTGCCTGGAGCAGCACTTGGTTTTGTTTCACTTTCAAATTATAAAACAATTTACATTGATCCTGATTTCGAAGAAATCAAACATTACTTTAACAAATAATATTATTCTTATCGAATTTTTCTGCCTTCATTTGCAAGTTGTCTTAATTGTTTAACCTCAAAAGGTTTCAAAATACGATAATCACCTGCATTTAAATCCTTGCATGTTAGCGTACCAATTTTTTTACGATGAAGTCTTTTTACTTCGAAGCCGATAGCTTCTATCATACGTTTTACTTGACGATTTCTACCTTCTTGAATAGTCAATTCAAATGTAGTTGTTTTTTTATCAAAATCTTTGTTGGTCACCCATACTTTTGCAGGTAAAGTCATAATACCATCATCAAGTTCAACACCTTTTTCCAGTTGTTTTATTTGTTCTGTACTTAATACACCATTTATAAAAACATCGTATGTTTTTGGAATGTGATATCTTGGATGAATAATTTCATTCGCAAACTCACCATCATTTGTTAAAATCAAAACACCTGTAGTATCAAAATCAAGTCGCCCTACAGTAAAAATTCTCTCTTTAACATCAACTATATCCACTACAGTCGCGCGTCCATGTTCATCATTTAGTGTACATAATGTTTTCTTTGGCTTATTCATAACAAAATATACTTTTGATTCGCGTACCACTGCTTTTCCATCAACTAAAATAGTTGCGCCTTTTCGTGGTTGATAACCCATTTCAGTAATGACTTTACCATCAACACTAACCCGGCCTTCTTTTATCATTTCTTCAGCTTTACGGCGTGATGTTATTCCGCTAGCTGCAATAATTTTTTGTAATCGATCCATATTAAATCTCCTTAGTCACTCTATTTTAACAAGAAAACACAAAAAAGAGTAGAACTATTTAATATTTTAAAAAAACTAATTTTAATTAAGTATTTATTTTCTTTATTTAAGTCATAAATATGCACGTAAGTATGATACCTACACTAATACCCACAAAATCAGCAAACAATCCAATTCCAATAGCATTTCGTACTTTTGTAATTCCAACAGATGAAAAATAAAGTGAAATAACATAAAATGTCGTATCAGTTGAACCTTGTAGTACTCCTGCCATTTTTCCAGCAAGTGAATCTACTCCAAGTGTCTTAAATATATCAATCATTATTGCCATTGATGCTCCACCAGAAATTGGTCTAAACATTGCTAATGGAAAAATACTAGACGGAATCCCCTTAAATACTGGCTGTAAGAAGCTGCCTAATACGTCAAAAAGTCCTGTTTGGCGAAGTAAACTAACCGCCAACATCATCGCAAGTAAACTTGGAAAAATATCTGTAAATAAAAACATCCCTTCTTTTACTCCATTTGTAAAACTTGTATAGGCATCAACTCGCTTTATAATCGAAAAAATGAAAATTACAAAAACGCACGCAGGCAATATCCATAAACTAATATTTTCGATAATTACACCACCTATCTAATGTCAACCCAGCAATGGAAGCACAAACAGTCGCCAATATCGCATAAGGTAAAAAATCTGTGGGATTTGCTGAATTAAATTGATTTCTTAGTGCAACGATGTTGGTCGCAAGAATTGTTACTCCTGCAGTATTTAACACCAAGAATGTTATCATTGATCGTGTAGCTACTTTTTTATTAGGATTTCGTTCTTGCATTAGTTTCATGGCTTTCAAACCACTTGGTGTTGCTGCAAATCCTAATCCAAACATATTTATAACAACATTTGCTGAAATATATTGAAGAGTATCTGGTTGGTTTTTTAAATCTGGAAGAAGTCTACTTAACAGTGGATGAAGCCATTTTTCAAGCATTTTTAATAGTCCTACATCCTTTGCAACGCTCATCATTCCATTCCAAAAACATGTAGCCATAATTAAAGGTAATGCAAACTCAAATGTTTCTTCACCAACTCCAATTACCACTTGATTGATTGAATTTATGTTTCCAGTTAATGCTCCGTATATTAATGCAACAAGTATTAAAGTACACCAAATTTTGTTCAAAAACACCACCCCCAAATACATGTTTGTTTATTAGCATCATAAATCTCAACTTTGCGATGTTCTTTATAATACCACTCTACTATATACTCATCGTTTTTCTTATCAAGGTAAGTACTAAGTGTTCCATTTTCAAGTTCTTCCTCAGTTGCGACTATTTCAAATGGATAATCAATATCTATCACATAATTTTCTTGATTTATCGTTTGTACGCTTAACAATTCATGAACACTTCTATCTTTCATAACTTCCAAGTATTTCTCTTCATGAAAAGGATAACGATCTTGAAGATTAAATGTCACAACAACATACATTGCTCCATCTTTTTCTGCTGCACTGACTAATGTCCTTCCTGCTTTATTTGTAAATCCAGTTTTCCCACCAATACAAAAGGGAAAATCGTGAAGTAAATCATTAGAATTTCTCCATGTAACTCCCCATTCGCTTGTGTATTCTTTTGTTGAAATGATTTCTTTAAACATTGGATTTTCAAGCGCCTCACTCATTAAAAGCGCCATATCAAATACTGTTGAATAATTTCCCTCTTCGTATACATCTAGTCCATGTGGATTATTAAACACAGTATTAAACATTCCAATTTCTTCCGCTTTTTTATTCATTAATGCAACAAAATCTTCAACACTTCCTCCTACTCTATCAGCAATGACTAATGAGGCATCATTGCCTGATTTTAACATTAACCCATACAAGAGTGAACGCATCGAAACCTCTTGACCTTTTGTAAGATGAATCATACTACCCCAAGCTTCATCTAGTTCATCGCCAACAGACCATATATCAGTGAAATCACCATATTCAAGAGCAATTAAACAAGTCATGATTTTAGTAATGGATGCGATGCTTCGTACTTCGTGCGCATCTTCTGACTCAATCACTTGATCATCATTTACATTAACAACTATATAAGGTTCTGCATAAACAGACTGAATACTCATTAATAAAAGACAGATAATCAACAAACCATTTTTCATATTCATCACCTAGTTCATTGTATTTCAAACAAAGAGAATTAGAACAACCCTTAACAAATAAAAAAATTATTAACAACGTAATAATTAAATGTAAATAGAAAAAAGATTATGGAAACCTTCACATCATACAATACAAAAAAGCTTAACAAAATCTATCATAAAAGACGATTTGTTAAGCAGTAAATGCGTAATTATATGATTTATTTCAATAAAATCTAAATAAAATGCCCCAAAATACTATTTAGTAACGGGTATCCACCATCTGTACAACGTAAGTGACCTTCATTTATTTCTAGCCAATGCTTTTTAACATTATAATCAATGCTATCCTTGTAGTACTGTAATAAATCAATATTAAAGCGCTGATTGAAATCACTAATGTATATTCCTTTTTTTAATCTCAATCCCATCATCAATGCCTCAAAGATTTCATCATCTAATGATAATTCTATTTGGTTTTTTTTCCATTGATGTTTAAAATAATCTATAAAATTAGTCGTATTATCATATCGTTGGTGATTGTACTTTCCACTTGCACCTAATCCAACCCCATAAAAATCTTCATAATTCCAATATACTTGATTATGAAGCGATTCAAATCCATTTTTGGCAAAATTACTTATTTCGTATTGAGAATAATTTGATTTTTTTAAAAGATTTATAGCCGTAAAATACATTTCTTCCTCAAGTTCATCACTACATTTACTTGTTTTATCTCGCCCAAACACACTGTTCTCTTCAATCGTTAAACTATAAAGAGAAATATGGGACACACCCAAATCAATAAAATGTTGTAATGTTGTTTTTACATCATCACAACTTTGTGTTGGTAGCGAATAAAGGCAGTCAAGTGAAATATTAAAAATACCATTTTCATTAAACATTTTAACAACGTCTTTCACTTGATTCCAAGAATGATTACGATTAATACGTTGTAACAAACGATCAGAAGTAGTTTGTACTCCAATGCTAACGCGATTAATTTTATATTTTTTTAGTAATTGAACTTTCGATTCATCAATTGTTTCAGGATTAACTTCAATAGTGTACTCTATAACCTCCCTAGTGTATTTAAAAAGCATTTTAAGCAGTCTTTCAAGCTGAACTAAGTTTAGTGAAGTTGGAGTTCCACCGCCAATATAAATTGTTTTAAACGACGTATCTTGTACACATTCATTCAATTCATATTCAAGTGAATTTAAATATTTATCGATTAAATCATCATTGCATTTTACTCGTGTAAAATCACAATATGAACAAATTGAATTACAAAATGGAATATGCACATACATTGCTACAGCCATAAAACCCTCCTTACTTAACAACTCTTTCTTTATTTTCTATAAAAGAAAAGCGTACTTCTACGCTTAATTTTCATCCATTGATAAAACCGCCATAAAAGCCTCCTGTGGTATTTCTACAGATCCCACTGACTTCATGCGTTTTTTACCTTCTTTTTGCTTCTCAAGAAGTTTCTTCTTTCGAGAAATATCTCCACCATAACATTTCGCAAGTACATTCTTACGGAGTGATTTAATATTAGTTCTCGCAATAACCTTACCATTTACAGCTGCTTGTACTGGTATTTCAAATTGTTGGCGCGGAATAAGATCTTTTAATTTAACTGTTATCGCATTTCCTCTATGGTATGCGAAATCACGATGGACAATCACACTTAAAGCATCCACGATTTCCCCATTAAGTAAAATATCCATTTTAACAAGTTTGCTCTCTTTGTAGCCAATCAACTCATAATCTAAAGATGCATATCCTTTTGTGCAACTTTTAAGTTTATCGAAGAAATCAAACACAATCTCTCCTAGTGGTAAATCATAAATAATCTGATTTCTTGTTTGATCAATCATTTGCATATCAACATAATTTCCACGCTTATTTTGGCATAATTCCATGACAGCACCAATATATTCCTGTGGAACAATAATTGAAGCCTTTACATAAGGTTCTTCCAAACGATCGATTCTTTGAACTTCTGGTAAAAGTGCAGGGTTATCAATTTGAATCATCGTATTATCTGTCATATAGCAGTGATAAATTACACTAGGTGCAGTTGCAATAAGCGTTAAATTATATTCTCTTTCAAGTCGCTCTTGAATAACATCCATATGAAGAAGACCTAAAAAACCACATCTGAATCCAAATCCTAAAGCTTGAGAAGTTTCCGCCTCATAAGTAAGAGCAGCATCATTTAATTGAAGTTTTTCAAGTGCATCTCTTAAATCATTATATTTATTAGAATCAGTTGGATATAAACCACAATAAACCATTGGATTCATTACTCGATAACCCGGAAGTGGCTCACTAGCGGGTTTTTCCACAGATGTAATTGTATCCCCAACCCTCACATCTTTTACAGATTTAATGCTAGCACATACCCATCCTACTTCTCCACATTGAAGTGACTGTTTTTTTACTTCTTTTGGATTTCTTACACCACACTCAATAACGTCATATTCAGCACCAGTGGCCATAAATCGTATCTTATCTCCAACCTTAATTTCTCCTTCTTGAACTCTAACATAGGCAATTACGCCACGGTAGATATCATACAAGCTATCAAAAACTAAAGCCTGAAGTGGATTTTCAAGTTTTCCAGCAGGTGCAGGAACATGTTCTACTACTGACTCTAAAACATCAATAATATTTAAGCCGCTTTTAGCACTAATTAGTGGAGCATCACTACAATCAAGACCAATGACATTTTCTATTTCCTTTTTAACACGTTCAGTATCTGCACTTGGCAAATCTATTTTATTAATTACAGGAATAATTTCTAAATCATTATCAAGTGCTAGGTATACATTAGCTAGTGTTTGAGCTTCAACACCTTGTGCTGCATCAACAACTAAAACAGCGCCTTCACATGCAGCTAATGATCTTGAAACTTCATATGTAAAATCCACATGTCCCGGTGTATCAATCAAATGAAGTGTATAAACTTCATTATCTTTTGCTTTATACTGCAGCTGCACGGCATTTAATTTTATTGTAATACCTCGTTCTCTTTCTAAATCAAGTGAATCCAGTATTTGTGAAACCATCTCTCTTTGTTCAACCGTTTTTGTAAGCTCTAAAATACGATCAGCCAAGGTTGATTTACCGTGGTCTATATGAGCGATGATTGAAAAGTTACGGATATTATTTTGTTGCATAGTAATCCTCCTCGACTAAACAATTATAGCAAAACTATTACTGTATTAAAAGAAAAATAAAATAAAAGAGCTAATCTGCCCCTTTATTGTATGTAATTTTTACTCCCGTTAATAAAGTCAATTGCTTTACTTTTTGATTTTCCTTCTAATTGAAGCTCACATACTTCAATTGCACCATTTGCGCATTGTAAATAAAGCCTTTTATTTTCGGATTTTAAAGTTCCAACTTCAATATTAAAATTTTTATCACTACGCTTAACATCCCAAAGTTTAAGTTTCTTTTCATTAACAACAATATATCCTACAGGCCAACTAATAAGTCCGCGTATGTGGTTATACACGATTTGTTTATCACGATTACAGTCGATAAATTCTTCTTCTTTACTAATGTTTTTAGCAATTGTTACCCTATTTTCATCTTGGGGTATTCCTTCAAGTTCATTATTTATAAACGCTTGTAATTTTTCCTTAATTAGCTCGCATCCTGCAATGATTAACTTATCATGTAAAACAGATGTCGTATCATCTTCACCAATATGTACCTCTTTTTTTGCGAACATAACTCCTGCGTCCATTTTTGTGATCATTTGCATCAAAGTAATACCAGTTGTTTTTTCTCCATTAATAATTGCTTTATGTATTGGAGCACCACCACGATATTTAGGTAGTAACGATGCATGAACATTCAAGCAAGGATATTCAAATGCATATAATATTTCTTTAGGTACGAATTGTCCATATGCACATGTAATAATTAAATCTGGATTCCAATCCAACACTTGTTTATAATCATTTTTAATTGAAGTTGGCTGAAATACTTCAATATTATATTTAAAAGCAACTTCCTTAACAGGTGTTAATGTAACAACTTGCTTTCTTCCAACTTTTTTATCTGGTTGACTTACAACACCAATCACTTCAATAAAATCCAAACTACATAATGTTTCTAATATACTTGCAGCAAAAACTGGTGTTCCCATAAATACTACTTTTTTCATTTAATCACTCTTTTCCTAGTGAAAAAATTATAACACACTTAATTCGAATCTTCACTAAAAACAGTTGTTACTAAGCGCACAGACCCATCAATCATTTGAACAAATAAATTACTCATTGTATTTCCAAGCTTCCCAGCAAAGTTCTCTTCAATTTGATTTAATGGCATTGTATTATTAGGAGTTTCTATAATTTCATTATTTTGCACTTGAGTGTTAAACCGAACTAATTTATCATCAATGCTCTCCGGCTTCACTTCATCAACATAGCTTCTTCCTAATAAAACAACTAGTAAAATGCACAATCCATCTAGAAAAAAACGTTTCATTGCAATTCCTCCTTTAGTACCTTTGCAAATACTTCAAGTGAATTTAATGCCTCTTTTGAAGTATTCTGATCCCCACCAACTTCCAATAATAACATGTTTTCATACATATCTTGGTTATATATAGAAGCTCTTTGAAAAGGTTCTCTCATTATACCAGAAACTTGTTGTTGCAATTTGTCAGTATATGATACAGAACTATCCCATATACTATCAGCATTGCTTGATTTCATTCCAACAACAAACATTAATTTTGCATAATCTATATTGTTCTCACTATAATACGAAACATCTCTTGAACATGCATCACGGTGTACATCAATAACTAAGTCAAATCCACCATAATTTACAAATGCTTCATTAACATATTTTCTTGAAATATCATATAATTCGTGATATTCCTTTCCAACTCTTTGTGCCTCTTCAATGAAGTTTGAGGACTCAAAAACTACATCAAACCCAGCATCTTGTAGCATTTTTGCAAATTCAATTGTTACTTCATAAATTGAAGTTCCATCTATATAAGTTTCTGTTTGGTGAGTATTATACAATAAGATCCTTTTTGACGAATTCCTATTTTCAAACTTTGGTATTAAAGGTGCCGCAATTTCTATTTTTTCACTAATCGCTAATGCAGAATCAATTGATGGAAATGCAGTAATCAAATATGTAATATTCGATGCGTCTATGTTAATTTCAGGATTTAATAACCATTCTGATAAGTCATATTGCATGTCAGAAACATTCATGTCAGGATTTAATATTTTAAATGGTAAAATAACTATAGATATACAGAAAAACAATTTTAACAATATAAAGAATGTTCTTTTCAAAAAAATCCCTCCTACAAAAGTGTATGAGAGATTTTCTGTTCTATGTCAAAAATTTTTAAATGATGGATACAATGCGTAATTAATTCCATTCGATAAAATTTCTACCAAATGATCAACATCTTCATCCATTTCCTTTGGAGTGATGACCATTTGATAAGTATCGTTTGATTTTATGTCATCAAATATTTTATTAGTATTTTCTAAGTTGTTGTCATTCAACACTTGATAAATCAATGATTGAATGCTCATTACTGTAGCAACACCAATCGCGATGACCGGAACTTGAAGAGTGCTTTCATGAATTGCTAATCGATGATTTTGAACTCCCCCACCAGGTTTTATTCCAGTATTTGATATTTGTATTACGCGATTTATTCGTTCTATTGAAGTTGTTGCAAGCGCGTCAATCGCAATAACACAATCGGGTTTTATTTCATTACAGATTGCTTTGACAAGCGTAGCTGTTTCAATCCCTGTTTGTCCCATCACTTTTGGAACTACGACTGAAACATCTCGAAACTCATTCGAATCTAGTTTTTCTAATCGAATCAAATGTGATGTAACAACAATTTCTTCTGAAACATAAGGTCCCAGTGAGTCTGCAGTTACACTCTCATTTCCTAAACCCACTAATAATATTTTTTGACTATTTTTAGGTAAAATTTCTTTTACAACCTCTTCAACAACTGATGCAGTATCATCTCTTTCTTTTTGATCGTTTAGTTTGGGTATTTCGATCGTGTAATAATCACCAATTTCTTTTTTTAAAGAGTTATCCTCGTTTAATACTTTAATGTGATCCATAATTACACCTTTATATTTTTTTCGATTACATTGAAACGCTTTTTCATCTACAATCTTCGTTATTTCTTCATAGGCAATGTCTGTTCTATAGTTCATGGTAGTCCTCCACAAAAATAGTATGTACAACTTAGCAAGAAATATTTGCATTTTATTGCGCACTTTGGTATAATTTCTTAGGTATTAACTAGTAGGAGGTGCAGACATGCCAAATATCAAATCACAAAAAAAGAGAGCAATCACTAACTTAAAAAAGAATGCTGCTATTAATTCAGAAAAATCAGCATTAAAAACAGCTATTAAAAACGTTACTAAAGCTGTAGAAGCTAATGATAAAGAAGCTGCAGTTGCAGCATACAGCCACGCTTCTTCTTTACTTGATAAAGCAGTGACTAGTCATATTAAACATAAAAACTATGTTTCTAGACAAAAATCTCGTTTATCAACAGCTGTAAATAATATTCAATAATTTAAATCGTACTATGTACGGTTTTTTTTATTAAAAAAGGCTAGTTTATGAACTAGTCTTTTTTAATAAATAATTATTTTGTTCTTTTAATCTTTTTATAGTTTCATCAGAAGTTATATTGTTTATAATTTGGGTATTCCTATCAATAAGTTTTTGATAGTAGCCATTACATTCTATACCAGTATTTAAGAATTTACCAAATAATATTTCAAATTCATTATAATTGTTATCTAAAATCAACTTAGGACTAAACCCTATAATGACATAATAATGACGATTATACACAAGCTTTTCAAAAGTAATTTTATATTGATGTTCAATTATCCACTTACGAATTTTTTCAACTTCGCGATTCACTTGTATAATAATTAAATCAAATTGTTTCAATCGATGAATATCATTCTCAAGAATTGTTTTTGCACTCATATAACCCATTCCTGCAATTACAACAACATTCGCATCATTTGGAACATCATTTAAACCTGGACATAGAATTGTTGTGATTTGCTGTTCAAATCCAGCCTTTTTGATTGTTTCTATTGCACTTTCAAGAGGTCCAATTGCAATATCACATGCATAACATTTAGCTGCTTGATTTTTTCTAATCAATTCACATGGTAAATAAGCATGATCTGTCCCAATATCCGCAACAATACTCCCACTTGGGATTTCCTCACAAATAGATAATAAACGTTTGTCTAGCATTAGTTTTTGTCTACGAAATCACGCAGTCTTTTAGAACGCGTTGGATGTTTAAGTTTTCTAAGTGCTTTCGCCTCAATTTGACGTATACGCTCACGAGTAACATTAAACTCTTTTCCAACTTCCTCAAGTGTGCGGGTGCGTCCGTCATATAGTCCAAAGCGAAGGCGAAGCACTTTCTCTTCACGCTCAGTTAAACCTTGAAGCACCATGTTAATTTCATCTTTTAGAAGTTGATTATTTGCGAATTGATCTGGTGATAATGCATCTTTATCCTCAATAAAATCCCCTAAGTGAGAATCATCTTCTTCACCAATTGGAGTTTCTAACGAAACAGGATCTAAGGCAATCTTTTGAATTTCACGAACTTTTTCAGGAGTGATGTTTTCCATTTTAGCTGCAATTTCATCAGCAGTAGGATCACGACCTAAATCTTGTACAAGTTGTCTTTGTACACGAGTTAGTTTGTTAATTGTTTCTACCATATGTACTGGAATACGAATTGTTCTTGCCTGATCTGCAATGGCACGAGTAATTGCTTGGCGAATCCACCAAGTTGCATAAGTTGAAAACTTAAATCCTTTTGTATAATCAAATTTTTCAACAGCTTTAATAAGACCCATGTTCCCTTCCTGAATCAAATCAAGAAATAACATTCCACGTCCCACATATTTTTTTGCAATGGACACAACTAGTCTTAAATTGGCAGAAATTAAAATTCTTTTTGCTTCTTCGTCCCCATTTTGAATTCTTCTTGCAATACCCGGTTCATCCTCAGGATTAAGTAATGGAACTCGTCCAATTTCTTTTAAATACATTTTAACTGGATCATTTATTTTTCCAATTCCAGCTCCCCCCAAATATAGTTCAGGGAATTCAGGCATATTTAAAGGTCCTTGTGTTTCAATCTCAGTTTCATCACTTTGAGTTTCTAAGAAATCAATGTCATCAACCATCGGTTCTTCTAAAGCCACTTCATCCAATTTTACATCCATTTCAATTTCTATATCATCAGAAACAGTTATGTTTTCAGTATTAAACCAATCAAATAATTCATCCATTTGTTCATCATCAAACTGAAGATGTTTAACCATATCCATAATATCTTTTTGCTGAATTTGACCATCATTTAAAAACATTGTTTTGAATTGTTCTTTGCATTCATCAAGTGTTTTAAAAGTAATTAAGTTGTTTTTCTTTTTATCATTCTTCATTTTTTAATTCCCCCAATTCTCTTTGAAGTTGAGTCTTTTCATTTATTAATATTTCCTTACTTTCAGTGTTTAACAAGCTTTTTAGCTGACCTTGAATTTCTTGAAGCCTTTCCTCAAGTAGTGCCCTTTTAAATCTTTTAAGAGCTCCTAGCAAATAAGACTCACTGAAATCTTTCATATAGAGTTCACTTTCTGTAAGGGTTAATATAAGATCTTTTTGTGTGTTACTTGTGCAACTATCCAATAAATCTGCAACAGACATAACTGTTTTTTTTCGATAATAATCAACAATCAACATTGCACATTGTTGAGATATCTCATTACTTAAAAATCCTAGTTCACTCTTAAATATTTCACTTGCATTAATATGTAATAGCATTTGAGAAAGAATAACGTTTTCGGCATTAGTCTTACCATTTTGTAAAGGATTTAAACGTAATTTCTTTGTATGAGTTTTTTTATTAACCACATTGTTTGCATTTTCACCTAACTGAGAACTTGAAAACCCTGTTAAAGTAGTTAATTTGTGCATAAATGATTGGCGATCAAAATCATCATTCAACAGATCAATTTTTTGTTTAACTTCAAGTGCAAACTTCTTTTTATCACTATAATTTTGTAAATCATATTGTTTTTGAAATTCTTCAAAAACAAACTCCATATAAACTACTTCTTTCTTGACCATTTGTTGAAGTGTTTCTACACCATATTGATTTACAATTTCATCAGGATCAAGTCCACTATCATTTTTAATAATGGAGACATTACATCCTAAGTTTATTGCTAATTCTACAGCATGCATTGTCGCTTTTCTTCCAGCCAAATCTCCATCATAACAAAATACAATTTTACTAGCACATTGCTTTAGTAAACGAATCTGCTCCTTGGTACAAGCCGTACCCAGTGTTGCTACAGCATTATACAGTTCTGCCCTAGCAAATGCTAGCACATCCATAACACCTTCACATACAAGTACATACCCATGTTTTCTAGCATGCTCTTTTGCTCGATGATAATTATAGACTGTATGGCCTTTAACATAAATTTCAGTTTCATTAGAATTGATATACTTTCCTTTAACACTTGGATCAATACTTCGTGCAGTAAATGCTATGGGATTTCCAAGAGAATCATGAATTGGAAATGTAATTCGATTGAAAAACACATCTTTTATGTCAAATTCATTTAATCTAGCAATGCCTGAAGCAATCATATCACTTTGCTGATACCCCTTTGCCTTTAAAAACTTTGTTACTTGGTCATTTTGTCCATTGTATCCAATATCGAACATTTCAACTATTGTTTTTGATAAACCGCGTTTTTGTAAATAATTTAAATATTCAACACCTTCAGTCGCATTTAATTGAAACTTCATATAGGATATGGCTTCATTTAAACATTTATATAATCCTTCTTTACGTGGATCTTTCTTTTTTTCAAAATATGACTGATTTATTTGCAGTGGATAATTAACAATTTCTGCGACTTTAACAACCGCCTCAATAAATGAACATTTCTCAAAATTTTGAACAAATGTAAATACGTTTCCACCGTTTCCACATGAGAAACACTTGTAAATTTGCTTATCTCTGGAAATGCTTAATGAAGGTTCATGATCATCATGAAAGGGACATACAGCAGTATATGACTTCCCCTTTTTAACAAGTGGGATGTAGTGTCCAATGAGTTCAGCGATATCGGCACGCATTCTAATTGCAGTAACATCATCATCGCTAATTCTCATAATCACTATCCTTTCTAAAATTTACATTTATCTTGTAAAAACTCAGTAATCTTACTAATTTCAATTCTTTCCTGTAACATCGAGTCACGATCTCTTACAGTAACACATCCATCGGTTAAAGTGTCAAAATCAACAGTAATGCAATAAGGTGTCCCTATCGCATCTTGACGACGATAACGTTTCCCAATACTTCCACTTTCATCATATTCACAGTTAAAGTGTTCACTAATTGTGCTATACACTTCTTGTGCTTGTTCAGATAGTTGTTTTGAAAGCGGACATACACAAGCCTTAAATGGCGCTAATGTTGGATGAAGGTGCATAACTATACGAGTGTCCTCTTCAAGTTGTTGTTCTTCATAACTATCGCACATATATGCCAATAATAATCTCTCTACTCCAACAGCAGGTTCAATGCAATATGGTATTACTTTTTTATTCGTTGTTGGGTCTAAATATTCTAAAGATGATTTTGAATGCTCCATATGTTGAGTCAAGTCATAGTCAGTTCGATCTGCAATCCCCCATAACTCCCCCCAACCAAATGGGTACTTATACTCAATATCACTTGTTCCTTTAGAATAAAAGCTAAGTTCATCCTGATCATGCTCTCTCATTCTTAAATTTTCTTCATTTAAGCCTAAACTTATTAACCACTTCATACAAAATTTTTGCCAATATTCGTACCACACCAAATCTTCACCTGGCATACAGAAAAATTCTAATTCCATTTGTTCAAATTCACGTGTTCTAAAAATAAAGTTACCTGGTGTAATTTCGTTTCTAAAACTTTTTCCAACTTGTCCAATTCCAAATGGTAATTTTTTTCGCATTGTTCTTTGAACATTTTTGAAATTAACAAACATACCTTGTGCAGTTTCAGGTCTTAAATAAATTGTATTTTTACTATCTTCTGTAATTCCTTGGAATGTTTTAAACATCAGATTAAATTGTCTAATATCTGTAAAATCATGGCTACCACAATTTGGACA
>CAYJAJ010000018.1:0-29298 GCA_964368495.1 uncultured Holdemania sp. | reverse complement strand
CTTACTTATATTATCACTTATATTTCTGCCCGTCAATATTTATTTTTACTTTTTTTCATTAAATTTTTTACTTCTTTGACTAGTCATTTTTACTTTATAATAAGGATAGAATATTTCAATGTATAATTATGAATCAACACTCATTGATTAAAGCACTACTTTCGTTAATAATAAAAATGTGATAAACTATACCCACTATTAAACGAAAGGGCATGTTATGGAAATTAAAATCGCAGAAACTCAAAGGGAATTTTTTGGACTTTTTCAATTAAGAACACAGGTTTTCGTAATTGAGCAGCATGTCGAACTTCAAATAGAACAAGACACCAAGGACTTTGATGCCATTCATTATATTGCGCTTCACAACAATCAAGTTATTGGTTGCCTTAGAATACTTATTGATAATGATTTTGTTTCTGTTGGAAGAGTAGCGATAAAGAAAGAATTCAGAAATCAGCAAATTGGTTCAAAGTTAATTAAGGCTATCGAATCGCATCCGACTGTAATTGAAAAAGGGTGCATTAGCATTCACTCTCAAATAAGTGCAAAAGACTTCTATCTGAAACTAGGTTATCAAATAATTGGCGAACCTTATATCGAAGCCAATATTATGCACGTCTTAATGGAGAAAAAACTATGAGTACAAGTATGAATAAAAATTCAAAAAAATTTAAAGTGGATTTTGTGCTTCTAATAATTTTAGCGATGTTAGCTATCGCAAGTGTTATATCCATCTATTTCGCCGAGCCTATTATGACATCTTATTTAAGAAGTCAAGATTTATGGATTAAACAAATTCAATGGTTTTTAATTGGAGGTTTCCTTTGTGCGTTTTTGATTTATTTCGGTACAGACAGAACTTTTACTGGTGTACGAGTTATTTACTGGATACTCAATGGACTACTAGTTTTCTTATTAATTGATCGATATTTAATTGATCTTCCACTTATCAGTCCAGTAAATGGAACAACCGCTTGGTATCAAATACCTTATGTCGGATCATTTCAACCAAGTGAATTCATGAAAATTGCTCTTATCATCATGTGTGCCAATACAATTAATGAACATAATGAAAACAAACAAGATCTTTCTTATTCATCTGACCTTGAATTGTTTTATAAAATACTTAAGATTGCTCTCTTCCCACTGTTTTGCATTTATTTGCAGCCGGATACTGGAATCCCTATAATTATCGTTGTCAGCATCGTTGTTATGTTATGCGTTTCAGGAATTAAAAAAGAATGGATAATTTATGGTGGAGGCATTGCCATTGTTGCCTCTTGTATTTTCTTATATATATATGAAACTAACCCAACCTTATTGAATCAATTATTCGGAGGAAGTTATCGACTTTCAAGATTTTATGGTTGGTTGGATGCCGAATTTTATAGCAGCTCATGGGGTCATCAACTTTATACTTCACTACTTACCGTCGGTTCGTCTGGCTTAAACGGAATCGGTATTAACGAAGCGGTGATTTATTTCCCAGAACCTCAAACCGATTTCATTTTCACGGTAATTGCACAAAATTTCGGATTTATCGGTACAAGCTTTGTTATTTTACTTTGTTTGCTTCTTGATTTGAAATTACTTCATATAGCATACAATCACACAAGCAATCGAGAACGCCTTTTAGTATGTGGCGCTGTAGGAATGTTGATGTTTCAACAATTTCAAAACATGGGGATGATTGTCGGCTTATTGCCTATTACCGGAATAACACTTCCATTTATATCCTATGGAGGAAGTAGTATGATTTCTTATATGATTCCATTAGCTATCGCTTTAACAATGGCTAGTGAAAACAAACAAAAAAGAAAGCATTAAAAAAAGCAAGTTCAAATTGAATTTGCTTTTTTAAAATAAATTTTTAAGTCGACTTAAATAATGATAAGAGCGATACCTTGCAATCCTTACACTCTTTTTTGATAATTTGCAGTGCACTTCTGTTACATTTTTTAAATATATTGAACAATGATCATAACATAATATTGCTCCTTCAAAGCAATCGCTATAAAAAGAAATATGCGAATCCTTTTTTAAAATAATTGAATTTTGAAGTGAGCGATAAGCACGATGATGAATCCCAGCTATTTCTGACAGTTGCAACAATGAAAGCCCGTGTTCAATCACTGCTCCCATAATTGATCTGTTATATGCAGTACTCCCCATTTGTGTAGCTAAACACATCCCTGTCCCACGAAATGTTTCAAAGTAAATGCCATTAATCTCTACATCAAGTATTTGTGTTTTCACTGCATTTTCTATTCTCATTTCATTCATTGCATAAACCACTTGATTATTAAAAGTCACTTCAAGTAAGTTCAATTCGTCTATCTCAGGTTCATTATGGATATAATCATTAATTAACTCATCTAATTCTTCAACTTGATAGTCTGTCATAAATCCAAGTGTTCCCGTATGAACACCAATAAATTTTACTTCCTCTAAAATATCTAAATACTTATGGACTGCATTTAAAAACGTTCCATCTCCACCAATTACAAATATTGTTTGTGGTGCAACATTGTCTTCAGTTGCATGATTACACAATTCTTTTCGAATTTTCTCTACAATATTTTTTGATGTTTCATCACTTCGGCAAACAACTGCAAAACGTTTCACAGTATCACTTCCCTTTCTATCAAAAGTATTATATCATAGTTGATGAGGTAAAGTTTATGCAGTTTAATTTAGAAATAGAATACAAAATGCTTATATGCGAAGAAACATTTAACAAAATCAAAAATGATTACAGTGAATTCTCTAGCGTTAAGCAAGTGAACACATATTATGATAGCAAAGTGAAGCCTTTAAAAGAGCTTTTTTTGAATTTAAGAATTCGTGAAATACAAGATCAATTTATTGTAACTCTTAAACAAAAACAAGATATTGGACTGAATGAATATGAATTTATTGTCAGCGAAAACAGTATAGCAGTTTTTGATACACCTGAAATTGATTCCTTTTTCTCAAAAATGAACATTCAAAAACCATTACATGAAATTGGAACCCTGACAACTTATCGAACTGAAATTTTATTTGAACATGGAACACTATGTATCGACAAAAGCGAATATTATAATCATGTCGATTATGAACTGGAATTTGAAATCAGTGGCAGTCAAGATAAAGGGTTTTTAGAATTTAGTGAATTCTTAAAAAAATACCAGTTAACATATATTCAAAATAATAATTCCAAAACAAAACGATGCATTCAAGCAAAATTAAACAAATAATTATTTTTTAATTTTAATATTTTGTGTTGCTGGGTTATCAATTAGTTTGCCCATATAGTCGAATCTTGAACCATGACAAGGACAATCCCAAGATTTATCGCTTGGATTCCAATTCAATTGGCACCCTAAATGTGGACATTTTAATGAAACGATTGTGATTTTTCCGCAATCGTTTTTATATACACCCACCTTTTCGCCATCAACATCCACTACACCACCATGCCCATTTTCTAATTGCGTTGCTTGAATTGTTGGATGACTTAAATATTCTTTCACAATGTTTTTTAATGTATAAATTCCTTCACTCATCAATTTTACTGGAGTCGACAACGGGTGTCTAGACGCTAAAAATACTTCACTTTCTTCGCATTTTTCTTTCATTATTTCTGCTTTTATTACTCTTGATGCTACCATTGACATCGCCATACCCCATAAATTAAATCCTGTCACCACATACCAGTTTTCTTTCATGCTACTGTATTTTCCAACATAAGCCATATTATCTAGTGTCATACAATCTTGTGCAGACCACTTCATTTTCACATTTGCACTTGGATAAAGTTCTTTTGCCTTATGCATTAGTATTTCGTACTCACCACCTAATGAATTTTCGCCACTACGGTGACCTACTCCACCTAAAAGCAACATATCTTGATAAAATCGAAACGAAAACCCATCTTTATCTATTCCAAAATAATGCGCATTTAAAGACGGAATGTTTTTTAATAAGATCACATAACTTCTTTGTTGATGCATTTTTGTAAAATAAAATCCAGGAATATCACAAATTGGATAATGTGTGCAAAATACAATTTCTTTTGCTTCAACTTGTCCTGATGAGGTATATGCAACATTGCCTTTCACTTCATTTACAAATGAATTTTCATAGATTTCATAATTTTTATTTAACCCTTTAATAAACTTAATTGGATTAAATTGGGCTTGGTTTTCTAAACATATACAATCAGCGAATCCATCAACAGTCTCTTTATTTTCATGATAACTTACATTTATACCTAACTTAATTAAAGCTTCGTATTCTTCTTTTAATTTATCTTTGTCATTTTTTGCATATAGATAAGCAGGTACACGTTTAAAATCACAATCAATTTTTTCATCGTTTATTATTGCTTCATATTCATCAATTGCTGATTGATACGCATTCACAATTATTTTTGTACTATCAATCCCTTTATCCTTAATACAATTTGCATATGTACAATCACGCAGTGTTGTTATTTTTGCAGTTGTTTTCCCAGTTTGTCCACTACCCAACCGTGCAGCTTCTAATAATATTACTTTTTTATTAGTCTTACTAAGCTGATAGGCGCAAAGTACTCCTGCAAGCCCACCACCAATCACACATACATCTGCTTGTTTGCTACCTTTTAACATTTCATACTTTTCAATTTTCGTTTGCATCCATATGCTTTCCATTAGTATCACCATTTTCATTGTTAACGAAATTCATCGTTTTATTCAGTTAAATCTCATTGATTATAAATTTATGTTCACTGATTTTTCTTTACTTTATATTTAATTCTTTATATAATAATCTCAAATGTACTGATAGAAAGAGTAATTCAGTTAGAATTTTAGAGAGCAATCATTTGGTGAAAGATTGTATTCGAAATGAATGAACATGGTTCTTGAACAGTTTGCTTGATAGGTAAAGTAAAACGTTTACTTCGCGTTAAGAAGTTTGAGGTGTTATATTAATAACATAAAATAAGGTGGTACCACGCAAGCAGCGTCCTTTGTGATGTTGCTTTTTATTTTAGGAGGAAATCAAAATGAAGAAAAATTATTATATTACTACTGCAATCGCCTATACATCAGGAAAACCACACATTGGTAATACTTATGAAATCGTGTTGACTGACAGTATCGCAAGATATAAAAGATTACTTGGTTATGATGTGTTTTTTCAAACTGGAACTGATGAGCATGGAATTAAAATTGAAGAAAAAGCGGCAGCCGCTAAAATAACTCCACAAGCATATGTTGATGATATCGCTGGGCAAATTAAAACAATTTGGGATTTGATGAACACATCTTACGATAAGTTTGTAAGAACTACCGATCCATATCATAAACTACAAGTTCAAAAAATGTTTAAAAAACTTTACGAACAAGGGGATATCTACAAATCTGAATATGAAGGTTTATACTGTACTCCTTGTGAATCATTCTATACAGAAAGTCAATTAGTTGACGGTAAATGTCCCGATTGCGGACGTGAGGTAACAAAGGAAAAAGAGGAAGCCTATTTCTTTAAAATGAGTAATTATGCGGATCGTCTACTAAAACATATTGAAGAGAACCCTAAATTCATTCAACCAGAATCAAGAAAAAATGAAATGATAAACAATTTCATCAAACCGGGGTTACATGATTTATGTGTTTCTCGCACTAGTTTAAAATGGGGTGTCCCTGTAGATTTTGATAATAATCATGTTGTTTATGTATGGATAGATGCCTTATCAAATTATATTACTGGACTTGGTTTTGATTGCGATGGTAACCATGGAGAATTATACAAAAAATATTGGCCTGCAGATGTTCACGTTATTGGAAAAGATATTTTACGCTTTCATACCATTTACTGGCCGATTATGTTGATGGCTTTAAATCTTCCATTACCTGCACAAGTTTTTGGTCACCCTTGGCTACTTGTAGGAGATGGGAAAATGTCAAAATCGAAAGGTAATGTAATTTATGCAGATGATCTTGTCAATCTATTTGGTGTAGATGCAGTACGTTACATTATGCTTCATGAAATGCCTTTTGCAAATGATGGCGTTGTAACTTATGAAACTATGGTCGAAAGAATTAACACTGACTTAGCCAACATTTTAGGAAATTTAGTTAACCGCACAATCACGATGAGTAACAAATATTTTGGCGGACTTGTGACAAATCCTGAATCAAGCGAGGCAATTGATGATGAACTAATTAATCTAGCACTATCAACACCACGTAATGTACAAGCTAAGATGGATGAACTTCGTGTTACTGAAGCCATCGACTGCATTTTAACTTTACTTCGTAGAAGCAACAAATATATTGATGAAACTACTCCATGGATACTCGGCAAAGATGAAGCTAAAAAAGACCGCTTATCTACTGTTTTGTATAATTTATTAGAAAGCATTCGTATTTCAGCTATATTATTAAAACCATTCTTACCTGAGACTAGCGATAAAATACTTGCTCAATTGAACACTGGCAAAAGGGATTATGAATCCTTATCTTCCTTTGGTCAACTTGAAGTTAATATTCATGTTACATCTAAACCAGAAATTTTATTTGCTCGATTAGATGAAAAAGAAGTTTTAGATGCTGTTTCAAAAAATCAAAGTAAACCAGTGATAGAGGCTACACAAGATTTGAAAAAAGAAGAGATTTCATTTGAAGATTTCTCTAAGATAGAGCTTAAAGTTGGTCTTGTTGAAAGTTGTGAAAAGCACCCTAAAGCTGATAAGCTATTGGTCTCACAAATCAGCATCGATAACGAAGTGAAACAAATCGTTTCTGGAATAGCTGATCACATAAAACCTGAAGAAATGGTGGGAAAAAAAGTTATTGTTGTTACTAATTTAAAACCTGTTACACTTCGTGGTGTACAATCGCAAGGTATGATACTAGCAGGTTCTACCGATGATGTTCTTGAGGTAATTGAAAGCACTAAACTTCCTACAGGAGCAATTGTAAAATAGCATTATTTAGCCAGTTAATTATTAATTGGCTTTTTATTTTATTTATATATTTTATTTATGACATTTTATCTTTTTTTATGTTAAACTAATATCGATGTAAGGGAGATAAATCATGAACAATCAAGAATTAAAAGTACATGCAACTGAAGTTAGAAAAAATATAGTACAAATGGTTACATCTGCAAAATCAGGTCACCCAGGTGGTTCTTTATCAGCAGCTGATATTATTACTACATTGTATTTTGATGAGATGAATATTAATGAATGTAACGTGAATAGTAACAAAAGAGATCGATTTGTATTATCTAAAGGACATGCTTCTCCACTAATATATGGAGTATTATGCGAAAAAGGCTTTATTGATAAAACCATTCTTTCGACATTTAGACAGGTTGGAAGCATCTTACAAGGTCATCCAAACATGAACTATGTTGAAGGTGTTGATATGTCTACAGGTAGTCTTGGTCAAGGATTAAGTGCCGGTATTGGAATGGCACTTGCTAATAAACTTGATCAATCAGAAGATCGTGTTTATGTTCTTATTGGAGATGGAGAAGCTCAAGAAGGGCAAATTTGGGAAGCTGCAATGGCTGCCGCACACTATAAATTAGATAATTTGTGTGCAATTTTGGACTTTAATGGCCTTCAAATTGATGGAGATATCACAAAGGTAATGAACCCAACTCCGTTTGATGCTAAATTTGAAGCCTTCGGATGGAATGTCATTAAAATTAATGGTCATGACTTTGATGAAATTAAAGAAGCGTTTAAACAAGCTAGAGCACATAGTGGCCAACCCACTTTAATTTTAGCTACAACTATTAAAGGTAAAGGCGTTAGTTATATGGAAAATCAAGCCGGATGGCACGGAGTAGCACCATCTAGCGAACAATGTGTTCAAGCAATTTCAGAATTGGAGGGCAAATAAGATGGCACAAGAGACAAGAAATGCCTATGGTGAGGTTTTAGCTGAATTAATTGTAGAAAATGAAAACATCGTTGTTTTAGACGCTGACTTAACTAAATCAACAAAAACAGCTGTTGCAAAATCAGCTTGCCCTGAAAGGCACTTCAATATGGGAATTGCTGAAGGAAATATGATGAGTGTTGCGGCCGGTTTTGCTGCAAGCGGAAAAATTGTATTTGCAAGTAGTTTTGCAATGTTTGCTGCTGGACGACCATTTGAACAAATAAGAAATTCAATCTGCTACCCTAAGTTAAACGTGAAAATTTGTGCAACTCATGCAGGGATTAGCGTTGGAGAAGATGGTGCTTCCCATCAAGCAATTGAAGATATTGCACTTATGCGCTGTATACCGAATATGCAAGTATTCTCACCTTGTGATCAATATGAGACAAAAGCAATTATTCGTCATGTCGCAGAAATTGATGGTCCTTGTTATGTAAGAATGGGTAGAGGAAAAGTTGAAGATGTTTATAATGAAAACAGCAAGTTTGATTTAACTCACGCTGATGTAGTTAGAAAAGGATCTAAAATCGCTATCTTCGCAACTGGTCTTATGGTTCAAGAAAGCTTAAAAGCTGCAAAGATGTTAAGCAACGAGGAAATCGAACTTACCGTAGTAAATGTTCGCACCATTAAACCTCTTGATACAGCTACCGTTACTCAAGTAGCCAATAATCATGATTTCTTATTTACTGCTGAAGAACATTCAATTATTGGGGGATTATTTGGTGCTATTAGCGAATGTCTAATGCAAAATGAACCTAAGCGATGTATTCCAATCGGAGTAAATGATACATTTGGTGAAAGTGGTCCATCTGCTGAAGTACTAAAAAAATATGGATTGTGCGCTGAAAATATTGTTAAAATCATTAAAGAAAATATCTAAAAAAAGAGACTGATACAAAATCATTGTATTGGTCCCTTTTTACTTTTCTTTTATAAACACTAGCTTATCATCGTTAGAAAATACATCATTATAATTGAATCCTAACTCGTTGAATCCTTTTAATTCATTCACTTCTGTCACTTTATTCTCTGCTATATAACGAACCATTGAACCTCTTGCCATTTTCGCAAGTGTTCCTTTCACTTGTATTTTACCATTTTTAACAACCCCAAAGACAACATCTACAAACCTATCTTTCGATTTTAAATATTGTCTAATTGTTTGGCTGTATTCTTTTGACGCTAAATTAATAACTATGTCATTATTCTTATAAACTTCTTTGTATATTTTTTCACCCCAAAACTCAACTAAATTAACGCTGGACCCTACACCAAGTTGTGCTTGCATTTCTAACCTATACAAACTCACTCCATCACTAGGCTTTAACACCCCATAAAATCCAGATAAAATATACAGGTGTTCTTTTATAAATTCATATTCCTCTTTAGTAAAAATATGAGCTGCAATGGCTTTAAACGCCAAACCATCATAAGCGAATATTGCCGGAACAAGTCTTTTTCGTAAATCCATTGATTGAAATCTATTATAGTTTAATTCTGTTAATTTATCACTACAGTTCATGATTATTTTTAATTCAGCCTTGCTTTTTGATTTAAGCACATTCAGTAATGTATTAGCTTCTTCTAAAAAAACTGGATAATTTTCAAAATCGAATCCATCCTCACTGTCCTTCATTGTTTTTGTAGGTGATAATATTATTTTCATTTTTGTCTCGCTCTTCTTCTTTTCTTTTACATTTGGTTAAATAATATCACATCAAAGTATTATTTTCTATCTCTAAACTTTCTTGATAGCGTTTTCATCTATTTCCATTAAATTTGCTAACTTATTAAAAAATGTAAAAATTATACAAATATTTTATCAATATACTTTGACATTGCCCTATTTCAATGATACTATGATACTATATTTAAGCTACATAGTTTCAAATTGCAATTTTTTTTGTAAATTATCCTAGTCTAGTTTGAATATAGTGTTGGAGGTATAGCAATGAACACAGGTAAAGTAAAATGGTTTAACGCAGAGAAAGGATACGGATTCATCACATCTGATGATGGAACAGACGTATTTGTACATTTCTCAGCAATCCAAACAGATGGCTACAAATCATTAGATGAAGGTCAAGCAGTAAGCTTTGACGTTTCTACTGGTGACCGTGGTCCTCAAGCTAGCAATGTTGTTAAGTTATAATTCTTAATAAACGAGCAAATTTAAAAAGGAATGTCAAAATGACATTCCTTTTTTTATGATTAAGTACTGATAATATTCACTGACACCTTTAAGATAAAACTGGTGAACAGTATGTTTTAATTGCTCTTCACTTGTTAATTCTATTTTATTTTTTTCTTTTACAAACAACACAATCTTACTATCTTTATCTATTTTATTATTTTGATTTATGATGCTTTTAAGGCAATTCGATAAATCTCTATCTTTCTTTATATTACCACCTTTAAAAATTTTATTTTCAAGCAGTTTTATCTTTGTTGTATTTTCTATAATCACCATTAGAAGTCGACAGATATTTTCAAAATCGATTTCTTTATCAATTAACTCTAAAACAACCCACGCGTTTAAATGCTTCATTTCTTGATTAGAAAGCACAATGACTTTATCAAGTGGTACTTCATTATGTATACACCACTGTGTTATCTCTTCCTCCAAATGTTTGCTAATTAGGATAAAACAATCAGCATTGCTTTTTTTATAATAATACACTGGAGAGTATTCTATTTTATTTTTTTGAGTTTTTTTAACCATTTTAGTCATTAAATAATGTTCTTTGCATACTTCAAAATTTACTATGTCTATATTCATATTTTCTCCTCGACTTTAATTCAGTTTATGAATACAGCAAATTTTTAGAACAAAAAAGTCAGGTCTTATTACCCTGACTTTTGTAATTAATAATTATTCTCTTTGATTTCAAAATATGATTTTGGATAACCACATAATGGACATGCCCCTGGTGCCATTTCTCCAGTGTGTTCATGACCACAGATTTCACAAATCCAAGTTACTTTTTCAGACTTTTTAAATACTTCATCTTTTTTAACATTTTCTAACAACGCTAAGTAACGATCTTCATGATTTTTTTCTACTTTTGCAACCATATCCATTTGTGCAGCAATACGTGTAAATCCTTCTTCACGCGCAATTTTTGCATAATCTGCATACATATCAGTCCATTCAAAGTTTTCTCCTTGCGCTGCCGCTACTAAATTATCGGCTGTAGTTGGAATGTCTCCACCGTGTAAATGTTTAAACCAAAGCATAGCATGTTCTTGTTCATTTCTAGCTGTCTCTTCAAAAATATTAGCGATTTGTTCCATACCTTCTGCACGTGCCTTCATTGCGAAGTAAGTATACTTGTTGCGTGCTTGACTTTCACCTGCGAATGCTGCCATTAAGTTTTGTTCAGTTCTTGACCCTTTTAATTCCATTGTAATTTCCTCCTTCATTTTTATTTTTACAATGCTTACAAACTCCTTCGAATACTAAATGATACCCATGAATCTCTGCTTCTAAACCTTCTTTTAGTTGTTCAATACTATTTTCATCAACATCCATCCAAACGTCTGTGTAGTTATTACACACGTGACAGTAAAAATGATGATGTGGAGTTACATTACCATCATAGATATAGCCCTGATCCTTATCTCGAATCCTTAAAATGCGATTTTGAGATACAAGATTATTTAGTTGTCGATAAACAGTCGCAATTCCAATGCTTTCATCTGTTTCTTTCACTTTATTAAATATTTCTTCCGCACTCATATGAATACCTACACCACAAATTGCATCATAAATTTTTTCTTGATGTTTTGATTTTCTTATTCGCATTTATTCACCTCTTTAAATGATAACCATTATCATTTAATCATATATATATGTTATTTTCAAGTGTTTTAATAAAAAAGAACTCAAAGTTTTCACTTCAAGTTCTTATTTTCATTATGCATTAAGCGATATACTTCATTTTTGGAGAGATTTTGTATTTTTGCGACTTCTTTGATTGCGCTACTCAGCGACAAACCTTGTCCAACTTTATTATTAACCAAGTCTACAATTTCACTTTCCTGGAGCTTTTCTTCTTCTTGAGTGTTCCCTTCTAGTAGAAGAACCATTTCTCCCTTCAAATCATCGCATATTGAAAGTATTTCACTAATGTTTCCACGAATAATTTCTTCGTGTTTTTTTGTTAATTCCCTTGCCAAGCACATTTTACGATCTTCAAATACTTCCAAAAAAACTGACAAGGTTTTTTTTATACGATGTGGAGCCTCATAGAAGACCAATGTCGCTTTTATTGATTTAAGTTCCTCACACTCTTTTTTGCATGCATTTGTAGATGAAGGTAAAAATCCCTTAAAATAAAACGGCATAACAGTAAGTCCTGAAACAACAAGAGCATTTAACATAGCATTCGCTCCTGATATACTGACTACATTAAAACCTTCATCACATGCTAAATCAACAACACTTTGTCCTGGATCCGAAAGAAGTGGGTAGCCAGCATCACTAACTAACGCAACATTTTTTCCTTCTTTAAGCAGATTTATAATGCCTTGTGCACTATGATGCTCATTGTGCATATGATGAGCAATGCATCTTGTATGTATATCAAAATGTGTTAGCAGCTTTGAAGTAGTTCGTGTATCCTCAGCTGCAATCACATCAACACTTTTCAGTGTTTCAATGGCTCGAGCTGTCATTTCACTTAAATTGCCAATTGGTGTTGCGACTAAATACAACGTTGCCAATTTATTTTCAAAACTTTTTTGTCTTATCATTGTTTTGTTTTATCCTTAGCTTGTTGATGCTTGTTTTGTTTATGTTTATGTTGATTGCTTCCTGCTTTATTATTTTGTTGAGGTTTTTTCTTTTGCTTATTTTTTGTTTTCTTTTCAATATCTTGAACATTATTTAAAACAAATTCTTTAACATTGTCTGCAATAACATCCTCATTTGCTTCTTTTAATATCTTTTCAACAGCTACTGGTTTTGGCTTTTGTTGATTTTGTACGTTCACATTAAATTTCCCTTTTTTCATTAATTCATCAATTGAAATGAATAATGCATTTTCTCTATTTTCAATTTTGCATTGCTTCGTAATTACATTCATTGATGTCAAACGATACATTTTTCCTTCAAATTCAATTTGGCTATTCATTTTAGGTAAACCTTGTCTCATCTCTTTGTACTGTTCATCTTCAAACTTTAAACAACACATCAATTTTCCACATTGTCCTGACAACTTTGGAATATTTAAGGGAAGTAGCTGATTTTTAGCCATGTTGATAGAAACTACATCGAAACTATTTAAAAATCGCGAACAACATGTTTCAAGTCCACATAAACCTAAACCACCAACCATTTTTGCTTTATCGCGTGGTCCAATCTGTCTTAATTCAATTCGACATTTAAAAGTTTGTGTCAAATCTTTTAATAGTTCTCTAAAGTCAACTCTATTTTCTGACACATAAACAAATATCACTTTTGAGCGATCTAATGTATATTCGCAACTAATTAAATTCATATCTAATGCATGTTTTTGAATACACTCCATACACACTTGCATAGATTCTTTCGCTAATTCAACGTTTTCTTTATACATTTTTTTATCTTGTGTCGTTGCTTTACGTAAAATTGGTTTTAATTGTGTTTGTCCTTGAAAAGAAGAACGTTCACGAAGTGAAGATATGATCTCCCCCATTTCACATCCTCTCGATGTTTCAACTACTACAAAATCACCATATTCTAATGTTTCATTATTAGTTCCAAATGTATATGGTTTTTTCGTGTTTTCAAATCGAATTGATACAATATACTTATACTCTTCTACTTGAGTTTCACTCATGACAATTCCTCCTTTAAATTTAAAATACATTGATTAATTAATAATCCTAAGTTAAATGTTAGATTGCATTTATCTTTTGTTTCTAATAAAATCAATGCCCAATTACTAATATTAATATTTAAATCAAGTATATCTTGTATTCCTTGATCATACCAAATAATATTTGATTTCTCATTAATCCCAACGTCGTGTAATAAACCAATTAAAATATCAACGAAATAAATAAATGTTTCTTTATTTTGATTTTTATCATTGAATATCTCACAATCCACAAAAACCATTGCCTGATCTAGATTACGTAAACAATTCAAAAAATATTTTACAGCCACAATTGCCTTTTGATAACTTTCCTCTTCACTTACTTTAATAATGGCATCAACATCTTTGATAAAGTGGCTCAGTATCAAACTATCTTCTTTACTTACACCTAAATCAATTGATCGATTTACACATTCTGTCTTTGTTAAAGAACGAAACGGAAGCACTTGGCAACGACTATAAATAGTAGGAAGAATATTTTTTGATTCTTCGACAATCAATATTGCGGTTGTAGACAATCCTTGAGGTTCTTCTAAAAATTTAAGTAAACTATTTAATGCAGCAGTAGTTGCATTTTCTGCTCGATTAATGATGTACACTTTCTTTCCACTTTTTTCAAGAGCTGTTTTTTGAAAATTATCTTGAAGTTTAAGTATTTCTTCTTTTTTTATCGATGTTTTACTGCCATCTAAAAGTATAAAGTCACTATAATGTCCATCTTGAATCCTAATGCATGATTCACACTTTTCACACGCTAAAACAGCATGTTCACAAACCAGGCTCTGTGCTAAAAATATAGCAGCTTGTAGCATGGGTGTTCCTTTTTCACCTTCAAACAATAAAGCATGCGATAGCTTATTATTATTTATACAGTTCAACAAGGTTTGATATACAATTGGTTGCTCAGTTTTTAGTTTGTTTTCCATCATAACATTTCACCACTTGATTGTAAGCATCATCAATAACCATTTCTAGTTCATTGCTCGCATCAACAATAATCATACGATCTTTGTATTTATTTTTAACAATTTCATATCCTTCAACAACAGCATAATGAAATTCTAATGTTTCTTGATCTAAGCGATCTTTGTAAACTCTAGTTTCAATTCGTTTCAAACCTTCTTCAGCACTCAACTGCAAATAGATTGTTTTATCAGGCATGTGCCCTTCTATCGCAAATTGATTCATATTGAACACTTCGTCAATCCCTAACTTCCTTCCAGCTCCCTGATATGCCATTGAGCTATCCACAAATCGATCACAAATGACGATTTTCCCTTTTTCTAGAGCAGGTAATACTTTTTCAATCAAATGCTGTCTTCTGCTTGCCGCATAAAGCAATGCTTCTGTTCTGGCATCCATTGCTGTGTTTTCAGGATTTAATATGACATTACGTATTTGTTCTGCAATATCTATTCCACCTGGTTCTCTAGTATATATAGCGTCATATCCATTTTCAACTAGACGCTCAAAAACTCTTTGACTTACTGTAGTTTTCCCACTTCCATCTGGTCCTTCAAAGCTAATAAAAAGGCTTTTTTTCATACTCTTTTCACCTTACCTTATCTGGAATATTATAACACATAAACCCCATTGTAACTATTTAAAGTTTCTAATGTCCTTTCCACTAATAGTACTGTTTTAAAAATAATTAATAATTAGTTATTGCTTATAAGTTATGAATTTGAACAAATAAAATATTTATTCATAAAACCAAGAAGCAACATATTTTAAAAACTCAATGAATTTCTCATAAAAAGCTCTTATATAAATATTTTTTTTATAGTAATATAGTAGTATACTTTCACAAGTTTATGGAGGAGTGAGGATGTTAGATTTTAGCACACAAAAAGTAATCCCTTCTTTATCAAAAAAAGAGGATGTTGAAAAATTTATAAAAAGCAACATGCAATACTGTATTCTTCTAAATTTCGATTTAATCCATCTTGAAGAACACATTAAAGCAGTTCAAAAAGAAAATAAAATTGCCTTAGTTCATTTAGATTACATTAATGGTATTGCAATTGATGCTCACGGTTGCAATTATGTTATAAATCGTCTGAATGCAGATGGAATTTTATCTGCAAATTCTGCCGTAATTCTTGAAGCAAAAAATAATAAAAAAATTGCAATTCAACGTGTTTTCCTTGTTGATACTGCAACTCTTGAAAAAGAAATAACTAAAATCAATTTTTGTAATCCTGATTATGTTGAATTAATCCCTGGTATTGCAAATGAAATTTACTCTACAATTGAAATCCATATTCATTGTAACTTTATTGCTGGTGGACTATTAAAATCAGTCGAACAAATGTACGAGTGCATCTACAATGGCGCAAGTGCAGTTACAGTTTCTTCTATGAATTTAGCAGAGAAATTCCATTCATCATATAACGATTAACCTTGTTTCATTGATTTATTAATATCCTCTAAAGTAATTTTCTCATACGCCATTAAAGTAAATAATTGAAACATTAAGTCAGCAATATCTTGGCTTAATGTTTCTTTTTCACTTGCTTTAACAGTATCAATAATTAGTGCAGTTGTAGAAGCACTTAGTTTCGATAGTATTTTTTCCATTTCATTTTTATCAAAATTAGATAAATAAGTTTCAACTTCTTTACTACTTTGAATAGATAAAGCTGTTTCATATAAATGTTGTAGTTGGTTTTTCATATCAGTTCCTCACTTTCCGATTGAATAGGATACTTAATTCCATTCTTCTTTATTTTTTTAATGATTATGTCCTCAATATTGACATCTATCATTCTTGCCATATCAATACAATAAATCAGAACATCCGCCAGTTCTTCCTCAACATTTTGTTGATTGAACGTATCATCCCACTGAAAACATTCAAGAAGCTCTGCAGCTTCGATGCTTATTGATTTTGCTAAATTACTAGGTGTATGATATTTTCTCCAACCTCGATCATCATTAAATTTATAAATTTCATCAATTACTTTTTTCATTTTATTCCCTCTATTTTTATTTACCTTTAGTTTTTGTTAATCGTATAAAATCATCTGCTTTTTGATAATCACTTTTCGTTGTTAAGCTTACTACCACAAATACTAGTGTAGACAAACAAACACCTAGTATAACTTGTTGCGCTGATTGTGGCTGCCAAAATGAAGGAAGTGCCACATTATAATCAATTAGAAGATTATATCCACAATACATCAGTCCCACAACCATTGATGCGATCGCTCCTTGACTATTTGCTTTACGCCAGAAAAAACCTGCAAGCAATGGAACAAACACACCCGTGGTAATGATATCTGATGCAATCCAAGAAAGTTCTAAAATCGATCTTATTTCAAGTGAAATAAGTAATGCGATCATTGTTACAAAAATTGTTGATAACCTAGAAAAGCGAAGTTGTTTTTCTTGGTTGCCTTTTCCATTATATAAATCCATTGATAAAGTCATTGCAGCTGTATTAATCAATGAATCCATTGTAGACATAATTGCAGCAGATATTCCTACAAAGACAAATGCACCTAGTACAGGTGACATGTAGTCCATAACAATTGCAGTCACAATTCCACCCTCTGGAAGACTGTCGTAAAGCACTAATCCTGCCATCCCTGTAAATACAACAATTAGATATAAAGGTATGTAAGCAATAAAGCTCATTATAGTCATTTTTTTTGCATCCTTATCGTCTTTTGCTGCAGATATTCTTTGCCAAACATTCGCTTGAATCATCCATGAACAACCAAATGTAATCACATACATCATATATTTCGAAACACCTGATCCCAAATCCATGTAACCTACTTTACCAAGGTTGCTAGCGGTATCAGCGATTTCACTAAATCCACCACTGTTATTCATTGCTGTTACAAACACAATAATCGCTGACAGCAATAACAAGAAAAACTGAATGACATCGGTTAACACAACTCCTCTAAATCCCCCAAAAAAAGAATATATTAACACTATCCCTGTTCCAAGTAGAATTGCTGTTTCATAGCTCATTCCCAAATATGTACCAAAGAAATCACCAACTCCCACCATTTGTGTTGCTGCTGATAAAGTCATAAACATTAAGATCATCACCGAAAGCATTTTAGCACTCAACTTCGAATATCTTGCCTCCATCATTTTGCCTTGAGTTAGATAACCAACTCGCCTTATCGACTTAGCACCCAAAATCATCAAAAAAGTTGAAATCAGTACTGGTACTCCATAATAAAAGAATGCCCCTAATCCATCTTCATATGCTAAATCCGCAGTGGAAAGTGCAGAACCGGCACCCCACCATGAAGCAATAAATGTAATTGACAACGCCCAGAAAGGAAGTGTTCTTCCTGCAAAGAAATAATCGAGTACATTTTCATTTTTCTTTTCCCTTGTAACTGCAATAAGCAACACTGCAAAATATAAAATCAAACCAACCAAAGATGCGAACTGTAATCCCATATTATTGTCCCCTTGTTTTTTTAATAGTATAAAAGCTTAATAGTTTTGTCAAATATTACTTAATTTTCTTGCATTATTCTTATCGTATAAGTATAATCAATTAGTCAGTCGCAGCTCCTGACATAAAATAAAACATGAAAGGATTTTACAAGTGAACCTAAACAAAAATAAACATTTAACAACTATTGCAGTTATAGCAGCTATCTATACTGTAATCTCTTTAGCACTCGCACCCTTATCTTATGGAAATATCCAAGTTAGGATTGCAGAGTGTTTAACGCTTCTTCCCATTTTATTTGCACCTTCTATTTATGGAATTATCTTAGGTTGTTTTTTAACTAATTTAATTGGTGCTATGATGGGTGTAACTTTATTAGGATTTTTAGATGTATTCATCGGTACATTAGCTACAGCAATAGCTGCAGTACTTACTTACAAATTTAAAGACATTGAGCTTTTCGGGCACTCTGTTTTGTCAGCATTTATGCCTGTGATTATCAACGCAATTATTATTGGCGCCCAATTAAGCATAGTCTTATATGCGTCTGAACAATTTATACTAGGATGGTTAATTTCTGGTATGCAAGTGGCTTTGGGGCAAATTGTGGCCTGCGTAGTATTTGGTTTGCCATTAATCAAGGCATTAAAAAAAGCTAAAATATTTGAAAAATTTGGTTCCTAAACAATGAGCTGTTTTTTAAAAAAGTGGATATTTATTTCCACTTTTTTTACTAGCATCACTTATATCATTTACCGGAGTATTTCAATAAATATAATTTCACCAACTAATGCATTCAACTCTGTTTATCGTTTACACTTCGTCTGCTTTTCTTATTATTTTTTTGCCTTTTCTTTCGAACTCGCTTCTTGGAAACATAACTACTGCCCCACAACCTAAACATTTAATTTTAATATCCGCACCCATACGAATAATTTTCCACTCTTTCGACTTTCTACATGGATGCTCTTTTTTCATTTCAACTATATCATTTAAATCATATTTTTCTTTAATCATTTTATCTAACCTCTTTATTGTAATAAGATTTAATTGTATTTTTAAGCAGCATTGTAATTGTCATTGGTCCTACGCCTTTGGGAACAGGAGTAATAACACTGACATGATCTATAACATCGTCAAAATCAACATCACCACATAATTTTCCATCAACACGGTTGACACCCACATCAATTACTACAGCACCTTTTTTAATCCAGTTTTTATTTACTAGTTTTGCTTTTCCAATTGCGACAATGCATATATCAGCTTCTTTGCACACTTCTTCAATGTTTTTTGTATAAGAGTGACATACTGTAACCGTAGCATTAGCTTGAATACATAATTGAGCAACAGGATTACCTACAAGACTGCTTCTTCCAATTACACAAACTTTTTTACCGCTTAACTCAACATGTGCTTTTTTTAGTAGTTCCATTACTCCTTGTGGAGTGCATGGCACAAACCCATCTTCTTTAAGCATTAGTCTTCCTGCATTTATTGGATGAAGCCCATCAACATCTTTTTCAGGATCTATTTGTAATAATATTTCCCTTTGTGATAAATGTTTTGGAAGCGGCAATTGTACTAAGATACCGTCTACGCTTGAATCTTCATTTAGTTCATCAATTAAGTTCCTTAATTCATCTTGTGTTGTTTCAGTTGGCAAATGAATCAAATTAGATGCAATTCCTATTTCATTGCATGCCTTTTCTTTTCCAGTCACATAAGACACACTTGCAGGATCATCCCCAACAAGCACTACGACTAATTTTGGAAGTCTTTTATTGCTTTGTATCATTGTTAAAATTTCTTGTCGCATTTCTTCTTTCATTTCTTTTGCTAACTCACTACCATAAATTATATTTGCCATATATCCTCCTAAAGTTCTGATGAATCAACAATTATTGTAACTGGACCATCATTTACTAATTCTACTTTCATTTCCGTTTGAAACACACCTGTAACTACTTTGAATCCATGTTTATCTAATTCATCATTAAATTTCTGATATAGTTGATGAGCATATTCTGGTTTTGCAGCATTGATAAAGCTTGGTCTTCTTCCTTTTTTTATATCTGCATACAAAGTAAATTGTGACACCGATAAAATTTCTCCACCAATATCATTCAAAGATAAATTCATTTTATCATCTTCATCATTAAATATGCGTATGTTTGCAATTTTATCTGCAACTTTTTTTATTGTCACTTCGTCATCATCATGGGTAATTCCTACTAAAAGTAAAAATCCACGTTCTATTTTTGATACACACTCGTTGTTCACGCTAACATTTGCGCTTGCCACTCTTTGTATAATTACTCGCAAGAAAATTCATCCTTTCATAAAAAATATTACCCTTTTTATTTTACTATATTTTCAAGCATGTTAAAATAGATAATGAGGTGAATTTATGAAACAACCTTTAGCTTTCAGAATGAGGCCTACAAAACTAGAAGAGATACTAGGTCAAGGACATTTAATTGGAAAGGGTAAAATACTTAGTAAAGCAATTGAAAACAGTCGACTCTTTTCCATGATTTTTTACGGACCACCAGGAACTGGCAAAACTACTTTAGCCATGGTTCTTGCCAATGAACTTGGTCTACCCTATCGAATGTTCAATGCAGTTTCTAATAATAAAAAAGAATTGGATATCCTATTTGAAGAAACTAAATTTTATCAACCTCTAGTTGTTATCATCGATGAAATTCATCGGTTGAACAAGGACAAACAAGATTTACTATTACCTTATGTAGAAAATGGTTCTTTAATCATACTTGGAGCTACCACTTCTAACCCAGCATTTTCAATTAATCCAGCGATTCGCAGTCGTACACAATTATTTGAAATTAAACCGTTAACTATTGAAGATATCTGTGTTGCAATAAAAAGAAGTTTAAGTAGTGCAAATGGATTGAATAACTCAATAAAAATTGATGATGAAGCATGCATTCAAATTGCTAAGCTATCTGGTGGTGATTTGCGCTACGCTCTTAACTTACTTGAAATTAGCGCATTAAGCTGTGAATCCGATTGCATTTTGCCAGATGACATACAGCGATTTAACCCTTTAGCTAATAGCAGTATGTTTAAAAATGATGATGGACATTATGATGCATTAAGTGCATTTCAAAAAAGTATTCGTGGAAGTGATGTACAAGCTGCACTGTATTATCTTGCTAGATTAATCGTTGCACAAGATATGGATTCAATTGAAAGAAGATTGTTGGTGATTGCTTATGAAGATATCGGCTTAGGCAATCCTGCAGCTGTTTCTAGAACAATCAATGCCATTGATGCTGCTAAGCGTGTTGGTTTTCCTGAAGCGATGATCCCTCTTTCTAATGCTGTTATTGATTTATCCTTATCTCCTAAATCAAAATCTGCAGAACATGCCATTATTCATGCAATCGAATTGGTAAAGAAGTCTGATTTGCGAGTTCCTGATTACCTTTGTTATACACCTTACAACAAAGCAAAAGAAGATATCTATGACTACGATCGTGCTGATTTATGGCCATATATTCAGTATTTACCTGATGCGATTAAACATGTTGAATTTTATAAGCCTTCTCAAATTGGCAGTTATGAAAAACAATTAGCAACTAACTACATAGAACTTTCCAAAATACATAGAAGTTCAAATCTAAGAGAATTAAAAAAGAAAAAGCGATAGAATGGAGAAATCGAATATTATTCGATATAGAAATTATGAAGAAAATTTTAGCATTATTAGTTTGTGTATTAACATTAAGTGGTTGTTCATCAACTTCACAGGACCTGCAGGTAACTGTATGTTCATTTACAGAAAAACAAGAAACTGCAAATTTTATTGTCAAAAACATTTATTATCATCAAAATGATCTTGTATCCAGAATTGAAAGCATCGAAATAGCTGAAGGGGACGATACTGATAGTTTAGATGAAATAAATCTTTCCATGAGCATGAAGTATGAATCTCTTTCTGCAATCGATGGCTTTGAAGTAATGAGTGCTTATGAAAATAACAAAGTAATTTGGAATGTTGTTAGAGATTTTGAAGTATTAGATATTGCTACACTGCAGGCTTTTGATCCTAGTTTTTTTATGTTTTTAAATTACGATAATGAGGTTAGTCTTAACAAAACTATTTCATTTATGTTATCAAGTGGTATCGAATGCGAACTTATGGAAAATTATGACAGCAGCAATGACAACATAGAATTTTATTTAAATTAACTATTTTCCCAAAACTTTCATATACTATAAATAACCCTTTATTTTATGGGTTATTTTAGTTTTTATTGGTTGGATTACAGGGGAATTTTTGTCAAAATTTGAATTATTAGTTATTTTCGTGTAAAATAATCAATGTTGTAGCCAAGGAGGTAATAAAATGAAAAACACTTTAACTAAAGCATTTCTATGTTGTTTTATAAGTTTATTTACATTACAAAGTACAACTTACAACGCACATGCAACAGAAACTACAGATGATTTAATCGAACTTACTGTCGAAATTAATGATGTAAATGCCATTTATTCCATTAAAGAGCAGCTGATAGACTCAAGCATCGATATCCAACAAGATCAATCAATAAAGGATGAGATTGATATTGTAAACAGTGAAATTACAATTGATGGTTTAGATATCACGCAGTTAGGTACTACTACTGGACAAATACATATGTCTTTAAAACTAAAACCATTAAGTTCAACTTTATTAGCAGAAAACACAATTAGCACCCACGTAATATTTAACGTTGTTGATACTACGAAGCCAGAAATTACTTTAAAGTATTCTGCTATTCAATTAGATTTTGAAGAAGAACTTAATCCATATGAGTGGATTAAAAACACTTCTGATAATTCAATGAATGACTTAGCTAGCGTATACGCTGAAACATCAAGCTTAGATAATACAACACCAGGTGATTATACTGTATATTACTATGCTAAAGATGCAAGTGGAAATACTGCAACAACGGAATTAAAAGTGACAGTGAAAGAAGAAATTAATGCCTCTGCATATTATGGAACAGATGCTAACTTGATTAATGATATGTTGGATCTAATTAATAGCGAACGTTCAGAAAGAGGACTATCTCCATTGATTTTAGGCAGTGAAAATGCACAAAAGGCAATTGGAGTAAGAGCTAGTGAAGCAAGTGGCTATGTATCTCACACTAGACCAGATGGACAACATTATAAAACTGCTTTTGATGAATATGGTGTTACTTATTCATCTCCTTATGAAGTATTAACTTATTCAGGTACCACAGTACAAGATAAACTTGACTGGTGGATGGGTTCACCTGGGCATCGTGACATTTTGATGAGAGCTACTGGAACCTATATTGCGATTGGATATAGCGGTAGTATGTGGGCGGCAATCGTCTATAATTAAGCTAAGCTACGAGAACTTGTTTCTTGTAGCTTTTTTAAATTCTTACCACAAAAAATAAAATACTTCTTTCATTTAGTCACCTCTATTTGCCTATATCATAATTCCTTTCAACCATAAACTATTATCAGAAAGGGTGATTATTATGACGTATACAATTCAACAAGGAAGCCAAGGTATCGATGTAAAAAAAATACAATCTTATATTAATATTATTCGCACTCAGTATCCAATGATTCCTTTATTACAGGTTGATGGAATTTTTGGTTCCAACACAAAAAGAGCTGTAACAGTGTTTCAAGGACTTTTCTCTTTAAAAATGGATGGAATTATTGGTTCTGATACTTGGGATAGTTTAATTACTGAGTTCAAGGCAATGAATGTTCCTCTTTCAAACGAAAGTTCATCTACACCGCTTCAGCAAGGAAGCACAGGATTGGCTGTACAAAAATTTCAGATGTATTTAAATGACGTTTTACGCCCAATAATACCACTAAAAGAAGATGGTATTTATGGAGCTAATACCTACAATGAAGTGATGTTATTTCAGGCAAATGAAAATCTAAGTGTTGATGGGTTACTTGGAAATAAAACATGGAACCGTATCATCGATCAACCACAAGTAAAGTAAATTAAAGGGTAGAAAATTTAATTTTCTACCCTAGTTGCTTCTTAGTTTAAAGATACGCTATTGCTTGTCCAATTACATATCCTACACAGTATAAAAAAAATACGGCTCCCATAAACTTGAATAAAGTTTTAAGTAAACTATTGTCTTCCATTTTCATTTCCTCCTGTAGATTAAATCATTCATCTATCTATATATGTTACTAAATGGTTTTTTAAGTAAGTTATATAACGCAACAGCTACAATTACGCAAATAACTGTATTTAGCAAAGTCACACTGCTTACTATTGCTGAAAATATAGCTGAAGCCTCTGATCCAACTTGTAAAATATAATTGAAATAAAAATAACGCACTAATGGATAAGCTACTACATTGAATCCTAAACCAGACATGGCACTTATTGTGGATATTCTTATAATATCCTTTTTATTTGCTTTATCTTTTAGTTTCAACATTTTTGCAGTTCTACCCGAAATATATCCAATCATGAATTTGAGAAAAAAAGTCATCGGTGCATAAATAATATATCTAGGATCAAACACATCTGCTATGCTCAGTCCAATCGCTCCTGCAAGTGCACCCTCAACTGGGCCTAGTAACAATGCAGAAACCACTACAATTGCATTGGCTATGTGAATCGCAATCATATCCCCTGCTGCCAAAGGAATATCAATTTTGCCATAGGTGAACACCACAAAGTTCACAGCTGCAAATATGGCAATGAACGCAATTTTTTTTGTTGAATTATTCATTTTCCCTCCTGTGAACCTATTAATGCTCTATATTCATTTTCTTTTTTACCAACAATTACTTTTCCATCATAAACCAATATTGGCCTTTTCACTAACATCCCATCACTCGCAAGCAATGCTATTTTCTCTTCTTCGCAGTAATTAGGTAACTTATCTTTCAACCCTAATTCTTTGTATTTAAGACCAGAAGTATTAAAAAATTTTTTAATATCTAACTTACTTTTAGTGATTAGTTCTCTTAATTCTGATTCATTTAAACGTTCCTCTTTAATGTCTCTTAAGTTAAACTGTAAGTCAAGTTCTTCTAATATTTTTTTAGCATTTTGGCATGTGCTGCATTTTGGGTACCAAATTAATACATTCATAACTTCCCTCCTATATAAATAACTCTTTTAGCTTATCACAACCTTATCACTCCTTCAACTGCTAGGTCTTGTATTATATCTAATTTATGGTTACTATTTAAGATATAGTAGACAGTTATGAAAAGAAAATTAACTCAAGATGAAATTGATAATTTAAACTTTGGACGTATTTATTATAATTACAATGACTTAAATATATTTATAAGATGAGTTTTTTTCTTATACAATGAACTTAATTAATTTGCATTTGTGAGCTTATCATTGTAATGATAGTTCTTTTCATTTTCGTATAAAGATAAAAAAAGATATATCAAAAGCGTTGATTGATTTTACACGGGGTTTATAACTGAAAAATCATCATTTTTTTTGCAAGAAAGATTTTTGGATATAGTTATAGCTATACTGCAAGTTAATGATGATTTCCAAATAAAAAACTGCGTTTGCAGTTTTTTTATAATTATAATTTTGAGAATTGCGCAACATCTAATACAAAAATTGTTGCCCCTCCGACTTGAACCTCAACCGGAAAAGATGCATAACGTCCAATATCATATGAAGCAGTTGATGGTACAATTTCTGTACGTCGCTTGCTCTCGCTACCGATAGTTTCAATACATTTTTCAACTTTCTCATCCTCGGTTCCAACTATTATTGTTGTATTCCCTGCTCTTAAAAAACCACCTGTTGTTGCCAAACGTGTTACTGAAAAACCATTCTTTGTCAATGCTGATGAAACACTAGAACTATCATCATTTGAAACTATAGCTAAGATTAGTTTCATAACCAATACCTCCTTTATTTATTAATATTATATTACACAATTTTAAAGGAAAATGCAAAGACTTCATCCAATAGCATCATATCAAAGTAATTATTTTTTTGACAAAAACATCTATTTTTACAGTTATTATTCATTGCACAACAAATTTCGCTATTAATTGTAAGTGTTTACATAAATGTTTTTAAAAGTTTTACTAAATATGTTATACTATTGCTAGAAGAAAGGAATGATAAATATGCCTAATATAATCATTAAGCGAGAATTGGTTTGTGATGATTTGTATACTTTAGTAACTACTTATCGTTTTGTACCACATGCCTGTGGTTTTATAACAAGTTCTAAAGATTTCAAGAATAATGATTACGCTAATTTTCACCGCCTATATTATTTAGTTCATGGAAAAGTTTCTTATACATTAAATAATATTTCACATGAAGTCGACAAAAATGCTTCAATTTATCTTCCACCCAACCATAGCATACAATTTACACATCTTTCTGATGAGGAACCTACTGCACTCATGTTCATTGCCTTTAGAGTTGATAATTTAGATAAACAAGAGGAATTTCTTCAATTAATGCTAAACATTTTTGCAGATACTGTTTTTTACGACAGCCATGGTAAACTCTATTCTTTTTACACATCTATTTATAATGAAGGGATTAATGAGCATTTTGGTCATTTTTCAATTATTAATAACTTACTAAATATTATTTTGATAAATATGTTAAGACTCTCTGGAGAGGACAGCTATAAAAACATTAGTAATGCTATTTCTACTAAAAAAAGCAACCCTATTATTTCTAAAGCTACTCATTATATTCATAATAATATAAAAGAAAATATAAAAATAAGTGAATTAGCTAAAGATCTTAATATTAGTGAGATTTATTTATACAAACTATTTAAAGAACACCTCGGAAAATCACCACAACAATTTTTAAATGATTATCGTATTCAAAAAGCCAAGGAATACCTCGTTGGTAAATATCATTCAATTATGACAATCTCTGATGAACTAGGCTATTCTAGTTCTAATCATTTTTCAAAAGCATTTAAAAATGCCACTGGATTATCTCCTAATCAATGGAGATCACAAATAAAAAATAATAAATAAACTGACATTTACTAAATGTCAGTTTATTTTATTAATTCTTTAAAAATGCCTAAATACTCTTCTTCAATATCTAAAAATGAATTAAAATCAAAGCTTGGTTTACTCATGATTAGCGGTAAGTTATCACAAACATCATGATTCATTAATGTTACTAATTCCCATGCCAACATAGCATCATCTACAGATTTGATTTGTTCTTTTTCTTCATCACTAAGTTCGTATGAAAGATATTTATTATATATCACATTTTGTAAAACTTCTTCAATTTTATAGTAAGATTCCATGTATTTTTTTACTGGTCGAATGATATCAGCGATGTATGCCTCACTTGCGTCATGAAGGAGTAATGCCAATTGGACACGAGTAGAATATCCACGTTCTTTCGCTTCAATACAACAGTTAATCGAATGCTGTGCAACACTAAAGAATGTCCTCACATGGCCATTTGCTCTTGTCATGAAAGACAAAGCATGCGAAATATCATGAATATCTATATCTTGCATTGTCGGCTCTAGAGGGCTAAATACCTTCCCAGTGTATGTTTTCATTTTATCCATTGTTTTCTCTAACCTACCTTTTTCTAGTTGTCGCTTTTCATTTCTGTTTAATTGTATCTGATTAGATATAACTGCATAAGTTTTAATATGAAAATTTAAAAAAAGTAGAATTCAATACAATTGATTCTACTTTTTATATTTATTAAACTAATTCAATGATTGCCATTGGTGCATTGTCTCCACGGCGGCTACCAGTTTTAATAACACGAGTATATCCTCCGTTACGAGTTGCATATTTTGGCGCTACTTCATCAAATAATTTTTGTAAAACTGTTTTTTGAGAAGCTTCATCAGCTACTACGTTACGAATATATGCTGCTGCTTGACGACGAGCGTGCAAGTCTCCGCGTTTACCTAAAGTAATTAATTCATCAACAACGCTACGAAGATCTTTTGCCTTCATTTCAGTTGTTTCAATTTTACCATGTAGTATTACGCTTGTTGCCATATTACGAAGCATAGCTTTACGATGATCAGCAGTACGACCAAATTTACGATTCCACATATGTGTTCCCTCCTTAATTCTTATTCAAATGATTTGAAGTTAAGTCCAAGTTCATAGATTTTATCTTTAACTTCTTTTAATGATTTTTTACCTAAATTACGAACTCTCATCATTTCATCTTCAGTTTTTTGAGTTAATTCTTCAACGGTTTGAATACCAGCACGTTTTAAACAATTGTATGAGCGTACTGATAAATCTAAATCTTCAATCATCATTACAAGTCCTTTATTTACAACTTCTCCATTTGCATCTTTCATGCATGATTCCATATCAGCAACTTGTTCATGAACAGTTGTTAATAGGTCTAAATGGTCAATTAAAATTTTAGAACCCAATGCTAATGACATTTGAGGTGTAATAGATCCGTTTGTCCAGATTTCAAATATTACACGATCATAACGAGCATCTTGCCCTACACGAGCAGGCTCAACATCATAAGAAATACGATCGATTGGCGTGTAAATTGAATCTGTGTAAATAGTTCCTATACCTTGAGATGATCCTTGGTAAAATGCCTTATTTGCATCAGCACTCATATAACCACGACCATTGCGTGCTTTTAGTTCCATCTCTAAAGTTGCACCATCTTCTAATTGGGCAATAACTAAATCTGTATTTAAAATTTCAACACCTGTTGGGCAAATAATATCCCCAGCAGTAACCGTCATTGGTCCTTTTGCAGAAATTCTTAAAGTATAAATTTCATCATTGTCAATTTTCATAATTAAGTTTTTAATGTTTAAAATCATCATTGTTACATCTTCTTCCACTCCTGGAATAGCTGTAAACTCATGGAAAACTCCATCAATCTTAATTGAATAAACCGCAGCTCCTGGTAAAGAGGAGAGTAAAACACGTCTTAGTGCATTACCAATTGTAGTTCCAAAGCCTCTTTCAAGAGGTTCAATTACGAACTTCCCATAATGTTCTGATTCGACATACTCTTTTACTTCAAAATTGGCGCGTTCAAATTTTTGCATTACTTAATCCC
>CAYJAJ010000017.1:28239-32359 GCA_964368495.1 uncultured Holdemania sp. | reverse complement strand
AATTAAAAAGGAATGATTTCTATAAATGTCATTCCTTTTTGTGTTAACTACATATTTAACAAAGTGATCTCACTTTATTCATGCAGTATTCTCAAATTTAGTTTAGCTTATTTTTTTGTATCCTTAACAATTTCACTTAGTGATGCTAAAGTTCCAGCGATATCTTGAAGATTACTTGGTACAATTAATTTAGTTGATTGTCCATCAGCAACTTTTTCAAGTGCTTCATATCCTTTAATAGTTAAGAATGCTTTGCTTGGATCAGCGCTATTAATTAATGCGATACCTTTTGCTTGTGCTTCAAAAACTCTTTCCATTGCACGAGCTTCACCTTCAGCTTCAGCAATAGTTGCTTCTTTTTTAGCGTTTGCACGAAGAATTGTTGCTTCTTTTTCACCTTCAGCAGTTAAAATAGCAGCACGTTTTTCACCTTCAGCTTGAAGTATTTTTTCACGACGCTCACGCTCAGCTCTCATTTGTTTTTCCATAGAATCTTGGATATCACGAGGTGGAATAATATTTTTTACTTCAACACGGCTAACTTTAACTCCCCATGGGTCTGTAGCTTCATCCAAAATTGCGCGCATTTTAGTATTTATAATATCACGCGATGTTAAAGTTTCATCTAACTCTAAATCTCCAATAATATTACGAAGTGTTGTTGCAGTTAAGTTTTCAATAGCACTTAGTGGTCTTTCAATCCCATAAGTGTATAATTTAGGATCAGTGATTTGAAAATAAACAACTGTGTCAATCATCATAGTAACATTATCTTTCGTAATAACTGGTTGTGGTTGGAAATCTTTAACGATTTCTTTTAAAGTTACTTTGTTAGAAATACGATCAGTAAACGGAATTAAAATATGTGGTCCATTTTTCCAAGTCGTACTATAAGTTCCTAAACGCTCGATTACAAAAGCATATCCTTGTGGAACAATACGAATAGTATAAATTAATAAACCTGCTAAAGCGATAAATAAAATAACAAAAATAATAAATTCTAACATAAAATTCTCCCTCTAGTTAATTTTTTTAACAATTAATTTAGAACCCTCTATGGCTAAGATTTCTACTAATGCCCCTTCATTGATTGGTTTTTCGTCAACTGAAACAGCATTCCAAATTAAACCATTGATTTTTAGTTCTCCAAGCTTATCTTGGCTAATCTCTTTTAATAGAGTAGTTCTTTCAGAAATAATTCGATCAGCGTTTGTGGCTACTGTGTTACCACGCATTGATTTTATAAATAATGGTCGAATTGTAAAAAATAATAATATTGAAACTGCAAAAAAGACAATAATTTGAACAGTAAAGCTTAAATTTAACATCAAAGCACCTAATGCAAATGCTGCACCTAATGCAAACCAAATACTAACTAAGGTTGCCGAAGTTGCGACTTCAAGTGCGATTGATACAATACATATGACAAACCATAACCAAAAGTAAAACATATTCATCGTTTTTACCCCCATTCTTTATTGATTTGTTTATTTAAATCAATAATTAGCATTCTTTCTGTTTCATCAAAATGTGCAGAGAACTTAATTCCATTGCATTCTTTGTTTATTAAAACAGCGATGATATCTATAATAGATTTGTTACTGATGCGAGCGTATCCTTTTCCTATTGAAACTTTATGCAGTTGCTTCAATGGAACCAACTCAAGATCAACTTCACGTTTAGATACTGGCTTAATTGCAACTTGTTTTGTTTGATCATTAATACCAATGCAACACCATCTGTTATCTTTAAAATTATGAGCAAGAACATTATTTAAAGTGAAGTTGTTAGGATAGAGTGTAGCAACACCAGAATAATTGTTACCGTCAATCCAATTAAACATGCTTATCAGTCCTTTCTATACCTTAATAGTATTCCTTTTCTTATTATTTTGCAATATCTTATTTTATTTATTGCTCTTTTTCTTTTCAAGTGAAGATAAATTGCATATAATACTTATATTGGAGGCGCTTATGTCGACTATTACTATAAAAGGGTTAAATATAAATTATACACAAACAGGCAGTGGTAAAGATGTTGTTTGTATGCATGGTTGGGGACAAAACTTAGAAATGATGCAAATGATTTCTGAATATTTACAAAATGGATTCAGAGTAACTTCTTTTGATTTTCCTGGTTTTTCAAAATCAGATGAACCACATATCAGTTGGGGATTAGAAGATTACGTTGATTTTTTTAAAGAGTTATTAATTGAATTAAAGATTGAAAATCCAATCTTGATTGGACATTCTTTTGGTTGTCGTGTTGCTATACTTTATGCCGCAAGCAACCCAGTTCATAAAATGATTCTTACAGGTGCTGCAGGCATTCGACCAAAAAAATCAAAAATGTGGTATATCCGAACATACACTTATAAATTCTTAAAGAACATATTTAAGTTGCCATTTTTAAATCGTTACCAAGATCAAGTTAAAAGTAAATTTGGTAGCACAGATTATAAACAAAGCAGTGGTGTAATGAGAGAAACCCTTGTTAAAATTGTGAATAGCGATGTGAGCAGAGTTTTATCACAAATCGCTATGCCTGTGTTGTTAGTGTGGGGAGAAAAAGATGAGTCCACACCATTATGGATGGGTAAGCAAATGGAAAAAGAAATGAAAAATGCAGGATTGGCCATTTTTGAAAATGATGATCATTTTGCATACTGGAATCAATGGGAAAGATTTAATCGATGTTTAGAGGTATTTTTAAAAGAGGATAGGGTGAACTTGAATGATTGATATAGTAATTAAAATTAGTTTTATATTAGTGCTTGCAATATACATGGCAATACCAGTTAAGCACATATTGCACATGTTGCAACAAAATCGCTATGAAAAAGAACGTTTAAAGAAATGGAAGATTGAGCAAGTTAAAAAGTTTAAATTGGATTACATTAATTGTATCACTGCAATTACTGTTCTTATTACCTTTTTTATAACAAATGATGCTGTACAAGTTGTTTTAGTAGTTTGGATTGTTTTGATCAGTGCATTTGTTAGTTTTATTTCAGAAATTAAAAAATCCAAAGCATATATAAAGCCTCTAAAATTCACATTTCGTGTAATTAGGCAGATAATTGTAATGACTTTATTGAATGCTATTTGGTTAATACCATGTGTTTGGTATGCTCCGATAGGCTTATGGCCTGTTTTTGTGGTTTTAGCTTCGTTCATTAATTGGCTTTTAGTGTTTGTAATGATCATAGTTACTGATCCGATTGAAATTCAAATTAAAAAGTATTACATGAGTTTGGCAAAAAAAATATTAAAAGGACATCCTGCAAAAATCATTGGGATTACAGGAAGTTATGGTAAAACATCAAGTAAAAATATTCTTCAAGCAATTTTATCAGAAGAATTTTATAGTTTAATGACTCCTGCTTCATTCAATACACCGATGGGAATTACCATTACTATAAGAAATGATTTAAAACCTCTTCATGAAGTGTTTATTTGTGAAATGGGTGCAGATCATGTAAAAGACATTGAAAATTTAATGAATTTCGTGAAACCACAATATGGTATCGTGACATCTATTGGTCCTCAACATTTACAAACATTTAAAACGATGGATAATATTATTAACGAAAAGATGAAAATGATTGAAATGTTACCAAGTGATGGTGTTGGGGTACTTAATAAAGATAATCAATACATTAAAGAATATGAAATAAAAAATAGTTGTAAAATTATTTGGTATGGGATTAATGAAGAGGATGTGGATTATCGTGCAACAGAACTTAGCTATACAAATAAAGGAACGAAATTTGTTGTTGTTGATAAAGAAGGAAATAAAGTTCCATTTGAAACACGCCTGTTAGGGGAACATAATATTACGAATATTTTGGCTGCAATAGCTTTAGGTAAAGAAATGGGAATTGATTATCCAAAATTGCAAGTTGCAATTCAAAAAATGCAAGCAGTAGAACATCGCTTGCAAATGAAAAAAATCAATGGATATACATTTATTGATGATGCGTTTAATTCAAATCCAGTAGGATCTTCTATGGCCCTTGATGTACTACAAATGATGAGTGGACAACGATTTATAGTTACACCTGGAATGATTGATTTAGGAGAAAAACAAGATGAATTAAATCATCGCTTTGGTATGTTGA
>CAYJAJ010000017.1:25319-28229 GCA_964368495.1 uncultured Holdemania sp. | reverse complement strand
ATAAAGCAGATGTTGTTATCTTAGTTGGCATTAATCAAACAAAGGCCATTGTTGAAGGACTAAAGGAAAGCGACTACAACATGAATAATGTTCACATATGTAAGACAATCAATGAAGCATTTGCACTCGTTTATAAATTAGCTACACCACAAGATACAATCTTACTTGAAAACGATTTGCCAGATGCATTTAATAATTAAAATAGAAACATAAGGACATAAAGAAAAAAACTGTTACTATCAATTTGGATAGCAACAGTTTTTTTTGAATTCTGAACCATTGTTTATTTTGTATGCTTTAAGTGATATACATGATTGAAGTATTTAATTAGATAAAAGACTGTAATTAAAATTAGTCCAATAAATATCAATTCGAAATTTGATAAAATGCTTGGTTGTGTTTCTAATGCTAAAAGTACACTAAAGTATAATAATATATAATTTCCAAATATAATGTTGTATTTAGAAAAAGCGTTTCTTTTGATGAATACATAGTTGTACACAATAAAACATAGTATTGCACATAAAGATAAAATACCAATTGTGCTTAAATAAGAAATTGACTTGTAGTTATATTGAAATAAAAATAATGAAAGTAGAGTTAACAATTGTATAATTGCAACGCCATTGATAGTCATGTTTTTTTTGCAAAATATAACTAGATAGATTGTGGTGAAAACTATTAAAATAAAATTACCTAACATAATTGACCTCTTTTCTTTCTTAGGATACATAAGTAACAAACTTTATCAGAGAATGTGATATATAGACCATCGTGGTGATACTTTAACTGTTTATTGTTCACTTTCATTTTCATAAGTAAAAGTAGTATCGGTAACAGTGCATTTTTTTTCGTTTAATCGCCAGTGAACTAAATCTCTAATTAATGTGTAAATTAATGCAGTAGTTGGCACTGCAATTAACATACCTATAAAACCAAATAAACCACCAAATATAATAATTGAAAGAAGCGTCCATATTGCAGGAAGACCAACAGATTTACCAACTACATTTGGATAGATTAAACTAGTTTCGATTTGTTGAACTATTTGATAGAAAATTACAAATATAACGGCTTCAACTGGATCAGTAGCAAGTATCAGTAAAAATCCAAATAGCATTGCTAATACTGCACCGACAATAGGAACTATACTAAATATTGAAACGACAACAGCAATAAGTACCTCATAACCTGTTCCTAATTGAAAAATTGACATTCCGAAATAAATTAAAAAACCAAGAATACAATTTTCTAAGAGCTGCCCTGAGATATAGCTGGAGAAGATTTCATTTGCTTTAGTGAAAACATCGAATATTTTAATTGTGATTTCATTTGAAAATGTAGCAACAATGATTTTTCTAGATTGACGAATTAAGGTTTCTTTGCTACCTAGTAAATATAAGCTCATCATAAACCCCATTAAAATATTTCCAGCGACGACAGTTACAGATAGTGCATTTCTAACAATGAATTCACTGACATCACCAACCCATGATGTTGCGGATTGTAAAATTGATTGCCAGTCTCCGGTGATTGATTCTATGTATTCAGAGATTGTTGTTGGATTAATATTAATTAATTCATCCTCAAAATTTAATTGTAACAACAAATTATTTATTGTATCTGCGATATTAACAATATATGTGACTAAGTTATTTGATAATAACAAAGCATTATCAATTAATTGAGGTACGATAATACTCAATAAAACCGAGACAATTAAAAGTGCAAGAAGTACAGTAATAAATATTGAAAGAGGTCGTATTTTTTTGTATAACCAGCTTTTTTTTGAAATATTTGTTTTTAATCGTTTTTCGAACCAAGACATTGGTAAATTTAATATGTAGGCAAATATAATTGCGTAAATAAATGCAGAAGATAATATTAAAAGTTTACTCATAAATGCAGTAATACGGTCTAAATTAAATAATATTAAAACTAAAAAAGCACAAAATGACATGATTATTAACCAAGGTTTTATTTGTTTTTTTGTTTTTTGATCTAAGTTCATAGGATATCTCCTTTATATAAAAATAGTACAATGAAAACGCTTAAAAGACAAGGATGGATAGTTTTAAATCATATTATACAAATGATACACATATAATTTATACAGGTGATCTTATGGAAAATATGATATCAGTAGAAAATTTGGTTAAAAAATATCATACGTATGTAGCGGTTAATGATATAAGTTTCAAAGTAGACAAAGGGCAAGTTTATGCTTTTTTAGGTCCAAATGGGGCGGGAAAAAGTACAACAATGAAGATTTTATCGACTTTACTTTACCCCAATAGTGGTAAAGTAACACTGGATAATGTCAATTTTTTAATGAATCAAAGAATGCTTAAAAATAAAATAGGAATAGTATTTCAAGAGAACACACTGGATGATCATTTAAGTATTTATGATAATTTATATTCGAGGGGTTTACTTTACTCTATGTCATCAAAAATAGTGAAAAAACGAATTCGCGAATTAGCAAATGAGATGGGATTTAAAGAAATTTTAAAGAAAAAATACATTACTTGTTCAGGTGGACAAAAAAGGCTAGTAATGATTGCTAGAGCATTAATTCATGAGCCTGAATTAATCATTCTTGATGAACCAACAACAGGTCTAGATCCTCAGATTCGAAATTTAGTTTGGCAAAAATTGCTCAAATATAAAGAAGAGAAAAACTTGACTATCTTTTTTTCCTCTCATTACATGGAAGAAGCTACAAAATACGCTGATAGAATTTGCATGTTAAACAGAGGAAAAATAATAATAGAAGATACTCCACAATCACTTGTGCAAATGTTTGGTGATAAACAATTGCACATTAAAGAAGAGAAAAAAGAGTATCAAATGACAGTGAAAAACTGCAATGAAGCACTATCAATTTTAAATAAATTAGGAAATCATTTG
>CAYJAJ010000017.1:0-25309 GCA_964368495.1 uncultured Holdemania sp. | reverse complement strand
TCCATCACTAGAAGATGTGTTTTTAAGACATTCAAATTAAGGGGAAACTTATGAAATTAATCTCAAGACACTTTAAATTATTTTACCAAGACCCTGTAAATTGGCTTATCTGTGCAATTTCTGTAGTTGTGATTTTGTCATTATATTTTTTATTTATTCGGGATTTTACTATTGTTGCCATTGAGGATGTACAAGTTGTTAGTGAATACACTGAACAATTTGTAGATTTTTTAATGGTGAGTGGTTTATTAATTGTCATTAGTGCTACGACTTGCTTGCCTATGGCTTCTGTGTTAGTAAAGGATAAAGAGTCAGGGGTTTCTTTTGACTTTCAAGTAGCTCCTATATCTAACTTTGAAAGAATACAATCCTATGTATTAGCGTCGACACTTATTTCATTTGTCGCAACGACAATTACGATGTTACTTGCGTTATGTTTGTTTTATTCAATGTATGAAAGTTTGTACACACTAAGTTTCATTTTAAAGTGTTTGGGTTGTATTTTTCTTTCTTCATATATTAGTTCATGCATGTTAATTGCCTTTTCATATATGTTTAAAAAAATGACTACATTTGCAAGCTTTGGTAATTTATTTGGCGTCATGCTAGGTTTTTTGTCAGGTGTTTATATTCCGATTGGGTATTATCCAGAAACGATACAAAATGGAATTTTTGTGTTTCCAATTAGTACAATAACTTCACTTTTTAGAAAAATTTTTACAAATGAATCATTAACACAGCTTTGTAAACCTTATCCAGTTGAAGCAAAACAAGCAATAATAGATATGTTTAAAATGGATATTGAAATATTTAATCATGCATTAAGTTCGAATGAAATTTTTGTCTACTTATTTCTGTGGATAATAGCTTTAAATGGGTTTTTTATTTTCGCAAAAGAATAATTAATTTAATTGTGTTTTATTTAGTACAAATCTTGTATAATAAGTAAGTACTGAGGTGAAATATGAAGTTCTTAATTATTTTAGTTAGTTTATTATTTGCTTTAACAGGATGTTTTAGTGAAGAAGTATCATGCAAAGATGATGTTTGCATCAATAACAAAACAAAGCAATTTGAAATCGAAGAAGGTGCTTCGATAAGTGTTATGGTTGAAAATGAAAGCATTGCTGAAGAACTTCAACTATTATGGGATAAACAATACCCAGAGCACAAGGGTGTAATAAATCCAATTGTGATAGATGAGTATGACGGTGTGACATTTTTAAATGTGAATGCAGATGTAGCAATACTTTGGGAAAGTGAGGCTGCAAAGTTAGATAATTATATCCATGAAATAGATGTAAGAGTTGCTGATGAAATATCAGATAACTTAGTATCAAATTATGGAAAAGAGTTAAATTATATTGAATTACAATATGTGCCAATGAGTGCTGTTGGCTGGGTATTTTCTACGAATAAAACAATGTTACAAGAGTTAGGTGTTGATGTCAGTGATGAAAACATGGATGGGTTGGTTGATGCACTGGATTCTTTTGAGAAAATCAATGAGTGGGTCAAAACAAACAATCAATCCATGATTTATCGTGAAGAACAAGTAGAAGAAATCTTTCGATTTAATTTTGAGGATAACAAACTGATTTTAACATTACTTAGTTTTGGGTCTTATCAACCATTTGAATCACTTTTAGCGCATGAACCAGGATTTAACAGCAATGAATTTTTAAAGTGTTTAAATGATATTGCAAGTTTAGGTGAAATGAGTTGGGCTCATCCTAGCAATGAAGAAATAATGATTGATAACGATGATGTTACACAAGAATTTTCAAAGTGGAATGCAGAATTTTATTTAAGAGATGGAAACAGTGTGTTTAATTTTGTTTCTACTTGGATGCATTATGATCAATATGAAGAATCAACAGATCAAGATTTTCTTTTTTCTTCACTTCCATCATTTGATGGTGAAAAGCCATTAACTTATGGCATGAGTAGAGGTTATGTAATAAATAGTGATACAAAATATATTAATGCCTGTTTGGAATTAATTAAGCTTATTCGCAGTGAAGAAGGTCTACAAATATTTGCAAAGCACAGTAGTGATCCACTTCTTGTGAATTTCAATGATGAAGATTTAGAGATTGAGTTTTCAAATGAAAATTTGCAACAGCTATCTTATGCAATGATGAATGGATTTGAGGAATCGAATGTTGCATTTGAAAGGGACACAAGTGTTAGTGGTTGGCAGGTGTTTGAAGAAACAGAAATATTAGATATTCTAGTTTCTGTTTATTATCAAGAAATATCACCTGAAGAGGCACAAGATAAAATAATTGAGATTTCAAATCAATGGATTGAGCTATATTATAGTAGTGATGATCAATAATAAAAGAAAAGGAACAATTAAAAATGAGTGGCTGGAAATTATTTTTAAAGGAAGAATTTAAAAAAGACTATTTTTTAAAGATGTCTGCTTTTTTAAAAGATGAATATGAAAGTAAGGTTATATTTCCTAAAAAAAATGATTTATTAAATGCCTTTAATATTACACCCTATGAAAACATAAAAGTGGTTATTTTGGGACAAGATCCGTATCATCAACCCAATCAAGCTCATGGGTTATGTTTTTCGGTTTGTAAGGGTGTAAAAATACCACCAAGTTTAGTTAATATTTATAAAGAATTACATGATGATTTAAATTGCACTATCCCAAATCATGGAGAATTAACTTACTGGGCAAAACAAGGAGTTTTTATGCTTAATACGACACTCACAGTTGAGATGTCAAAACCAAATAGTCACCAAAAATGTGGTTGGACAATTTTCACAGATGAGGTAATAAAAAAAATCAATGATAAGACAGAACCAGTGGTATTTATTTTGTGGGGTAGAAATGCAAGAAGCAAAAAAGAGTACATTACTAATCCAAACCACTGCATTATTGAGGGTGTGCACCCATCACCACTTAGCGCTTATCATGGTTTTTTTGGTTCAAAGCCATTTTCAAGATGCAATAATTTTTTAATAAAAAATAATTTAACGCCAATTGATTGGCAAATAAAGGATTAGGTTATGTTTAAAAATATCGATGAAGCAGTATTTTGGGTTACTCACAGAATGGGTAATAACATGGGGTTTGATCATTTTAGAAAATACATAGAACAGGAAAATCAAATAGTTGAAAAGTTAAAGTATATTCATGTGGGGGGGACCAATGGTAAAGGCAGCACATGTAATTTTTTATGTGATATTTTAATAGAGGCAGGTTATCAAGTAGGCACTTTCACTTCTCCACACTTGATTAAACATCAAGATAGAATTTGTATTAATCATCAATTAATTGATGATGAAAGTTTTTTATCGATTTGTAATGAAAGAATTGATACTTGGATTAAATATGATTTAAATATGTTTGAAGTGGATTTTGATATTATGACACACTATTTTTTTAATGAAAAAGTAGATTTTGTAATCTTAGAAGTTGGATTAGGTGGAAGACTTGATTGTACAAATGTTATAAAAAATTCTCTTGCGAGTGTTATTGTTACAATTGGATTAGATCATATGGATCGCTTAGGAAACACTCTCAGTGAAATTGCCTATGAAAAAGCTGGAATTATAAAAGAGAATGGTTTAGTTATTTTAGGTGAGCAAAATGTTGAAACTAATCAAGTACTTAAAAGTGTTGCAAAAGAGAAAGAAGCAACTTGTTTTGATATTGAAGAAATTAAAATTAAAGCTGAAAACAAGCTATCATTTACGTATCGCGAATATGAATTTTCATTAGCAACAAACGCTATTTATCAATGTCACAATGCAGCTTGTGCAGTTGAAACTTTGTTGCAATTAAAAGAGCGAAAAATTGTGAATATCAGTGATGAAAACATCGTTGCTGGATTAAACAAAAGTAAGTGGTCAGGGCGCTTTGAAACGGTGAGTGAAAATCCACATATTATTATTGACGGAGCTCATAATGAACATGGAGTAAAAGCACTTGTTAAGAGTATAAATAAAATGAATAAAAAAATTGTAGTTGTGTTTGCTGCATTAAAAGATAAAGATTCGCATACAATGGTAAAGATGCTTCATGAAGCTTCTTATAAAATGATTGTTACTGAATTTGATTTTTATCGTGCAACAAAAGCAGACAATTTAAAATATTTCAATGACATATTAGTTATTAAGGATTGGAAGCAGGCGATTGAAGAAGCAGTGCAACTATCAGATAGCGGGGTAGTTGTTGTTTGTGGGTCACTTTATTTTATTTCAGAAGTTAGAAACAAAATTGTAACATAGTAACAAATCAATAATTATTTGTAAATCATTGCATAAAACAGCTGATTAAAAAACAATCAAAATATAATTTTGTTTTGATGTTTTTGTGGTATACTTAATCTAATAAAAAAAACTAAATGAGGAGGGATTAAAGTATTGCTGTGCTTTTTATAATTGGTTCTTCTTAATCGACACAAATAAACAAAAGAATAATATAAAATAGTACGAGTACATAATTAAGTAGAGTTATCAGTATATTGCCAAGCACTAACTAGAGAACAAAGGAGATAGAACTATGAGAAAAGATAATATGGTGGCAATGATTTTGGCAGGAGGACGTGGAAGTCGCTTGTGTGATTTAACAAAAAAAGTAGCAAAACCTGCAGTTTACTATGGTGGTAAATATCGTATTATTGATTTTCCTTTAAGCAATTGTGCAAATTCAGGAATTTCAGTAGTTGGTGTATTAACACAATATGAATCGGTGTTGCTAAACTCTTATGTTGCGCGTGATCATCATTGGGGGCTTGATGGTACAGGAAGTGGAGTGTTTGTGCTTCCACCACGTGAAAAAGACAACACAGGGTTTAATATTTATCGAGGTACTGCGGATGCAATTACACAAAACATTGATTTTTTAGATCAAATGGACGCTGAATATGTTCTTATTTTATCTGGTGATCACATTTATAAAATGAATTATGCAAAGATGTTGCATGCACATAAAGTGGCAAATGCCGATTGCACAATTGCGGTTCTTGAAGTAACGCTGAAAGAAGCGAGTCGTTTTGGTATTATGAATACTGATGAAAATGATAATATAATTGAATTTGAAGAAAAACCACAAAATCCAAAAAGCAATTTAGCATCTATGGGGATTTATATTTTTAACTACAAAACTTTAAGAAAACACTTGATGGCTGATGATGAGAAGATTGATTCTGAACATGATTTTGGTAAAGATATTATTCCAAGTTATATTGATAGTGGTAAAAAATGTTTGGCTTACCGCTTTAAAGGATATTGGAAAGATGTTGGAACCATTGACAGCCTATGGGAAGCGAATATGGATTTGCTTAATCCAATTAATGAACTTGATTTATCTGATCCTACTTGGAAAATTTATACAGAGGATACAATGAGTCCTCCACACTTTGTGGGAGATGAAGCAGAAGTTAAAAATTCATATGTCACTCAAGGTTCCATTATTGAAGGGCATGTTGAAAACTCGGTTATTTTTACAAATGCAGTTGTTTGTAAAGAAGCTAAAATAGTTGATACAGTTTTGATGCCAGGTGCTAAAGTAGGGATTGGAGCAAAGGTTAATCGTTGCATTGTTGCTGAAAATATTGTGATTGAAGATGGTGCAATAGTAGGAAGTGCTGATAGTGAATCCATTGAACTTATCGCACAAAATGTTAGTAAGGGGGAATAATCATATGTGTAATGCGCTAGGAATTGTTAATTTTTCAAACTCTGCAGTTGATGTAGCTGGATTAACTGATTATCGTACAATCAGTGCAATTTCATTTTTAGGTCGTTATCGTTTGATCGATTTCACTTTATCAAATTTAAGTAATTCTGGTATTGAACAAATTCAGGTATATTTAAAGAATAAACCACGTTCAATTATTGAACATATTGGAATAGGTTCACAGTATAACATTAATCCTAAACGTGGAAGACTGCATATTTTGCATGGTGAAAAAAGAATTTTTAATGAAGCTTATAATACGGATATCGCAAATTTCATGCAAAACATTCATTTTATAGAAGATTCCAACGAACCTTATGTAATTATTGCGCCTACTTATATGGTGTATCGCTGTAATTATAATGAAGTTTTGAAAGCTCATATTGAATCAGAAAATGATATTTCAATTTTATATAAGAAAACAAATAGTGCAAAAGAGCAGTTTTTAGAGTGTAATGCACTGAAGTTAGATATTGATAATGACATTAGAGAAATCACAGTGAATCGTGGGAAGTTTAAAAATGCTTATATTTCTATGGAATGTTATGTGTTAACTAAAAAATTGTTTTTAGAACTAGTTAAACGTGCAGCTGAAGAGAGTTCACTTTATTGGTTCAAAGACATTCTATCTGATGTTTTAGATGAATATAAAGTAGGTGGAATTGCTCATAGTGGATATGTAGCATGTATCAATAATTTAAAATCTTATTTCAATGAAAGTTTAGAAGTAAGAAAATTAGAGCGCGCAAAAGAATTATTTAATGATGAATGGCCAATATATACCAAAACAAATGATTCATGGCCTACACAATATACTAAGGATGCTAATGTTAAAGGATGCATGATAGCGAATGGTTGCTTTATTGAAGGAACTGTTGAAAACTGTGTCCTTGGACGTAATGTTGTGATAAAAAAAGGTGCAGTGGTTAAAAATAGTATTATCTTACAGGGTGCTTATATTGGTGAAAATGCAAAACTTGACTGTGTAGTAATTGATAAAGAAGCAATTGTTCATCATGTAAAAGAACTTACAGGAACATCAGAAAACCCTGTTTATGTAAAGCGAAGAGATAAAATTTAGGGGAGGAAAATATGAAAATCATGTTTGTTGCTTCAGAAGGACTTCCATTTATAAAAAGTGGAGGACTTGCTGATGTTGTGGGGTCACTTCCTAAAATTTTAAAAAAGAAAAAAAATGATGTGCGTGTTGTGCTCCCGCTGTATTTAAAAATAGCTAATCAAAATCGTCATGAGTTTGAATACATCACAACTGTTAATATACATTGTGGTGTTATTAATACAACTGCTTCTTTTTTTCAAAAAGAAGTGGATGGAGTTGTTTTTTATTTTATTGAACATCAGGGGTATTTTGAAAGAGAAGGATTATATGGGTATGGTGATGATGGAGAACGTTTTGCATTCTTTCAAAAAGCTGTACTTGAATTAATTAAAACAATTGAGTTTTATCCTGATGTGATGCATCTTCATGATTGGCATACTGGAATGATTCCAGTATTGAATAAATTTCATTATGGATATGATGAAAACATGAATCAAATTAAATTTGTTTATACAATTCATAATTTAGCTTTCCAAGGTAATTTTCCTGCAGAAGTTTTAGTGAGTTGTTTTGACTTACCCTATTGGCTATATGAAGATGGAACACTGCGCTTTTATGATGGAATTAGTTTCATGAAAGCAGGTATTGTATTTAGTGATAAAATCACTACAGTTTCTTCAACCTACGCTAATGAAATTTTAACTCCAGAATTCGGTGAAGATATGCAAGAAGCACTGCGTTATAGAGAAGGTGATCTATTTGGTATTGTCAATGGAATTGATACTGAATTATGGGATCCTAGATCGGATGAACGATTAATTAAAAATTACGACTTGCGTACTGTGATTTCAGGAAAAGCCACAAATAAAAAATCATTACAATTTGAGCTTGGACTAAATGAAGATTCAGATGCAATGCTTATTGGTGTAGTTTCTCGTTTAACAAAACAAAAAGGTCTTCACTTTTTATTAGAATGCATTGATGAACTCATGAACCAAAATGTACAATTGGTTGTGTTGGGTACAGGAGAATCAGAAATTGAGCAGGGTTTACGAATGAGTGAAGAATACTTCCGTGGTCGTGTTGTGTATTATTGCGGATACAATGAAGATTTAGCGCACAAAATATATGCAGGTAGTGATTTGTTTTTAATGCCTTCATGTTTTGAACCGTGTGGAATTAGTCAACTTATCTCTATGCGATATGGATCTTTACCGTTAGTAAGAGAAACAGGAGGATTAAAGGATACTGTTCAACCATACAATGAGTATACAAATGAAGGAAATGGCTTTAGTTTTTATTCAATGAATTCTGAAGACATGTTGAATACACTATATTATGCATTGAATACATATTATAACAATCGAAAAGAATACAATAATATGATAAAGCGAGCAATGAAAACGGATGTGAGCTGGAAGTATTCAGCTGAAGAATATTTACGTTTATATAAAATGCTCAAGTAATTGAATTAATCCATAAGCCTTTGTGTTTATGGATTTTTGTTAGAAAGCAGTAATTTTAGTAAAACTATAAAAACTTTATGTGAAATTCTTATCAAAATAGAGGTTTTGGATTGTTTAAGAGTGGTAGAAATGATATAATTTTTCATGCATAGGAGGAAATTACAAATGGCTAAACAAACAGTTCGCGACTTAGATGTTAAAGGAAAACGCGTTATCGTTCGTGTGGATTTTAACGTTCCACTAAAAGATGGGCTAATTACAAATGACAATCGTATTCAAGCTGCATTACCCACAATTAATTATTTAATTGAAAATGATGCAAAGATTATTTTGATGTCGCATTTAGGGAAAATTGATCATAAAGATCCTGAAAAATGTGCAGCGGGAAAAAAGAAAAACAATATGGCTTTAGTAGCAAATCGTCTTAAAGAGGTAGTGGATACAAATGTTGTATTTGTTGCACAAACCCGCGGTGAAGAGCTTGAAAAAGCAGTAGCCGAAATGAAGGACAGAGATGTTGTTTTGATTCAAAATACTCGCTATGAAAAAGGTGAAAGTAAAAATGATCCTGAATTAGCAGCTTATTGGGCAAAACTAGGAGATTGCTTTGTATCAGATGCATTTGGATCTGTACATAGAGCTCATGCATCAACTGTAGGAATTGCTGAAATCTTGCCAAGTGCTTGTGGCTTCTTAGTACAAAAAGAAGTTGAGATGCTAGAAAAAGCAGTGGATACACCAGAACGCCCTTTCATCGCAATCATTGGTGGTGCTAAAGTATCTGATAAAATCGCTGTAATTGATAATTTACTCAAAAAAGCGGATAAAGTGATTGTAGGTGGAGGAATGGCATATACATTCATGGTTGCACAAGGTCATGGTGTTGGGACATCTTTACTTGAAGAAGATCGTGTTGGTATGGCAAAAGAATATTTAGATAAAGCAAAAGACCAAATCATCTTGCCAATTGATAATGTATGCGCAGATGAATTTAGCCCTGATGCAAATACTCAAGTTTGTAAAGTTGGATCTATTCCTGATGGTTGGATGGGATTAGATATCGGACCTGAAACAATTCAATTGTTTACAGATACATTACAAGGTGCAAAAACAGTAGTGTGGAATGGACCGATGGGTGTATTTGAAATGGAAAAATTCGCAACTGGAACAAAAGAAATTTGTAAAGCAATTTCAGATTTAGAAGGAGCTACAACTGTAATAGGTGGCGGTGATTCAGCTGCTGCAGCAATTCAAATGGGATTTAAAGAAAAATTTTCTCACATTTCTACAGGTGGTGGAGCTTCACTAGAGTACATGGAAGGAAAAGAATTACCAGGTATCGCGGTAATTCAGGATAAATAAAACATGAGAAAACCAATAATTGTAGGAAACTGGAAAATGAACAAAACTTGTGCTGAAGCAGTATCATTTATTAAAGAGATTGAACCAAAATTACATGATGCAGCTGATTACGGTGTAGGAGTTCCATTTACAGCTCTTAAAGATTGTACTACGACTGCAAAACAGTTGATTATTGCTGCAGAAAACTGTCATTATGAAGACAATGGTGCGTTCACAGGTGAAGTTAGTGTACCAATGCTAGAAGAGCTTAATGTAACTCATTGTATTATTGGTCATTCTGAACGACGTCAAATGTTTAATGAAACTGATGAAACAGTGAATAAAAAAGCGAAGCGTTTGCTTAATGCAAACATCACACCTATTTTATGTATCGGTGAAACAGAAGAGCAATTTGATGCAGGACAAACTGAGGAAGTGATCCGCTCACAGTTAAGTGGTGGTCTTGCAAATTTATGTCCAAAATGCATTGAAACCATTGTTCTTGCATATGAACCAATCTGGGCTATCGGTACTGGTAAATCAGCAACAAAAGAAATTGCTCAAAACTGTTGTCATATTGTGCGTGATCAAGTTCGCTTGATGTATGGGGATGAAGCTGCAGATAAAGTACGTATTCAGTACGGTGGTTCAGTAAAGCCTGACAACATTAAAGAATACATGTTAATGGAAGATATTGATGGGGCTTTAATTGGAGGCGCATCATTGAAAACAGATTCATTTGAAGCAATAATTAATGCAACGAAATAAAGTTGTGTTTTAGTTTAATCTTAAATTGAATAGTCAATAATAATGGTGAAGGAGGAAAATTGAAATGCCATATATATTAGATGTTTACGCTCGTGAGGTAATGGATTCTCGCGGAAATCCAACAATTGAAGTTGAAGTTACAACAGAGTCTGGATCATTCGGTCGTGCAATGGTTCCATCAGGAGCATCAACTGGAGAAAGAGAAGCACTTGAATTACGTGATGGCGATAAAGAAAGATTTATGGGAAAAGGTGTTTTAAAAGCAGTAACTAATGTGAATGATTTTATTGCAGATGCATTAATTGGTATTGATGTTACTGATCAAAATGCAATTGATAAAATTATGATTGAACTTGATGGAACAGAAACAAAGTCAAAGTTAGGTGCAAATGCAATACTAGGTGTATCATTAGCGTGTGCTTATGCAGCTGCTGATTTTTATGGAATGCCGTTATACAAATATTTTGGTGGATTTAATGGTAAGACATTACCAGTACCGATGATGAATGTAGTCAATGGTGGTAGTCATGCTGATTCGACAGTTGATTTCCAAGAATTCATGATTATGCCAGTAGGTGCTAAAAGTGTTAAAGAAGCAATACAAATGGGTGCAGAAATCTTCCATAAGCTACGTAAGGTTTTAAAAGATAAAGGATATAACACCAACGTTGGTGATGAAGGTGGATTTGCACCAAGTTGCAATGAAGGAAATGAAGAACCATTAAAATTAATTGTTGAAGCAATTGAGGCAGCAGGATATGCTTTGAAAAAAGATGTTTGTATCGCGATGGATGTTGCTGCATCTGAATTCCATAATAAAGAAACAGGAATGTACGAACTAAAAAAATCTGGTCAGGGCGTTAAAACAACAGATGAAATGATTGAAATGTATGAAAATTGGATTGAAAAATATCCAATTGTATCAATTGAAGATGGTCTTGGTGAAAGTGATTGGGCCGGTTGGAAAAAATTAACTGATCGATTGGGTGAAAAAATTCAATTAGTTGGAGATGATTTGTTTGTAACTAATCCTAAAATATTAAAAGAAGGTATTGAAAAAGGAATTGCAAATTCAATATTAATTAAAGTAAATCAAATCGGTACATTAACTGAAACATTTGATGCAATCGAAATGGCAAAGAAAGCAGGTTATACTTGTGTTGTTTCTCATCGCTCAGGTGAAACTGAAGATACAACAATTGCAGATATTGCAGTAGGACTTAATGCTGGACAAATTAAAACTGGTTCAATGAGCAGAACAGATCGTATTGCTAAATATAATCAATTAATTCGTATTGAGGATGAATTAGGTGCGATTGCAGAGTATCAAGGAAAAGACTGTTTTTACAATATTTAAAAAGATAAAAGCAAATGCTAAATAAGGAGCATTTGCTTTTTATTTGATTATGCTTATTATTTTTAATATAATAGATAAAAAGATAAGGAGTAAATCAATGAAAAACAAACTAAAAATTTTACTTCTATCTGTATTAAGTAGTACTAGTGAAGATGAAACTAATTGTAAGATAGCGAATACCATTTTAGAAAAAATTGATGAAGTACGAGATTTAAACATCATTGAACTTGCCAAAATTTGTTATGTATCAAATAGTTCGATAAGTCGTTTTTGTAGGGAAATCGGATTAAGGGATTTTAATGAATTAAAGGAATTGATGGAAATATCAACGAATCAGTTTCATTACATCACAAGTAGTGGTGATATTTGTGAAAATACAATGTTGTATATTGATAGTGTTCAAGAAAATATACAATTAATAAAAGATAATTTAGATTTAAATGCTATAAAACGAATCGTTGATGATTTGTTCAAATACAACAAGATTGCAGCATTTGGGTTGCTAAATGCTGAAACAGTGGCATTAGGCCTTCAAAATGATTTATTAATCTTAAATAAAAAAATAACTACAAAAATTTCTTTTCAACAACAAAATGACTATATTAAGAAAACAAATTCTGAAGATTTGATTATAATTTTTTCTTCAGCTGGAATGTATTTTACTACGAACTTTCATAAAACAAAGTTTAATAAAAACGATAAACCTAAAATCATATTGATTACTAGCAATGAGCAAATGAAGGCAGATGACCTTTTTGATGAAGTGCTGTTGTATCCAAAGATTAAAAATGCAGTTTCTTCTTCAATTCAACTTCATTTAATAAAGGGAATAATTGTACAAAACTATGTTAGTCGAATGAAAGAAGAAAATAATGATTTCCAAAATTAAGAAATGATTCTTTTTTCTTTTTTTTTTAACTATAATAGGATATACTTAAAAATTAATGGGAGATTTTATGAAGCGGACGTATTCGGTTGATATGATTCATGGTTCAATATTGAACAAGTTATTTATATATGCTTTACCGTTGATCTTGTCAGGGTTACTGCAGTTATTTTTTAATGCTGCAGACATCATTGTAGTTGGAAAATACAGTGGAGCAACAGCATTGGCTGCTGTTGGGTCTACGGGAGCGTTGATTAATCTTCTTATAAATTTATTTGTAGGATTATCTATAGGGACAAATGTATTGGTCGCACGCTTTATTGGGGCTAATCAACATGATGATGTTGAAGAGACAGTTCACACTTCACTTAAGGTTGCTTTAATTGGTGGGGTATTGATGATTTTTGTCGGGTTCTTTTTTTCAAAACCCTTACTTGAACTTATGGGAACACCAAATGATGTCATTGATCAATCGGTGTTATATATGCGCATCTATTTTTTATGTATGCCTGCATTTATGGTTTATAATTTTGGATCTGCGGTGCTTAGAGCAGTTGGTGATACAAGAAGACCACTTTATTATCTAGCGATTTCTGGTGTTATTAATGTTGTGTTGAACTTAATTTTCGTTGTTAATTTTAACATGGGTGTTGCTGGTGTTGCTTTAGCTACAGCGATTTCCCAGGTAATATCTGCCTTATTTATTACAAACTCATTGATGCGAAGTGATGGACCAATTCGTTTAACAAAACACAAATTAACCATTTCAAAAGATAAATTATTTCAAATGATGAAAATAGGTCTTCCTGCTGGTTTTCAAGGGATCGTTTTTAGCTTATCCAATGTGCTAATACAGTCATCGGTCAATTCATTTGGATCTACTGTTATGGCTGGTAATACTGCTGCTGGAAATATTGAAGGATTTGTTTATATTGCAATGAATGCGATATACCAAACCTCATTAAGTTTCACTAGCCAAAATTTTGGTGCAAAGAATTTTAATCGAATTAAAAAGGTAACTTTATACTGCATGGTCATTGTTAGTGGAGTGGGATTATTACTGGGTGTACTTGCTTATGTTTTTGGTGAAACTTTGTTATCACTTTATACATCAGATTTACAAGTTATTGAATATGGTATGATTCGTCTTTCCATTATAAGCGTTCTTTATTTCATATGCGGAATAATGGATGTCTTGTGTGGCGTTATTCGGGGTCTTGGCAACTCGGTTGCACCCATGATCATCTCGTTATTAGGCGTATGTGGTATTCGGGTTCTTTGGCTTGTAACAGTATTTCAAAAATTTAACTCATTAGAGACGATATATGTCTCTTATCCAATCACATGGACAATTGCAGTAATTGCTCAAGGTATATTTTTATTATTCGCATTTAAGAAAGTAAGAAAAGAAATCGGAAATTAAAACACGAATGTCCTTAATCTGAACAAAAAAACAATCACATATTGATTGTTTTTTAACTAGTTTTAATTAGAGCGTCTTTTATTTAAGAAATAATTCATTTTTCTTCTAATTTTACGATAAATTCGATCTAACTTGTCAAAAAGACTTTTTAATGTTGGATTTAAAACAAGATTAAATTCCCCAATGTATTCAACTATTTGACTTCCGAAAGAGGATTTGTATAAATACAGTCCATAATAAGGATCGTCAGGGCTAGTTGAACCAGAAAACCCAACCATATCATAATTTTTAACACCGCGATTTTTCATTTCTTCAATCATAAATAAATGCATTTTATCAGTTCCATTAACAAAGTTAAAGTCACTGCATTTATATAAATATAAATCCCAGCTTGTTTGTTTATCATATAAAAATAGTGCAGCCGCAATATCTACAGTGTCGCCATGTTTTTCTTGTAGTTTTAATAATTCATTATAAGTTTTTTCTTTATCAGCTTTTGCCTTAATATCTTTGATATATTTCTTATGAGTCATTTCTGTTTTGATATTTTCTAATGATTGTTTGATGTCTAAGGTAGTTATGGCATAAACATGATGATTAGGAAAACTCTCGATGATATTTTCGAAAAAAGAAGGGCTATGTGGCTTAAATCCTTTGGTATCAGCTAAATCTTTTTCTAATCTACAAAGCACATCGACTTGTTGTTTTGTAGCAACTTTAGTGTAGATACTGTATTTGTTTGATTTATTTATTTTAGAATGTCTAGCTTTGGTAAATTGTGAGTATATTTCCTCATAAGGTGGTTCAATATCAATAATTAAAGTGTAGCGGTTAAACCAACTTCCGTCATATCCATAACCAAATCCTTTATGTTTAAATCCACTGTTACTAAGCAGTGAAATTAATTGTTTGCTTTTACTATCATGAACAACATTCAATTCCATTTTAACAAAAGCCAATTTATTTTTAATTGCATATTCCTTTATGTATGCGCAGTATTTTTGTACATATTCTAGATTATCAAAATCAGTGCAAATACCCCAAGGAATATATCCATAACGTACACCCCATTTTCTCTTTATTAATAGTAGGGCTGTTGCTACTAAGTTTTCTTCTTGAAATAATCCGCTTAAAACTACTTTATAGTTTTCTTGAAAATTCTTTACCTTTGCCCACATAGCGGTTTTAGCATAATGGCTAGTGGGATGATTCAACACAAATTGATCAAATTCTATTTCATTCATATTCCAATTGACGCGCATGGGGTACCTCCAAATTAACTCTATTTATTATAGCATACCCCATAATAGTAAAGACAAGTATTTTTTAATAGTAATTGTATGATATAATATAATACATTAGTTGTGTGCTCGTGGCGCAATTGGATAGCGCATCTGATTCCGATTCAGAAGGTTGCAGGTTCAAGTCCTGTCGAGCACGCCATCATAAATAATAGAGGTCACAAATGTGTCAATAAATCTGTATAAAATAAACACCAAATTAACGCTACAAATGTAGCTGAAATCCTTGGTGTTTTTAATTTTATTATAAATTTAAATAGTTTTATATTTTAAAGAAGATAAGAAAAGCATACTCTCCTTTTTGCCCTACACCACTTATATAAGATGAATAAAATATAGTGTATTCAAAATAATTGAGAAAGGTGAAACAATGAAAAAAACCATTTTTTATATACTGACTTGCTTATGCGCTGTAGTATTTTTAATAAGTCCAAAAATAGTGTATAGCAATAATTCCTCACAAAATGATGCAACGAATACAAAGTCTCAAAGCAATGAATATGAGGTTTCATCAACTAGCCAACAACAAACAACGACTTCAGATGAGCAATTGACATCAGGAAGTTTTTCACAACTATCAACATCAGTTGAAACTAGTTTATTTACAAGCAATGTCACAACTTATTTGGAGTCAAAGCAAGAAAAAAAATCTGAATTAAGTCAAAAAATTGACGATCCTATTTCAAATCATAACGACCCAATAATTTTAAGTCCACCTCCAAGTAGTTTTACTTTAACTCCATATTACAATAGTGAAAGTCCATTAGGAATTGCAGGAAGCTTTCATATAGTTGGTTTTGATGAAGTAGTATTAAATGCCCACACAAATGGAAATATTTTAGCAAATAAGTTGCATGCCAATGCGAATTTTGGAACTAACAACATTACTGATGAACTGAGTTATATTTTAAATTATACACAAGTGAATTCAGGAAGTGCATCATCACAAACACATGTGTTGGTGGTTGGAAATTCAAATTCAACTGATTTAGTTGATAATGGGAATGCAATCGCTATAAATGGAAGAAAGTTAGATAAACCAAAAATAGTTTGGAAAGATGGGGATACTGAATTCATTGATTTGAATACTTTAAAAAATGATATGCAAAATCTATCGCAATCATTAAGTGCTACCAATACATTCAACATAACGGAAAACTTAAATTCATCTGCTGGAAGTGTTGATGAAAGCTATATTGAGCTCACTGATTCAAATTCAGGAGGTGTATATAACACCACTGCAACAGAGCTTTCTAGCTTAAGGTATTTTGGAATAAAAGGATTATCCAGTTCAAATAAAAGCGCGGTAGTAATCAATGTTGATTGTGAAGAGATTTCTCAACTCAATCTACCGATAAGTCTTATTTCTGTAGATGGCAATAATTTACCACTAAGTGAAACAACTACTTTTATAAATGGTAGAGTGCTCTGGAATTTTTACAATTATCTTCCCAACACCGAAACATCAATAACAGCATCATTACTTCACGGTAGTATACTTGCAGAAGGGATAAAATTCAATGCAACACAAAATTTAAATGGTACGATTATTGCTGATGATATTACTATATCTGCAGAAAGTCATCGGGATGATTTTATATCAGATTTACCAACTCCAATAACTAATATTTCAATTAAAGTAAATAAATTGTGGTTTAATTCTGATAAAACAGAAATGGAAACTGAAGGTTATTCTGCAGTTTTTCAACTGTTTCAGGATGATGTAGCTTATGGAACTCCAATTACTTTGGATGCGAACAATGAATTTTCCTATACATTTTATGAGCTTTCACCAACATCCACCTATACGCTTCAAGAAGTTTCTGTCTTAAAAGACAATGCTGATGTTAGTGATTTATTTGAATTAACAACCCAGACTAACTCAAATGATATGACATTGATTAACACTTTAAAAGAAGAAAGTGCTATTTTGTTGCCAGAAACTGGAGGATACTCACAATTGATTATAATGATATCAACCGTTCTTGTAACAGCATCTATTACTTTTTTATATCTAACAAGGAGAAAAATATGAAATTTGTAAAATTATTCATCACTTTTTTAGCGATTACTATCATCGCTAATATAACCAATGTTTTAATATATGCAAATAGTTATAGTATTTCAGTAGAAAATACAAATGACGCAGTTTCAATAAATGGAAACCAGTACAATGCCTATCTATTATTTGAAAGTGTAGAAAATAATGATGGAGCGTATTTCTTTAATCCTGAAACTTGTCTTGAGGTAAGCTACACACCTGAAGGAGAAGATATGCTCAGTGAAGAAGAACTTCTAAAGTGGTTGAGTGATCCATCTCGTACAGATTCAGAACTATATGATTTTTCAACACATATTTACAATAATTTTATTGATGTTGATCCTGCTGTAACCCCAACAGGCAGCGGAACTGCTGTTGGACAACATGCAGAAATACCACTTAATATAGCTGGATATTATGTTGTTGCTGGTAAAGGAGAAAGAGCAGATAATCACAGTCCAATAACAGCACTTGTATCTTTGACAGTTGTCAATCCTACAGCGACAATTCATCCTAAACTCGATGTTCCTTCACTTGAAAAGTTTGTCTATCATGAAAATGATGATGCATTTACTAAATATTCTGATCATGCCGTTGGTGATAATGTGATTTATCAAATTCAAACAACAGTTCCAATTACAACGGGATATACAGAATATAGTTATATAATAACTGACACATTAGATGAAGGGTTAACTTTTAATAATGATTTAATCTTAAAAGCCGAGGTATCATCTGGTACAATTACTATCCCAAATTCATACTATACGGTAACTGATCAATCTCCTTTAAGAAATTCATTTACAGTGGATATTGATATTTTGTCTTTAGTTAATGATGAAATAATAAGCTCTTCAGATAAGCTGATTAGTGGATTCTCGGCAACACTAAATGAAAATGCAGTGATTAACCCTTCAGGTACAAATGATAACAGTGCATCACTTTCTTATAGCAATAATCCTCAAAATGCATCTTCAACAGGAACTACCCCAACAAGTGTTACCGAAAGTACAAGTTTCAAAGTGAATATCGTCAAATTGAATAGCGCATCCACACAACTTGAAGGAGCAGAATTCTGTATAACACTGGATGAAAAATTGACAACTGACGCTCATGGAAATCCTACAAATGCACTTAGTTTTATAAAGAATTCAGATAGTGAGTACATTATGGCTCCTAGCAGCTATGATAACGCGAAAACAGCAATAATAACTGCTGGATCAGTAGATATAATCGGCCTTAACAGTGATGTCAAATACTATCTTCATGAAATAACTCCACCAACAGGTTATGTATTAAATACCGCACCTCGTTATTTTTCGCTTATTGCAGAATATGATGAACATACGGGTGAACTATTACCGGGATATCCTAATTTATTGATTAACTCAGAAGAAGCAAGTTCTTTAATTATTGAAGTAATTAATTATACAGAGAGTAACTTGCCTGATACTGGAGAAAATTCGAAAAATTATGTAATTAGTTTAGGCATTATGTTTTCGTTAATTGGAATAGGGTTATTAACAATAAAAATAAGAGATAAAAATGCAAAATATTAAGAGCTTACGATTAGTTTCTATGGTCTTTCTTGCAATAGGGACTACATTGTTGATTTACCCAGTTTTCTCTAATAAAATTGTGAATGAGAAACATCAACAAATAATAAAAAGTTACAATGAAAGTATAGAACCAATGCATACAAACGATGTTGAAAATTCATCAGATGCAGAAAAATATAATAATCTTGTTCGCGAAAATGGGGGATATGGGTTTATTTTAACCGAGGATGATACTGAGTTGTACTACTCAGCATTAAATCCTCAATTCAATGGGGTAATGGGATATATTTCTATTGCGCAACTTGATCTATCATTACCTATTTACCACAGCACATCTCAAGAAGTTTTACAAATTGGAATAGGACACATTGAAAGCTCTTCCCTTCCAATAGGGGGTAGCTCTAACCACAGTATATTAGCAGGTCACAGTGGGATGAGTAGTGCAAAAATGTTTTCCGAAATCGATCAACTTCAAGTAGGTGATCAATTCATAATCCACGTATTAGGAGAGAAGTTATACTATGAAATATATAACATTACAGTTGTATTTCCTAATGAAACGAAACTATTAAAGATTCAAGAAAATGAAGATATTTGTACTTTAATTACTTGTACTCCTCATGGTGCGAACACCCACCGATTACTTGTACAAGGAAGAAGGATTGAATCTTTAGATGATGAAGCAACATAATGGTAAAAAGAAGTTCAATCCAAAATAATAAAACACGGAATTAAAGTAAGTAAGACGATAAGTGAATTGACATGGTAAAAATTAATGAATATAATGTTCTTAAATCAATAAATTTATATTTGAAATGAGGATAAAAACAATGAGTGTGAATGAAGAAAGAACAGCTAAAATATTTAAAGCATTATGCGACCCAAAAAGAGTTTCGATTATTAAACTACTTCAACTCGGTAACAAATGTGCATGTAATATTACTGATGAATTAGGGATTGCTCAATCTGCATTATCATATCATATGAAAATATTGTGTGAGTCTGGGCTTGTTGAATGTGAATATGTGGGTAAATGGACGCATTATCAAATTAGTGATGCTGGCAGTGAGTTCGCAATTAACCTGCTTAAAGAATTGACAATGTGTAACCCAGAAAAAAGTTGTAGTTGTAATCATAATTGTTAATTTGAAGAATATTAGAACAAACAGTTAAATCAAAATTATTTGATTTAACTGTTGACATGCAAGGGTGATAGATATAAAATATAGTCAAATCAAAAATAACTGATTTGACATTTTTATTTGCATCGATTACGTAGACATTGATGCGAATATTGAGTTTATTTTATGTCAATGGTTACTTAGATAAAAATGAAGGTGGAGAATGAAAATGGAAAAAAACAAATCACAAGGGATTGGATTTTTTGAGAGGTATTTAACTGTTTGGGTTATTATCTGTATGATTGTAGGGGTGTTGATTGGAAAGTTTTTGCCGGTCATTCCTGAATTTTTAGGGAAACTTGAATTTGCGAATGTATCAATACCAATTGCAGTATTGATATGGTTAATGATTTATCCAATGATGCTGAAAGTTGATTTTCAAAGTATTAAAAATGTTGGCAAAAATCCAAAAGGATTATTTGTAACATGGGTTACTAACTGGTTAATTAAACCATTCACGATGTTCGCAATTGCTTGGGTTTTCTTCTTTGTGCTATTTAAAGAGTTTATTACACCAGATTTAGCAATGGATTATCTTGCTGGAGCTGTATTGCTTGGTGCTGCTCCATGTACTGCGATGGTTTTTGTATGGAGTCACTTAACAAAAGGTGATCCAGCCTATACTGTTGTTCAAGTAGCGACAAATGATCTTATTATTTTAGTGGCATTTACACCAATTGTTGCCTTTTTACTAGGGGTAAGTGGCATTAGTGTTCCTTGGGACACATTGATTTTATCAGTAGTTTTATTTGTGGTTATCCCTCTTGCAGGTGGTATTTTAACACGAAATATTATTACAAAAAATAAAGGTAAAGAATACTTTGAAACGAAGTTCATTGCTAAGTTTCAAAATGTTACAATCGCTGGATTGTTGTTAACGCTAACGATTATTTTCTCAACTCAGGGGGATGTTATTCTTGAAAATCCACTTCATATTTTTCTTATTGCAATACCTCTTACTATTCAAACAATTCTCATATTCTTTATTGCATATCTGACTTCAAAAATTTTGAAACTGCCACATAATGTGGCTGCTCCTGCAGGAATGATTGGGGCATCAAACTTTTTTGAATTGTCTGTTGCGGTTGCGATTTCTTTATTTGGAGCACAAAGTCCAGTTGCCCTTGCGACCATAGTTGGTGTGCTTGTGGAAGTTCCTGTTATGTTAATGCTTGTGAAGTTTGCTAATCGTACGAAACACTGGTTTAAATCAAGCTAGTTGAAATCAATTTCTGAAGTATCAATAGGACAATTATTACTTTTTTTAAAGGGTGTGATTGTCTTTTTTATTGTATATAGTTTCAAAATTGAAACTACTTGAAATATTATGTTAGTGTTGTTATAATAGTTTCAACTTTGAAACTAGTTTAGTGGAGGTATGCAATGAAAGAAACATTTCATAAATTTATGAGTGCGGTAGATATTGACTGTTTTCGAACACTTAGGGATAGTGAAGTCGGAAAGACTTTGCCTTATGCAGATTTATTGCAAATATTTATTATTAACCATAAAGAAAATATGACAGTAAGTGAATTAGCAGAAAGATTGAACCTTTCAAGACCAGCTACTACACAAAAAGTAAATGAGCTTGAAAGGCAAGGACTCGTTATAAAAGTGCCTTCAAGTAAGGATAAAAGGGTAGTCTATTTAACTTTATCAGATAAAGTAAAGCAGGGTAGTCAATCTTCCAGAACTGAAACAGTAATGGATAAAGTAGAGGAGAGTTTTTCAAAAGAAAAAATAGAAATTTTCAATGAAATCTTCAATTTTATGGCAGACTATATACTAGAGGTAGACAAATGAAAAATGAAACAATAACAATAAAAGGTGCACGAGAAAACAATCTTAAAAACATTTGTGTGCAAATACCAAAATACAAACTAGTTGCTCTTACTGGAGTGTCAGGAAGCGGGAAGTCAAGTTTTGCGATGGATATTTTACAAAAAGAGTGCCAAAGACAATATTTAGAGTCAATGGGGATGATTACAGATGGATTAAACAAACCAAAAGTTGATAGTATAGAGGGCTTATCTCCATCGATTGCAATTGGACAACGAGTGCTATCAAATAATCCTCGCTCAACAGTAGGAACGTATACTGAAATACTGACATATTTACGAATTTTATATGCACAATTAGGGATAAGAACATGTTTTGAATGCGGAAATAAAATTCCTTTGAATTTTGATGATAGTGAAGAAAGTGATCTTAATAAAAAAGAAATAAGTTGTCCTTACTGTGGTGTAAAATTAAAACCATTATCAATGGCTTCCTTTTCTTTTAACAAAACTGAGGGAGCTTGTTCTAAGTGTAACGGTACAGGCAAGATAATTACCGCAGATTATTCTAAAATTGTAGATGAAAACAAATCGATTGCTGAAGGGGCATTCTATATGTGGTCTAGTGATATGTTTGCGAAGCACTATGTAGAGGTATTTAAAAGGTGTGCTCAACATTATGGGTTTGACTTTGATACAGATAAAAAAGTGAAAGATTATAATGAAATTGAAAAAATTGTTTTTTATAAGGGAGTGGATAGCGATGAGTTCAAAGAACTTTTTTCGACTATTAAAAAACCAAAGCGTGTTGCTGATGGATATGTCGAAGGTGTAGAAACTTTTATTGAAAAAAAATTACTCGAAATGCATTCTAAAAAAATAAAAAACCCAGTATTGATGAATGCCGTTGTTGAAGATGTATGTACGAAGTGCAATGGCACACGTTTATCAAAAACTGCAAGAACTGTAACTCTTTGTGAAAGGACAATTACTGATGTAAGTAAAGATACAATAGAAGAGTTAATGCAGTTTATATCTATAGTAGAAAACTCTTTATCTAGTCAAGGAAAAGAGGTAGCTCATACAATACTTGTTGATTTAAAAAAGCGTTTAAATAGTGTAATTAAAATTGGACTAGAGTATCTATCAATTGATCGCCCAGTATCGACATTGTCTGGTGGTGAAACACAAAGATTACGACTTACTAATGTTATGGATAGTGGATTAACAGGTGTATTGTATGTGTTGGATGAACCAACAACAGGCTTGCATCCTAAAGATACTGCAATGTTGTTAAAGGCAATTAAAAAATTACGTGACTTGGGCAACACAATCATTGTTATTGAACACGATATGGATTTTGTATCAGAATGTGATTATATCATTGATTTTGGTCCCTTTGCAGGAAGAGATGGTGGAGAAATCGTAGCGTTTGGAACACCGAAAGAAATTATGCGATTAAAAAAAGGTGAAACAGCAAAATATATAGGTGTCACAAAAAGAAATTTAAACAAGATAATAAAACAATCAACGCATTTTATTGAAATAACTAAGGCAAAGGCACGCAACCTCAAAAACATATCTGTGAAAATTCCTCTAGGTCAATTTGTTTGTTTTACAGGGGTATCGGGAAGTGGTAAGTCAAGTCTTGTGTTTGATGTGCTGGCAGAATACATTAAGAAAAAGACTGCACCATGTGAAAGCATAACAGGTCTAAAAGAAATAAAAGATTTTGTAGTTATTGATCAAAAGCCAATTGGAAGACAAAGCCGTAGTAATATCGCAACATATACGGATGTGTTTACATTTGTACGTGAACTATATGCAAGTTTGCCTGAAGCTAAAAATCAAAAGTTAAAACCTGCTGATTTTTCATTCAATGTTCAAGGAGGTCGCTGTGAAAAGTGCCAAGGTTTGGGTGTGATTCCACTAGACATGCAGTTTTTAGAAGATGTAGAGGTGATTTGTCCAACATGCAAAGGAAAAAGATTTAAGAAGCCAGTGCTTGCTGTTAAATATAAAGGAAAAAGTATTTCAGATATTTTAAATAGCACAATTGATGAAAACACTGAGTTTTTTATTGAGAAAAAAGAAATACTTCATCGCCTTAAAACACTTCAAGATGTCGGACTTGGTTATTTAAAACTAGGGCAATCAACCACAACACTTTCAGGCGGAGAGTGTCAAAGAGTAAAATTATCAAAAGAACTTGTGAAACAAAATCAAGGAAATGTGCTTTATGTTCTTGATGAACCAACTACTGGACTTCATCCATCGGACATTGATAAACTTCTAGAATTGCTTCAAAAATTGATCGCACAAAACAACTCGGTTTTTGTGATTGAGCATGCCCTTGAAGTCATTGCTCAAAGTGATCACGTTATTGATTTAGGAGTAGATGGAGGAATCAAAGGTGGTTATCTTGTTGCGCAAGGAACACCATATGAGGTAGCACAAAATAAAGCAAGCTATACAGGAAAATACTTGTCGAAAGGAGAATTGAATCCGTGAGTGGAAAAATAATATTAAATTTAGCAATCAGTTTAGATGGTTATATTGCAAGTAGTGATGGTGGGTTTGAATGGATTATGGGAGATAATGACAAAACACTTAATACACCTCAGAAAAATGATTTTAATGTCTTTTTGGATGAAATAGATATTGTGGTAATGGGTGGAGACTGCTATCGCCAGGGGTTTGCGAACGATTATCCTACAAAGACAGTGTTTGTTGCTACTTCAAAAGAAGAGGCTGACAGAGATAATTTACGCTTTATTAAAGGAGATATTGTCAGTATTTTGCAAAAGGAAAAATCATCAGGTAAAAATATATTTCTTTTTGGAGGTGGTAAAATGATTGCCCCATTTATAAAAGAAAATTGTATTGATAAATATATTGTTGGAATTATTCCAATAATATTGGGTGAAGGAAGAAAATTATTTTTAGAAAATAATCCGACAATCAAGTTGCATCTGGATAGCTATTCTATTGAAGAAGGTGTATCGATATTCACCTATTCAAAAAGAGCGATGTAGTTAAATGGTTTTAAACAAAAACATCAAGGGAATATGTTAAAATCATAAAAAGGAGGGTGGAAGATGGGTAAACATAGCATTTATGAATTTAAATTTGATGAAATGCATCAACTTTATGTAACTAAAGCAGAAAGAAAAGGAAGAAGTGCTGATGAAGTTAATGAAATTATTTGTTGGTTAACCGGTTATTCAAACAATGAACTACATGAAAAAATAGCTGAATCAGTTGATATGGAAACGTTTTTTAAATTGGCACCACTTCCTAATCCGAATAGAAATTTAATTACAGGCTCGATTTGTGGAATAAAAATTAGTGAAATCGATGAACCAATTATGAAAGAAATACGTTTCTTAGATAAGCTTGTTGATGAGCTTGCTAAAGGAAAAACAATGGATAAAATATTAAGAA
>CAYJAJ010000016.1:0-34297 GCA_964368495.1 uncultured Holdemania sp. | reverse complement strand
ATTGAAAAGAAAGAAATGCAATATCTATATGATGAAGGAGATGCACTAGTGTTTATGGATACTAGTACATATGATCAAATTGAAATTAACAAAGATCGTTTAAAATGGGAAATGAAATTTCTTAAAGAAAATGACAATGTAACAATTTCAACGTATGAATCTGAAATTTTAGGTGTTATATTACCTGATAAAGTAGCTCTTGAAATTGCAGAATGTGAACCTGCAGTTAAAGGTGATACTGCAACTTCAGCATCAAAAAATGCAGTTTGTTCAACAGGACTAGAAATTCGTGTTCCACTTTTTATTGAACAAGGTGAAATGGTTCTTGTTAGTACTGCTGATGGAAAGTATTCAAGTAGAGCTTAATTTTAATTAGATTAAATTTCTTGTTGAATTTAATCTTTTTATTTTAAAATTGGACAGAGGTGAATTTATGGATGATATAAAATTATTGCAAGCTATTGAACACAACGGTAGATGTAAAACTACAGATTTAGCAGATATTTTAAATTGCTCAAAAGAAGATGTTGAAAAAAATTTAATTGAACTACGTAAGAACAATATTATTTGTGGATATCATACAGTTATAAACTGGGATAAAACAAGTAAGGAAAAAGTTTTGGCGATTATTGAAGTAAATGCTATACCTGAAAAAGACAAGGGTTATGATAAAGTTGCACAAGAAATTGTTAAGTATAATGAAGTTAGTTCACTATATTTAATGAGTGGTTCATATGAGTTTACTGTGATTATTAACGGAAAAACAATGAGAGAAGTTGCTAATTTCGTAGGTCAAAAGCTTGCGCCGATTGATGGTGTAAAAGGAACGGTAACACATTTTGTACTTAAACCATATAAAGTTGAAGGAGTTACTTTAATTGATGAGGGTAATAGCCAAAATAGATTGTCGGTGAGCCCATAATGGAAAAATATTTAAGTGAACGTGCAAAAAATACTAAACCATCATCAATTAGAAGGTTTTTTGATTTAGCAAATGAGATGGAAGGTGTTATCTCATTAGGGGTAGGAGAACCTGATTTTGATACTCCTTGGACTATTCGTTCAGAAGCGATTAATGCAATTAAAAAAGGATATACATTTTATACAAGTAATTATGGATTGCCTGAACTTAGAAAAGAAATATGTAAATATTTGTATCGACGATTTAATTTAACATATGATTACAGCAATGAGGTTCTTGTGACAGTGGGCGCAAGCGAAGGGTTAGATCTTACAATGCGTGCTTTAGTGAATCCTGGCGAAGAGGTTATTGTTGTTCAACCTAGTTATGTAGCTTATGAGCCAATTATTAAGCTTTCAGGTGGTGTACCTGTGGTTATAAACTGCAAAGAAGAAGATGAGTTTAAATTGACGTATGATGCTTTAAAATCTGCGATAACTGAAAAAACAAAACTATTGATGATTAATTTTCCTACCAATCCAACTGGTGGAGTGATGACTCATGATGATTATGCTAAACTAGTTCCGCTGATTAAGGAAAATGGGATTATTGTTTTGTCTGATGAAATATATGCTGAATTGAATTATGAAGAAAAACATAGTTCATTAGCCGAATTTGATGAAATAAAGGATCAAATTTTAGTGATGAATGGTTATTCTAAAGCCTATGCAATGACAGGGTGGCGTTTAGCTTATATATGTGGACATAACAAATTGATTGAATACATTTGTCGTATTCATCAACATACAATTATGTGCGCTTCTACAATAAGCCAATATGCTGCAATTGAAGCAACAAGGAATTGTGATCAAGAAGTTGTTGAAATGAAAAACTCATTTGAACAACGTCGTAATTACATTGTGAAGGGTCTAAACGATCTTGGGCTTACTTGTGCAACGCCAAAAGGAGCATTTTATGTGTTCCCATCAATAGCTTGTACAGGACTAACTTCTGAAGAATTTTGCGTTGAGTTATTAAAAGAAGAAAAGGTTGCTGTTGTTCCAGGTGATGCGTTTGGCGATTGTGGTGAAGGATTTATCCGTATATCTTATGCATATAGCATAGATGAAATAAAAGAAGCATTAATTAGAATAGAGCGTTTTGTTAAAAAGAGAATTTAACATTTTACCTCGTAGCTTATACGAGGTTTTCTATTGATTTTAAATTACATTTTTCTAGGTAAATACCTAATTTTTTGATATAATAAGTAGAGGTTGGAGGTTTTATGGAAAAATTATCAAGAACAAAAAAATATGCCGAATTACATGATACTTTATCTAATGATGCTGAGTCACAGGTTACTTCTAGTGATTTATCAATGTTTTCTGATAGATTAAAGAGAATAGATTCTTCATCGTTTGATTCTGTTGAGATTAAAGAGGAACAAAATCATAATCCTAGTCATTTAGCTAAAAATGATGTAATGGAAAGTGACACTTTGGATTTACCTATTAATACGGAAGTAAAAAATGGGTTTAATAATGAATACTTAGATGAATATATCAGAGAAATTAAGCAATATAATTTGAAAAAAGGGTATATTAGTAACGAAAGTACATCCGCTGATATTTTTAATAGCATGAAAGAACCACAAACTGATCAAGAATTCACTAATGGAGTATTTGATTGCCCTAAAAAAGAAGTTGTTCTTAGTGATTTTAAAGTAATAAATGAAGCTGAAACTGACGAATTTGTTGCTCAAAATGTGAGTATTTCAGAAGAACTAAACTCTATGGTTGATGAGGAAACAGAAATAGTTGAAGAAGAGATGATTGAGCAAGAAAAGCAAAAACCTTCAAAACTTCGAAGTTTGTTTTTTATTGAAGATGAAACAATTAATAGTTTTGAAAAAATTAGTGAAACTGAAGAATTATCCATTGTCAAAAATATTCCTAATGAAAATGATAATGTTGAAAATGCTTTAGAAACAAGTGAGATGTTTTTATCAGAAATTGAAGAATCTATGAATGATGAAAAAACACAATATTCAAAAGAGGAATATAAATCTTCTTTGGGTTTAAATCCAAAGAAAGATTATATTAGTGAATCAAATAATACAGTTTTAAATACTATTTTAGTGGTTTTAATTTTGATTGTTTCTTTTATTGCGTTAACATTTATTTATTGGATTTTAACAGCATAAGGAGACTAAGATGAAAATTAATATTGCGATAGATGGACCAAGTGCTGCAGGGAAAAGCACTGTTGCAAGAGTATTGGCTAAAGAATTAAATTACGTGCATTTGGATACAGGTGCAATGTATCGATGTACAGCATATAAAGCGTTAAAAAATAAACTGGACTTAACCAACGAAAGAGAAATTATGGAAATGCTTTATAACACAGAAATTAAAATGAGTAGTGATGGTGGGGTTTATCTTGATGGTATTGAAGTAAAAGACATTTTGAGGACAGATGAAATTTCAATGGGAGCTTCTCTTGTTTCTAAGCTTGAAAAAGTACGTGCATACCTTGTGAATTTACAACAAAAAATGGCACAATCCAAGGGTTATATTATGGATGGAAGAGATATCGGAACTGTGGTTTTAAAAGATGCTGAATTAAAAATTTTCTTGGTTGCAGATTCTATTGCTAGAGCCAATAGACGTCATGAAGAAAATTTGTCTAAAGGATTTAAGAGTGATCTACAGTTGATTATCAAAGAGATAAAGGCAAGAGATAAACAAGATAGTGAACGCAAGCATTCACCTTTAAAAAAGGCAGAAGATGCGGTTGAAATTGATTCATCAGATTTATCAATAGATGAAGTTGTTAAAGTTGTGTTTAATGAAGTAGATAGAGTAATGAAGGAGTGTAAAAATGATTAATGGTGTAATTGCAATAGTAGGACGTCCGAATGTAGGTAAATCGACTATTTTTAATCGTATTGTAGGTGAACGTGTTTCTATTGTAGAAGATTCACCAGGGGTCACACGTGATCGCATTTATGCGAAAGCAGATTGGTTAACTCGCGAATTTCGAGTGATTGATACGGGAGGAATTCAGCTGCATGATCAACCGTTTCAAGTAGAGATTAAAGCTCAAGTTGATATCGCGATTGAGGAAGCAGATGTAATTTTGTTTGTCGTTAATGGACGAGAAGGAATTACTTTTGATGATGAGTATATTGCGAAAATGTTGAATAAAACTTCAAAGCCTGTGCTTCTTTTAGTTAATAAAGTTGATGACACACATTTAATTGAAAATATATATGAGTTTTATTCGCTTGGTATTGACAGCGAACCGATTGCAGTAAGTGGTTCACATGGAGTTGGTATAGGAGATGTATTAGATAAATGCATTGAATTATTTGGTACTAATAAACAAAAAGATTATGAAGGAATGTTGAAGTTTGCACTTATTGGTCGTCCCAATGTAGGGAAGTCTAGTTTAGTCAATGCAATTCTTAATGAAGATAGAGTAATTGTAAGTGAGATTGAGGGTACTACTCGTGATGCGATTGATACTGTTTTTACAAAAGATGGTAATCAATATGTTGTTATTGATACTGCTGGTATAAGAAAACGTGGGAAGGTTTATGAAAACGTTGAAAAATACTCAGTACTAAGAGCGATGAGTGCCATTGAAAGAGCAGATGTTATTTTATTTTTAATTGACGGTGAAAAAGGTGTTCGAGAACAAGATAAACATGTTGCAGGATATGCCCATGAAGCTGGAAAGCCAATTGTTATTGTTTATAACAAATGGGATCAAATAGAAAAAGATGATAAGACAATGAATGAGATTACAAAGCTTATTCGTACTGACTTTAGCTATTTGTCTTATGCGCCAATTGCTTTTGTAAGTGCATTGACTAAAGCACGTGTTCATACATTATTTCCTTTGATTGAACAAGTTTATAATTATTCTAATTTACGTATTGCCACAAACATATTGAATGAAGTTATTTTGGATGCTCAAATGATGACTCCTGCTCCTACTCATAATGGGAAACGTTGCAAAATCTATTATGCTTCGCAAGTGTCTGTTGCACCTCCTACATTCATATTATTTGTAAATGATACGGAGTTAATGCATTTTAGTTATATGAGATATATTGAAAATCGTCTGCGTGAAGCATTTGGTTTTGATGGAACACCAATTCACATAATGACTAGAAAGAAGGATTAATTAATATGAAAATTAGCATAATCGGTAGTGGTAGTTGGGGCACAGCATTGGCTCAAACTTTGGTGGATAATCATCATGAAGTTGTGCTATGGGGAAAAGAAGAAGCAGAAGTAAATGATATAAATAACAATCATAAAAATTCAAAATACTTTCCTAATGTTGATTTAAATGAAAATTTATGTGCTACAACTAATTTAAACGATATCATTAAAAGTGACATTGTTTTACTTGCAGTTCCGGTAATGGCGATAGAATCTGTATGCCAATTAGTCGCGACTGTTTTAGACAAGAAGACAATAATAGTTAATGTTGCAAAAGGATTTCATCCAGTTACGTTAGAACGGTTAAGTAATGTGATTAAACGTTGTTTTGGTAAAGATAAACTTCAAGATGTTGTATCTTTAATCGGGCCAAGTCATGCTGAAGAAGTTGTTTTGAGATTGCTTACAACAGTGAATGCTGTGTGCGAAAATGAAGAAAGTGCAAAAGTTGTGCAAGAGGTGTTTTCAAATACATATTTTAGAGTTTATCGTGGCAGTGACGTTATTGGTTCTGAAATTGGTGTAGCTATTAAGAATGTCATGGCAATTGCAAGCGGGATATTAAATGGTCTTGGACAAGGCGATAATGCACGAGCTGCTTTAATGACTAGAGGTTTAGCTGAAATGGCTCGGTTTGGTATGCATTTTGGCGGTAAAGCAGAAACGTATTTAGGATTAACCGGCGTTGGCGATTTGATTGTTACTTGTACCTCGGAACATTCAAGAAACTTCCAAGCTGGATGTATTATTGGTAAAGAAAATGGGGCAGTAAAGTTTTTGAAAGAAAATCAAAAAACTGTTGAAGGCGTAAAGTCAGCAAAATCTGTTTATGAAATGGCTGTTCAAAATAACATTAATATGCCGATTACTCAGGAAGTGTATCGCATATTATACGAGAATAAAAAACCAAGTGATGCGATAGAATCTTTAATGTCACGTGAATTAAAATCAGAATAAATTGTTGACATTTGATAGTAAAATGACTATTATATTTATATCGATGATGAAGAATAGTAATTGTTTTATACCATTAGCGAGTCTGGGTAGAGTGGAAGCTGGACGGTAAATGAAATAGTGAACGCACTTCGGAGATTCTATTTGAATTATAGTAGGATAGGACGTAGCTGGCGTTAACAGAATTAAGTGATCAATGAATAATCATTGATAATTAGAGTGGTACCGCGATGATATGTCGTCTCTATATGAGACGGCTTTTTTGTTTTTTGGGAGGAAAAGAAAATGAAAAAAATTATGTTAGTTTTATCGATTCTATTTTTAATGGTAGGATGTACTTCAAGCAACAACACAAATGAGGATACTTTTATTAAAGAGCTATTAGTTAATGACAAATTAATTATTGCAACAAGCCCTGATTATCCACCGTATGAAACAATTGGTGATGATGGTGAAATTGTTGGATTTGATATAGATATGATTAATGAAGTAGTTCAAATTATTAATGAGCAAAATAACACAGAATTAACAATTGAATTTAAACCAATGGATTTTGGATTAATTGTAGGTAGTTTAGAGGCAAAACAAATTGATTTAGGTGTTTCAGGTTTTACATATGATCCAGATAGAGATGTTATATTTTCTAATCCATACATTATTTCTGCTCAGGTAGTTCTTGTGAATGCAGATTCTGATATTAAAACAATTAATGATTTAATTGGCAAAAAAATTGGTGTTCAAACAGGATCAACTGGTGAAAATGCAGCAGAAGAAATTAAAGATGCTGAATTATCTTCAATTTCTGATTCGACTATGCTATTTCAAATGTTAAGCGCTGGTAACCTTGATGCTGTAGTATGTGATATTGCAGTTGGAGATAACTATGTTGAAAACATGGGATTTGTAAAACTTGAGGAGTCATTAATTGACGAAAATATGAGCATTATTATCCATAATGACAACACATTGCTTGCAGAAGCAATTAATAAAGCAATCGATACTTTTATCGAAAGTGAAAAATATACAGAAATCAAAGAAAAATGGGGGGTATAATTTTTCATGGATTTAGAGATGTTTCAAAAAGTTTTTACTGCAAATAATTTAGGTTTGTTCTTTAATGGAGCCTGTACTTCTATTATGATAGCAGTAATAAGCTTATGTTTTGGAACAGTTCTTGGTGTAATTGCAGCAAGTGGAAAAATAGCTAAAAATAAAGTTGCGAAATTGTTTGCGAATCTCTACGTTGAAATAATACGTGGTACTCCAATGCTTCTTCAACTTTCTGTGATTTATATTGGGGTGCCACTTGTTTATCGTAGTGTAACTGGTGCATATTTATCAATCAGTCCGTTTGTTGCAGCGATTATTGCGATTAGTATTAATAGTGGTGCATACATTTGTGAATTAATAAGAGGGGCAATTAACTCAATTGATAGAGGACAATGGGAAGCAGGTAAGTCACTTGGTTTAACTCATGTTCAAATTATGAAGAAAATTATATTACCACAAGCATTTAAGCGGATTATTCCACCTTTAGCAAACGAACTTATAACCTTGGTGAAAGATTCTTCGTTAGCGAGTACGATAGGGGTTTATGAGTTAATGAAGAATACAGAGATTATTTACACTAGTTTATATACTTTCTTTATTCCTATGATGGGTGCTGGAATGTTCTATCTTGCAACAACACTAACGATTTCATTTTTTACAAATAAATTAGAAATGAGGTTGGCTGAAAGTGATTAATATTAAAAAAATTTCCAAAAAGTTCAAGAATGTTTTAGCGTTAAATGATGTATCTATTGAAATTAAAGAAAATGAAGTTGTATGTTTATTAGGACCTAGTGGAAGTGGGAAAAGCACACTTTTAAGAACGATGAATGGACTTGAGATGATTGACCAAGGTGAAATTTTCATCGATGATGTGAAACTTAATTATGAGGATGATATGCTTATGAATCAAGTTCGCACTTATATGGGATTTGTTTTTCAAAGTTTTAATTTATTTCCTCATTTGACTGTTTTAGAAAATTTAACATTAGCTCCAGTTCATGTTTTAAATAAAACAGAGAAGGATGCAAAAGAAATGGCATTAAACTTATTGACTAGAGTTGGACTGGTTGACAAAGCTAATGAATATGTTAATAAGCTTTCAGGAGGACAAAAGCAACGTGTTGCGATTGTTAGGGCATTATGTATGGAACCAAAAGTAATGTTGTTTGATGAACCTACAAGCGCACTTGATCCTGAAATGGTAAAAGAGGTACTTAATGTCATGCGTGAGTTGGCAAGAAATGAAATGACAATGGTTATTGTTACCCACGAAATGAATTTTGCTAAAGAGGTTGCTTCACGTATAGTGTTTATGGATGAAGGAAAAATTATCGAAGAGAATACGGCAAGTGATTTTTTTGAAAATCCAAAAAGTGAACGATTAAAAGAGTTTTTGTCAAAAGTTTTATAAAGTAAAAAAATGTCTTTATTGGCATTTTTTTTATTTGAATAATTACTAGTGAATGGTTTGTTTACTAAAATATGATTTAATGATAAAAAAATATTATTTTTTTGTTAAATCATTCACAAAAAATCGTGTTATCTATTGATGAATTTTATTGAAAGAGTTACAATATTATTATAATTTGTAGGATAGTTTGATTTGAGTTAGAATACCTAGGTTGTATTTGTTTTTATCTTACAGAAATTATTTTTTTTAACTTTCAATCAATGCAAAAATTTATTGGTATAAACATTTATTTATAAATCAGTAAATTCATGCTTATTGTTAGTATATAACACTATTAAGGAGGAGAATTTAGTGGAAAGAATTAATCAAGAGTCGATACTTAAAATTGATGAGATTGTTGCTAGACACAAAGGGAAATTGGGACCAGTTAAACTTATGTTGCATGATGTTCAACATGAATTAGGCTACATTCCTTTTGAGGCAATGCAAAGCATTTCTGATGCTACAGATGCTTCAGTTGCGGAGGTTTACGGTGTTGTGACATTTTATACCCAATTTACTACTGAACCTAAAGGTAAACACATTATTAATGTCTGTATGGGGACGGCCTGTTATGTTAAAGGGGCCCAAAATTTATTAGACAAAATTTGTGAATTAACAAGTTGTAAGGTTAACGCTACAAGTGATAATGGTTTATTTTCGATTGATGCTACACGTTGTTTAGGTGCTTGTGGACTAGCTCCAGCAGTAGTAGTGGATGGAAAAGTACATGGTAATGTTGATGAGGATGGTATGATTAAGCTATTTAATGAAATCATGCGTCATGAAAGTGTTACAGCTTAATGAAGTTAATTGAAATTGTTCAACTATTAGAAGCTAAGCAGGTTTCTTTAAATGATAGTAATCAATTAGAAAATAACTATGAGTATGTTTTTGCAACTGATTTAATGAGCGATGCATTAGCAATGATTCAAGAATATAATGACTCAACAATACTAATTACTGGATTAGTAAACGTTCAATCTTTAAGAACTGCCGAAATGTTGGATATTCAAATTGTACTCTATGTCCGATCTAAACCAATGACTGATGAACTTGCGCAATTAGCAAAGGATATGAATATTGCTGTATTTACTACTGAATATACAATGTATGAAACATGTGGTAAATTATATACCAATAATTTAAAACCAATAATAAATGATTAAAGAATTTGTTGTTGTTAGTAATGATTATATCAATGCAGGTAAAATATCTAGTCAAATTAAACATTCATTAAAAGAGATTGGAGTTATGAGTGAGTTGCAAAGGAGAATTGCTGTAGCATGTTATGAAGCTGAAATTAATATGATAATACATTCATTGGGAGGTAAAATTATATTTAAAGTAGATGATTTTGGAAAGTTGAGTTTAATATTTAAAGATAATGGACCTGGAATTCCTGATTTAAAGAAGGCTTTAACACCAGGGTTTTCTACCGCTAGTGAAGAAGCGCGTCAATTTGGATTTGGGGCTGGTATGGGACTGCCTAACATCAAAAGAGTAAGTGATCATTTCGATATTAAGACAAATTCACATGGAACAACGTTATCGTTAGGGTTTGACTTATTATGATTAAATCGACGATTAATTATAAGTTATCCAAATGTGAAAATTGTCTTAAATGCATGAAAATTTGTCCCAGTGAAGCAATTACTATATTGGATAACCGAGTTCGTATTGATGACAACAAATGCATTAATTGCGGAAAATGCATTGATGAGTGTTCCTATCAAGGTTTAGAAACAAAAAGCAGTACGATTGATGAAATTCAAAATTATGAGTACACAGTTGCATGTGTACCCAGTGCAGTTTACTCAAGTTGTCGAAATGAATTAGAAGTAGAAGAACTAACGCAGGCTGTATTGCAGTTAGGGTTTGATGAAGTATTTGAGATGAGTGGTATTGAAGCGTCAATAGTAGATAAAATTAGTGTTGAATGTGCTAAAAACAATGAAGTTGGTGTTATATCTTCATTTTGTCCAGTAATCAACCGGCTAATTGAAACGAAGTATCCGATGCTGTTGGATCAATTAATTAATATGGATTATCCTAGTGAAATAGCTGCTCGATACATTCGTAAAAAACATAAAAATAAATCTAACCTTGGTATCTTTTATTTTTGTGAGTGTGTTAGTAAGTTGTTGTTAGCAAAATACCCTTATATGAATATGGATTGTGAAGTCGATCATGCTTTATCTTTAGAAGATGTGTTTGTTAAAATCAATCAAAATCGACAACTTCAAAAAACTGGAAAAAAATTAAGTGCATTAGGGTTGAAGAGTTGTTCGATGTTATGTGATTTTGATGAAAACGATAAAGTATTGCAAGTTGATGATTACGAAAAAGTGATTAAAGTTTTAGAACTCGTTGAATTTTCTCAGTTGCAAAGATTTAAATACTTTAGTTGCTCATACTGCACAAACGGCTGCATTGGTGGAACACTTTTATGGGGAAATCCCTTTGATGCTAAAATGAATATTGAAGAATTAATTAAAATATCTAGTGATTATACATTAAAGATTGATGATTTTGATACATCATTTAAAAAGAATGCTATAGAAGAAGATTCGATTTCTTTACAAGAAAAATTAAAATATTTTAAAGAAGTAAATGAAATTGCCTCTGTTTTACCACAATTTGATTGTGGGGCTTGTGGGTTTGTAAGTTGTAGACAAATGGCTGAACAAATAGTGCTTAAAAATAAAAAATTAACTGATTGTCGTATTTTTGAATATAGAGGGAGGGAACAATGACTGTAAAAGAACTAATTGAAAAAACAAATTGGGAATGTCTAAGTGGCAATGACATACTTAATAAAGAAATAACTGGTTGCTTTAGTGGTGATTTATTAAGTTGGGTAATGGGCAATGGTGAAAAAGGGCAGTTATGGATTACTGTGTTGACTCACTTGAATGTTATTGCAGTTGCAGTTCTTAATGAATTTTCTTGTGTAGTTGTTGCTCAAAATGCTGAAGTTGAAGATCAAGTCATTGAACGTGCAAAATCTGAAGGTGTCATTTTACTTCGAACTGGATTAAGTGCATTTGAAATATCTAGAAAGTGCGTTGAACTTAATCTATAATGCTTTACTATGATTTGCATATGCACTCTTGTTTATCGCCATGTGCTGATGAATTAATGACACCAAATAATATTGTTAATATGGCAGTATTAAAAAAGTTACAGTGTATTTCTGTAACTGATCACAACAGCATGCTACAACAGTTCGCTTTAATTGAATGTGCAAAGCGTGCAGGAATTAAATATTTAATTGGAGTTGAACTTCAAACTAAGGAAGAAGTCCATGTGTTAGCTTATTTTGATAACAAAGATAGCGTTAGTACATTTCAAAATTGGATTGAAGAACATCAAGGTGATAAAAAAAACAATTCTGAATTTTTTGGTGAACAGTTAATTATGAATGATGAAGATCAAGTTATACGTTTTGAAGAAAAGCTATTAATTGATTCATTGGATGTTGATATTAATGAGTGTGTTAATGCAATACATGAACATAATGGAGTTGCGATACTTGCACATGCTTACAAAAAAAACAATGGTGTAATTACCCAACTAGGATTTATTCCATTGAATTTAGATTATGATGGTATTGAAGTAGTTGATGTTTCACATATTGAAATAATAAAGAAAAGCAATCCGTGGGTAAAAGATGATTTATGGCTATGCAACTCTGATGCCCATCAGTTAATTGATATTCACGAATGCGAATATACAATTACTCAGAAAGAATTGGATAGATTGCGAGGGGTTTTAAAATGATGCAAGATTTTTCAATGTATTGTTTAGACATTGCAATGAATAGTGTGCGAGCAAATGCTAGTGAAATCAAGATTACACTTATAGATAGTGAAAAAGAGGATTGTTTGTCACTATGTATTGAAGATAATGGCAATGGCATGAGTGATGCGCAACAAAGAAAAGTTATTGATCCATTTTATACGACAAGAACAACTCGAAAAATTGGGTTGGGAATTGCTTTTTTTAAGAGTTTAGCGGATTCATGTAATGGCGAGTTTACACTTACTTCTATATGTAATAAAGGAACTTTAATAAAAGCAACCGCACAAAAAAGTCATTGGGACACACCTCCAGTAGGTAATATGCCAGAAACTGTTTTAACACTTATTCAAACAAAGGATACTATTCACTGGAAGTTTACATTTCAAAGTGATTTAGGCTTATTTATTTTAGATACTAATGAAATTAAGGCAATTTTAGATGATGTTAGTTTAACAGAACCATCAATTTTGCTTTGGATAAAAGAATATGTAACTGAACAATTAGAAAATTTATGAAAGGATGAGAAAAATGAAATCATTAGCAGATTTACAAAAAATGCGTGATGAGGCTAAAAAGAAAGTTGATTTACGCGATGGAAATAAAAAATACCGTGTTGTTGTTGGAATGGCTACGTGTGGAATTGCTGCTGGAGCTAGACCAGTTTTAACTGCACTTCTTGAAGCAGCTTCAACAGAAGATTTAAGCTGTGTTATTACACAAACGGGGTGTATTGGTATGTGTACACTTGAACCAATTGTTGAGGTATATAATACAGATAAAGAAAAGACGACTTACTGTAAAGTTACACCAGATGTTGCACGAAGAATTATTAATGAACATATAAAAAAAGATCATGTCGTAAGTGATTATGTTATTGATAATTTCCAAAGATAAGGGGGAAAGACGATGGAGCGTTTACAAGTTTTAGTTTGTGCTGGTACTGGTTGTACTTCTTCGCAGTCAACGGAAATAGTTGCACAATTTAATGAGCATCTAGTTAAATATGGGCTAGAGAAAGAAGTTAAGATTATAAAGACAGGGTGTTTTGGTTTATGTCAAAAAGGTCCAATTGTTGCAGTACATCCTGATAAAGTTTTTTACTGTCATGTTAGTGTGAACGATACTGAAGAAATTGTTGCTGAACATTTTTTAAAAGGGCGTCCAGTATCGCGATTGGAATTAACTGATTTAAATGAGGAAACACAAGAAAGAATCTTTGATATTGATAAAATTCGTTTTTATGCTAAGCAAAAAAGAATTGCTCTTCAAAATTGTGGTGTAATCAATCCAGAAGAGATTAATGAATATATTGCTAAAGATGGTTATATGGCTTTGGGGAAATCATTGACTGAAATGTCACCACAAGAGGTTATTGATGAAATTAAGAACTCAGGTCTTAGAGGCCGTGGAGGCGGAGGTTTTTTATCAGGAGTTAAATGGCAATTTGCAGCGAATCAAGATTCAAAAGATAAGTATGTTATTTGTAATGCAGATGAAGGGGATCCTGGAGCGTTTATGGATCGTTCAATTTTAGAAGGTGACCCACATTCAGTTTTAGAGGCAATGATGATTGCAGGGTATGCAATCGGTGCTCACACAGGATACATTTATATCCGCGCTGAATATCCAATTGCGGTAGAGCGTTTAGAAATCGCGATTAATCAGGCAAAAGAATATGGATTGATGGGTAGAAACATTTTAGGAACTGATTTTAGCTTTGATATTGAAATTCGACTAGGTGCTGGTGCCTTTGTTTGTGGTGAAGAAATGGCTCTTATTCAATCAATTGAAGGGAAAAGGGGGATGCCTATATCAAAACCACCATTTCCTGCGGTAAGTGGTGTATGGGGAAAACCAACTATCATTAACAATGTTGAAACATTAGCGAATGTTGCACAAATCATTTTAAAAGGTGCTGCATGGTTTAATACAATTGGTACAGAGAAATCTAAGGGAACCAAAGTTTTTGCACTTGGTGGTAAAATTGTGAACACTGGACTAGTAGAAATTCCTATGGGTACAACCCTTCGTGATGTAATTTATGAAATTGGTGGTGGCTGTCCTGAGGGCAAAAATTTTAAAGCAGTACAAACTGGAGGTCCAAGTGGGGGATGTTTAACTGAAGAGCACTTAGATACTCCTATTGACTTTGATAATTTAGTGAATTTAGGTTCTATGATGGGCTCAGGCGGAATGATTGTCTTGGATGAAGATAATTGTATGGTTGATGTCGCTCGTTTTTACATGGATTTCATTGTTGATGAATCATGTGGAAAATGTACTCCTTGTCGTGTTGGAACAAAAAGAATGTTGGAATTATTAGAAGATTTATGTGAGGGACGTGGTTCATTGCAAACGCTAGATGAACTACAAGAACTTGGTGAAAAAATCAAAGATACTGCACTTTGTGGACTTGGACAAACTGCTTCTAATCCTGTCTTAAGCACAATGCACTTATTTAAAGACGAATATTTATCACATGCACTTGATCATAAATGTCCTTCAGGTGTTTGTAAAAAGCTACTATCATTTGAAATTGTTGCTGAGAAATGTCGTAAATGTAGTTTGTGTGCAAAACAATGTCCTGTTAATGCAATTAGTGGTGTTCCAGGAAAAGAAGCATATGTAATTGATCAAGAAAAATGTATTCAGTGTGGTGCATGTTTCACAAGTTGTCGCTTTCAAGCGATTGAAAGAAAGTAGGTGCAGTTGATGAGTAAAGTAAATTTAAAAATTAATAATATGGATGTTCAAGTGGATGAGGGAACAACTATTCTTATGGCTGCAAAGGAAGCAGGGATTAAAATTCCAACTCTTTGTTTCTTAAAAGATTGTAACGAAACTGGTGCATGTCGTGTTTGTACAGTTGAGGTAAAAGGAGCTCGATCACTTTGTGCTGCTTGCGTCTATCCAGTAAATGATGGAATGGAAGTGTTTACACATTCAAATCGTGCAATTGAGGCAAGAAAAAATACTGTTGAATTGATTTTGTCTAATCATAGTAAAAACTGTAATAGTTGTGTTCGAAATCAGACATGTGAACTTCAAACTATTGCGCAAGACTTAAATATTCGTGATACTCGTTTTACAGGTGAGTTAACTGAAGTTATTTTAGATGAGATTGCTCCAGGTATCGTCCGTGATACAAGTAAGTGTATTTTATGTGGTCGATGCGTTTCAATGTGTAATAAAGCACAAGGATTGGGAATTCTAGGTTTTCAAAATCGAGGATTTAAAACTACGGTTGCTCCAGTTTTTAATAGAAGCTTAGATGATGTAAATTGTATGCAATGTGGACAATGTGTTAACGTATGTCCTGTTGCAGCATTGCACGAAAAAGAAAGTATGGATGAAGTAATAATCGCTTTAAATGATCCAAATAAGCACGTAATTGTACAAACTGCACCTGCTGTAAGAGCCTCTTTAGGTGAAGAATTTGGACTACCTATTGGAACACGTGTTACGCATAAAATGGTTTCTGCACTAAAAAAAGTAGGATTCAATCGTGTATATGATACGAACTATGCAGCGGATTTGACAATTATGGAAGAAGGAACAGAGTTTATCAAGCGTATACAAAATAATGGAGTATTACCAATGATGACATCATGTTCACCAGGATGGATTCGTTTTATGGAATTTGAATATCCAGATTTATTGGAGCATTTAAGTAGTTGTAAATCACCACATATGATGTTTGGTGCAATATTAAAAAGCTATTATGCACAAGCTAAAGGAATTGACCCTCGCGATATTTATGTAGTTTCAATCATGCCTTGTACTGCAAAAAAGGCTGAGATTGAACGTCCTCAAATGATTGTTGATGGAATAAAGGATGTTGACGCAGTTCTTACTACAAGAGAATGCGGACGCTTAATTAAAATGTATGGTATCGATTTTGCAAATTTAAATGATTCAGAATTTGATCAAGATATGTTTGGAGAATATTCTGGAGCTGGAGTAATTTTTGGCGCAACTGGTGGAGTAATGGAAGCAGCACTTCGTACTGTAAAAGAAGTTCTTGAAAATAAAACATTTGAGGAAGTTGATTATCAAGTTGTTCGAGGTATGGAAGGTGTTAAAACTGCATCACTTGAGGTAGCGGGTATCGATGTAAAAGTTGCTGTGGCTAGCAGTATGAATATGGTTAAACCATTACTTGAAGAAATTCGTTTAGGGAAATCTCCTTATCATTTTATTGAAGTTATGGGATGCCCTGGAGGATGCATTAATGGTGGAGGACAATCGATTGTTGATTCTTCTATTCGAAATGGATTTAAGGCTATTGACTGGAAGAAAGAACGGGCAAAAACTTTATATGCTGAAGATGTATTAATGCCAGTTCGTAAGTCGCATGAGAATTCACAAATACAAGACTTGTATAAGAATTTCTTAATTGAACCAGGTGGACATAAGTCACACAAATTATTGCATACTACTTATTCAAAAAGAGAGCGATTTAAATAAAAACAGTTAAAGTAAAGGACAATTTGTTGTCCTTTTTCTTTTTTATGAAAATTGTTTCATTAAATTATTCTGATTAAATGAAAATTTTTTGAAATATCATGTAAAAAAAGATTGATTTTTACATTGATAATCAATATAATTAAATTTATATTTTAAAAAAGGGGAATATTTATGGGAAAATATGTCTTAAAACGAATTGGCTTAGCTCTAATGTTATTACTAGGTATTACATTTGTTGTGTTTGCTAGTATGTATCTTGCTCCAGGGGATCCTGCAGAGTTGATTGCAGGGCCAGCGGCAACAATGGATGAGGTAGAAATTATTAGAAAAAGCTTAGGACTAGATCAACCCTTTCTTATTCAATATGGGAACTATTTATCAAGTTTATTACAATTTGATTTAGGGATGTCATACACAACTAGACAGCCAATTATTGATGAGATAGTTATAAGACTTCCATATACTATAAATTTAGCTGTTGCTGCTATTATTATTGCTGTAATTGTTGGTATTCCTTTAGGAATAATAACTGCAATAAAGAAAGATACAATTTTAGATAACATTTTAACAACAACATCATTGTTCGCTATTTCAATTCCTAATTTTTGGTTAGGTACAATGTTGATGTTGGTGTTTTCAATCAATCTTGGATGGTTTCCAGCAGGTGGGATGAGCGAGTTTTTTTGGACACCACTTGGATTTAAACAAGTTATATTGCCAGCACTTGCTTTAAGTACTGCAAGTTTAGCTTCGTTTATGCGAATTGGTAGAAGTGCAATGCTTGATGTTCTTCAATCGGACTACATTAGAACAGCTAAGTCAAAAGGAATTAGTGGAGTTCCGCTAATATTTGTTCATGCTTTAAGAAATGCATTAATTCCTTTACTTACTCAATTTGGTACAAGTTTTGGTGGTTTACTTGGTGGTGCGATTATTACTGAGCAAGTGTTTGTTATTAATGGAGTAGGAACATATTTAATTAATGCAATAAATTCATATAATTATCCAGTAGTACAAAGTACTGTACTTATCATTGCTACAATGTTTATAGTTATTAACCTTGTGGTTGACATTGTTTATTGTTTTGTAGATCCACGTATTAAATATGAGTAACTAGGGGGATATAGTATGAATAAGAAAAAATCAGGACAACTTAAAGTAGCGATTTCAAAACTGCTTAAAAATAAGTTAGCTACGTTGTGTTTCATTGTATTGGTCGTTGAGGTAATTATATTATTAATTGCACCACAAATTGCACCGTTTGATGTAGAGGTTGCAGATGCTTCAATAAAATTAAGACCTGGATTTTGGGCAACATGGAGTAGTGATCCAACCGTTGCTGCTTCCTATGTTGAAGGTCATTACTTAGGTACAGATCATTTAGGAAGAGATGTACTTTCAAGATTATTAATCGGTGGTAGAACATCACTTGCTGTTGGGGTAATTTCTACATCTATGGGATTACTGTTTGGTATCTTATTTGGTATGTTAGCGGGTTATTATCCTAAATTAGATAACGTGATTATGCGTTTTATGGATTTGTTATTTACATTTCCGGGAGTTTTATTGGCGATGTTGATTATAGCAATGTTGGGTAGAAGCACATTCAATGCTACTTTAGCGATTAGTATCTGGTCTATTCCAAGTTTTGCAAGGATGATTCGCGGAAAAGTATTGCAGATTAAAGAAGAAGATTATGTATTAGCAATTAAATCATTAGGGGCAAGTGATAAACGTGTAATTTTTTGCCACATATTACAAAATACAATGCCGATTATTATTGTTATTGCAACAATGCGTATGGCTTCGTCTATCATTTCAATTTCAACTTTGAGTTATTTGGGCATGGGTGTTCCAGCACCAGCACCTGAATGGGGTGGAATGATTGCAGAGGCTAAAAATTATATGTGGGATTCACAAAGCTTAATTGTCATTCCTGGATTGGCAGTTATGATTACAGTTATTTGCTTTAACATTCTTGGAGATAAATTAAGAGATATTTTAGATCCAAGTCTTAAAGACTAGCTATTAGCTAAAAGTTTTAGCTTTAGTATAAATTTTATAAAGAGAGGAAATAAATTTATGAAAAACAATTTTAAGAAACTGTTTGCTTTAGTGCTTTCAATTATGATGGTTCTAAGCTTAACAGCTTGTGGAAGCTCTAATGAAGGAACTTCTGATGATTCAAATGAAACAACTGATGATCCAGCAATGACAGATCATGGAATGTTTAATATTGCATTAACATCGCCATTTTCAGGATTCGATCCACTAAGAACTAACGATGCAACTTCTTCATATGTTTGTGTACAAATTTATGAAACACTTTATCAAATTGAAGCAGATGGTTCTTTCACACCACTATTAGCTACAGCTGATCCAATTTTTAGTGAAGATGGACTTACTGCTACAATTCCATTAAGAGAAGGTGTTACTTTCCATGATGGTACACCATTCAATGCTGATGCAGTAATTAACACATTTACTAAAATCAAAGATCCTGAATTTGGTTCTGCACGTGCATCATTAGCTGCATCTATTGACAGTATTGAAGCGGTTGATGAATACACAGTGCAATTTAATTTAACTTACCCTGATGGGGTGTTACATGCAAAACTTGCACATACAAATTCTGCAATCGTATCACCAACTGCACAAGCAAACCAAGATTTAATGGTTGATCCAGTTGGGACAGGGGCTTATAAATTTGTATCAAGTGTTTCAGGTTCAAATGTAGTGCTTACTAGAAATGATGAATACTGGGGAGAAACTCCAGTAATCAAAGATATCACAATGACAATTATTGCTGAAGAATCTACTGCAATTGGTCGTCTTCAAACAGGAGAAACTGACTTTATGCCAAGTTTAACTGTTGAATCAATGGGAAGAGTTGAATCAATGGCAAACGCTACAGTAGGTCATGCTGACTCTGCTCGTATTTCATACATGGGATTAAGACCAAATTCTTATGTAAATCCACTAATGGAAAATGCTGACTTTAGAAAAGCAATTATTATGGCACTTGATAAAGAAGGTTATGTAAATTATATTTTAGAAAACAACGGTTCAGTTGCTAAAAGTGTTTTAAATCCTAAAGTTCTTGGATACACAGAAGCATCTGAAGCGTATGATATTGGCTATGATTTAGAAGCATCTAAAAAGTTAATTGAAGACAATGGTTGGGCAGATGAACAAATCGTATTCTTATTAAACTCTTCTCCATCATACAAAGCGATGGGAGAATATTTCCATGCTAACTTAACTGCTGCAGGGTTTACTAATGTTGTTCTTGAAACAGTGGATAATGCAACATGGTTAACAGAAAGTAAATTAGAAGATCGTTATGATATTACTTTAGCAGGTTGGTCAAATGTTACTCGTGATGGTACTGAATGTTTTGAACCAAACTGGGGTACTGAAACATCGCCAAGAAACAAAGTGAATTCTGCTGAACTTGATGCAATGATCTTAGAAGGTAAAACAACAACGGATATTAACGATCGTATTGTTGCGCTTGAAGAGGCTAATATTTATTTATTAGAAAATGCATATGTTGCACCGATTGTAAACCAAGAGTCTGTTTTTGCTTATAACAGTGATAAATATGCAAATGTTACTCTTGAAACTAGTGGTTTATTCTACTTAAAAAATATTACAATCGCTGAATAATCAGCACTCACAGTCTTGCTGTGAGCAGTGTCTAAAAAATATTTTTAGATACTGCTTAAAGCAAGAAAGAATAAGGAGAATCGGGATGGAAAAACAAAAAGTATTAGATGTTAAGAATTTAGTTACGACTTTTCGAATTGATAAAAAAGACTACAGTGTTTTAAGAGATATTTCCTTTGATATTCATGAGAATGAAACACTTTGTATGGTAGGAGAGAGTGGATGCGGTAAAAGTGTTACTACTTTATCTATTATGGGATTACTACCACCTAACGGGAAAATACAAAAGGGTAGTATCATTTTAAATAACAATGAACTTACTAATATGAAGGTAAAAGATTTAAACAAGGTTCGTGGTGTTGATATGGGGATGATTTTTCAAGAGCCAATGACAAGTTTAAATCCGCTTTTAACTATTGGTCATCAATTGACAGAAGGACTCATAAAAAAACAAAATCTAAGTAAACAAGAAGCTTATAAAGTCGCAGTTGAATACTTAGAAAAAGTAGGGATTGCAAGTGCAAGTGAACGAATGAAACAGTTTCCTTTCCAATTGTCAGGGGGGCTTAGACAACGCGTTATGATTGCGATGGTTATGGCAATGAAACCAAAATTACTGATTGCTGATGAACCTACAACGGCACTAGATGTAACAATTCAAAAACAAGTTTTAATACTTTTAAATAAGCTGAAAAAAGACATGAACACTGGGGTTTTATTTATAACTCATGATTTAGGAGTTGTTGCTGAAATTGCAGATCGTGTTATAGTGTTATATTCTGGATCTAAAGTAGAAGAAGGGACTGTTAAGCAAATATTTGACAATGCGCTTCATCCATATACTTTAGGATTATTAGCTGCTGTTCCTGATGTTGATAAAGATGATTTTGAGATTAAAGCCATTCCTGGGGTTTTTCCTAGCATTACAGAAGATATACTAGGCTGTAGATTTCATCCAAGATGTTCTTACGCAACTGACCGTTGTAGAAAAGAAGTACCTGTTTCGAAAGAATATGAAAAGGGACATTTTGTAGCATGCCATAAAATTGAGGAGGATAGAAAGTAAATGGAAAAAAGACCAATATTGAAGCTAAACAAACTAAAAAAATACTTTCAAATCCGCTCAAATGTCAATTTAAAAGCATTAGAAGATATCAGTATAACACTATACGAAGGTGAAAAATTTGGAGTTGTAGGAGAGAGTGGATGTGGAAAATCTACACTAGGTCGTGTTATATTACAGCTTTATCCTCAGACAAGTGGATCATGTGTATATTTTGGTAAACCGATTGCAGAGCTTTCTCCAAAATATATGATGAAAGAAATTGATCATTTGTTAAAGTATCAAAGTAAAGCTAGTGAGTATTATCAAAAAGCACTAGAAGCTGAAAAGAAAGCCAAAGAAATTGAAGCTAAAGCTGATACTTTGACTATAGATGGTTCTAAAAAGGAAGAAGCTAAGAAAAATAAACTTTTATATAAGGCAGAAAAATATTATTTTGATGCCAAAGAATTTAAGAAAGATGCATCACGTCAACTTCGTGAAGGATCAAAAACTGTAGGATCGTTAATCACAATTAAAGATTTACCAAAAGTTCAAGCTTTATTTAAAGAGGCTTATAATAATAACTTGAAAGCACAAGAATATTTAAATGAAGCGAATAAAAATGAAGCTGAACGTATTGAAAAAGTTGCGAAAAATATTGATGCTAAAACGAATGAAGAACAAAAACATAAAGCATACAGTCAGTATTTAGTTTGTAAAGAAAAAGCTAAATTGTTAAGAGAAGAAGCATTTAAATTACGAGGACAAGATGTTTTAGAAATTACTGAAAGATGTCAAGATGAGGAATATTTGGCAAAATTGGATAATAATTTTGAAACTGGTATCAATATGTGTAAACTTACACATTCAGAACTAACTACTCTACGAAAAGATATGCAAATGATTTTTCAAGATCCATCTGCTAGCTTAGATCCACGACAAACTGTAGGTAAAGCGATCGAGGAAGTGTTTGTTATCCATACAAATTATCCAGCAATTCAACGAAAAGAAAAAACGATTGAGTTACTTGAAAAAGTTGGTTTAAAAGAAGAACAATATTATTCTTATCCACATCAGCTGTCTGGTGGACAAAAACAACGCGTTGGTATTGCAAGAGCGATTGCCTTAAATCCTAAGTTTATTGTTCTTGATGAATCTGTTTCTGCACTGGATGTATCTGTACAAGCGCAAATATTACAATTATTAAATGAACTTCAAGAATCATACGGTTTAACATATTTTTTCATTACACATAATTTAGGTGTTGTTAAACATTTCTGTGATCGTGTAATGGTTATGTATTTAGGTGGTATGTGTGAATTAAGTACAAGTGAAAGTTTATTTAATGAACCACTTCACCCATACACATTATCGTTGCTTCAAGCTGTTCCTAGACCTCATGTAAAAGATGAAGGAATGGATGAAACAGTTATTGAGGGTGAAGTTCCATCTGCAATTAATCCACCTAGTGGATGTACATTCCATACACGTTGTTCAAAATGCATGGATATTTGTAAAAAAGAAAAACCACTTCCAAAGGAAGTTAAACCAGGACATTTTGTAGCATGTCATTTATTTTAAGGAGACTAAAACATGAAATTTATTCCTAATTATCAACCATACAAATCCATACGTTATCCAATTTATGCAAATAACGGTATGGTATGTACATCGTCACCACAAGCTGCCGCTGCTGGTTTGGATGTGTTAAAAAACGGCGGAAACGCAATTGATGCAGCGATTGCAACTGCAAGTGCATTAACGGTTACAGAACCTTCTGCAAATGGAATTGGTTCAGATTGTTTTGCACTTGTTTGGATTGAAAAAGAGAAGAAATTATATGGATTAAATGCCAGTGGTTATTCTCCAAAAAACATTTCAATAGAAAAGGTTAAAGCGCGTATTGATAATGATAAAATGCCTACTTATGGTTGGATTCCAACAATGGTTCCAGGTGCACCAGCTGGTTGGGCGGCATTAAGTGAGCGTTTTGGAAAAGTATCTTTATTGGATAGTTTAACTCCTGCTATTAATTATGCGCAAAATGGATATCCAGTAGGTGCTAATCTTGCAAAAATGTGGGATCGTGCTTATCATCGTTATAAAAAAGAATTTACTACTCCTGAATTTGACAATTGGTTTAAAACATTCACACCAAATGATGTCATCCCAAAAGCAGGGGATATCGTAAAATTAACTGACCATGCGAAGACACTTCGTTTAATTGGAGAAACGAATGCAAAAGCTTTCTATGAAGGAGAGCTTATGGAAAAAATCGTTTCAGATAGTGAAAAAAATGGCGGATATTTCTGTAAAGAAGATTTTAGTGAATATAAGGTTGATTGGGTAGAACCGATCAGTGTAAATTATAGAGGATATAACATTTGCGAAATTCCACCAAATGGACAAGGGATAGTTGCATTGATGGCTTTGAATATTCTAAAAGAATTTGACTTTAAAGAAAAAGAGTGCATTGATACATACCACAAGCAATGGGAAGCAATGAAAATTGCATTTGCTGATGGTAAGGAACATGTAACAGATCCAAAACATATGAAAGTCAACTACAACGACCTATTAAATAGTGCTTATGGTAAAAAAAGAAGTGAAGAAATAACAGAACAAGCACAAATATTTGGCCCAGATACTCCACCAAAAAGTGGAACGGTTTATCTATGTACTGCTGATAGTGAAGGAAACATGGTTTCATTTATTCAAAGTAACTACATGGGATTTGGTTCTGGAATTGTTGTTGAAGGTACAGGAATTTCACTTCAAAATCGTGGTGCAGATTTCTCGCTTGATGAAAATCATAGCAATGCTCTTATGCCTTTAAAAAAGACATATCATACAATTATTCCAGGATTTATAACTAAAGATAATAAAGCTATAGGACCTTTTGGTGTCATGGGTGGTTATATGCAACCGCAAGGGCATGTTCAAGTGGCAATGAATTTAATTGATTTTAATTTAAATCCGCAACAAGCCCTTGATGCGCCAAGATGGCAATGGATGAATGAAAAGAAATTCATTGTTGAAGATAATTTTTCAAATGAAATTGCCAAACAACTTGCTGCTAAAGGACATACTGTTGAAATTGCATTAGATAGTGTTTCATTTGGTAGAGGGCAAATTATTATCAAACAAGATAACGGTGTATTAATTGGTGGTACAGAAGGAAGAACAGATAGTAACATTGCATGTTATTAATAAAAAAGGTACAGGTGTGCCTTTTTTTCTTGTACTAATTTTTATATTGAGGTAATATTAATAAGATATTTAAAGGAGTTTTCAAATGGAAAATATTTATCCGAGTATAGTAATAACACCAGAGGGTGAAAAGTATTTAAATAACGGCCAAATGTGGATGTATAGAAATAACTTGCACAGTTATGATGAAAATATTGAAAATGGGTCTTTGGTAAACATTCTAAGTATAGACAAGAACTATTTAGGCACAGGTTTTATTTCGTTAAAAAGTCACATTACAGTACGTATATTAACTAAAGTTTTAAACGAGGAAATTAATCGTGATTTTTTCAAAAAAAGATTGAAGTTTGCTTATGAATATCGTAAAACTTTACAACATGATAACATAAAAAATGTTCGTATTGTGTTTGGTGAAGCTGATTTACTTCCAGGCCTTGTCGTTGATAGATATAATGATATATTGGTGACACAAATTAGTTCATATGGTTTAGAACTAATCAAATCAAGTTTGTATGAATCATTATTAGAAGTCTTGCGCGAGGATAATCAAGAAATTGTTGGAATATATGAAAGAAATGATATTGCCATTAGACTCAAGGAAGGTCTTGACTCTTATAAGGGTTTTTATGATTGCACTTTTCCAACTAAGACTGTTATTGTTGAGAATGGAATACAACTGAATGTTGATGTCGAAAATGGACAAAAAACTGGGTATTTTCTGGATCAAAAAGAAAATAGAAGATTGTTAAGACAAATGTCATTTAATAAAACCGTGCTTGATTGTTTTAGCCATACTGGGGGTTTTGCATTAAATGCAGCATTTGGTGGCGCTAAGTCAGTTGTTGCTGTAGATGTCTCACAGACAGCTTTAAATCAAGGATATGAAAATGCTAAACTTAATGGATTAGAAGATAAAATTTCTTTTGTTAAGGCAGATGTATTTAAGTATTTAGATGAAATTAAGGAAGGTCAGTTTGATATTATAGTTTTAGATCCACCAGCATTCACAAAATCTAGATCAACAATAAATAGTGCTTATAATGGATACAAGAGAATTAATATGCATGCAATGCAACTATTAAAAAATGGGGGATATCTTATTACCTGCAGTTGTTCAAGATTTATGGAAACAAGTAATTTTGAGAAGATGCTTAAAGAAGCAGCACATGAATCAAATATAACTTTAAAACAAGTTTCAATTACACAGCAAAATTGTGATCATCCTATTTTATGGACAATGGAAGAAACATCATATTTAAAATTTTATATTTTTCAGATCATTTAAAAAAGCAGTCAATTTGACTGCTTTTTTATCCACCAACAAGGAAATCAAATATATTATCGATGCCATTGGATGTTTCTTTGTATAGTTCTGTATATCCACATTTTGTGCAACTTATTGTAATGAATTTTCTGTTTTGAACGTCAAATAATTTTGCGAAATCTCCTCCTGTTGCCTGGAATTGATCTTTTTCATATTCTTCATTCCCGCATTTTACGCACTTGTATCCCATAATTATCAATCTCCTTTTATTACTAAATTATAGCATAAAAAATTTTATACGATTTTTTTATATTAAGTGAATTTTTTTTTTGACGTATACATATACTTCAACTAGTAAGGAGGAGTTTATGGAAACCACAGAAATTTTAAAAAATATTGGGGAACGTTGCGGTGGTGATATTTATTTAGGTGTCGTTGGTCCTGTACGCGTTGGCAAATCCACTTTTATAAAAAACTTCATGGAAAAAGCTGTTATACCCTATGTAAGTGACGAATATGAAAAAAGTAGGATGGTTGATGAGTTGCCACAAAGTGGTGAGGGTAAAACAATAATGACGATGGAACCTAAGTTTGTGCCAAACAATGCGGCAACAATTACGTTCAATGATGGCTTTAATGTTAAGGTTCGATTAGTGGATTGTGTAGGATACATCATCGATGATGCAAAAGGTTACAAAGATGAAAACGGTGTTAGAATGGTGCATACACCATGGTTTCAAGAGCCGATACCATTTGATGAAGCTGCAAAATGTGGTACTCAAAAAGTAATTCAAGATCATTCTATGATTGGGATTGTAGTTACAAGCGACGGTTCAATTGTTGATTTACCAAGAGAATCATATGTAGAAGCAGAAACAGATGTAATTAACGAGTTGATCAGTATTGGGAAACCATTTGTAATTGTTGTGAATAGTAAAGATCCAGAAGGAATTGCTTGTAGAGGTGTAGTTGATAAATTGACAGATAAGTATCAAGTTCCTGTATTAGCTGTTGCTTGTGATAAAATGAATGAAAAAGATATTCATGAAATTTTAAGAGAAGCATTGTATGAATTCCCGGTATCACAAATTGATGTGCAAACACCAAAATGGGTAACAGTGCTTGCTGAAGAACATTGGTTGAAATCAAGTTTAAACAACACGATTAAAGAATCAATGGGGACTATAACTAAGTTAAGAGAAATTGATAACATAGTGGATTTATTAAATGTAAATGAAAATATTGAAAATGCCAAATTGTCTACTGTAGACACTGGTAAAGGAATTGCGTATGTCGAAGTTGATGTACTACAAGGATTATACAATCAAGTTTTAAAAGAAATTTTAGGCGAGGAAATTAGTGAAAAAGCTCAGTTGATTGCTATACTACAAGATTTTGCTGTTGCAAAAAAAGAATATGATGCAATTAGTAGTGCACTTAAAATGGTAAAACAAACCGGGTATGGTTTTGCATCAAGCTCGCTTAGTGATATTCAACTATCGACTCCAGAAATTGTGAAACAACAAGGTAGATATGGTGTTAAAATTAAGGCAGTTGCTCCAAGTATTCATATGATAAAAGTTGATGTTGAAAGTATTTTTGAACCAATCATCGGTTCAAAAAGCCAAAGTGAAGAGCTTATTCAATATTTATTGCGTGATCAAGAGAATTCAGAAGCAATTTGGGAGTCAGATATCTTTGGAAGAAAGTTATCTGATTTGATTAAAGATGGGATGAATTCAAAATTATCAATGATACCTGAATCAGCTAGAATTCGCTTGCAAGGTGTTCTTGCGAAGCTTGTAAATCGTGGTAAAGGAAATGTTATTGCAATTGTTTTGTAAAAATGAATAAAAATAAAATGCACTTTATTAGGTGCATTTTGATTATTTTCATATAAAAAGTTCATTCATAGCATTATTTAATTGGTGATTACCAATTAAACTTTTGAATCATGAATGAACTAAGTGATTGTAATTAATCGTATGAACAAACCTGTGGGCTTGTGTAACCACCATCTGTGTAGTAATAGCCACATACTTGAATGTTGCCATCGCCAAATGAGTCCCAATAGTAGCTGCTATCGCTGTAAACATCAGTGACATAGGCACCATTTGAGAATACTTGTGCAACATAGTGAGGTTGACCATACACCCAACTATAATTAAATAATTGAGCTCCAGTAGCATACACCTGATTGTATTTGGTATATAAAGATATATCTTTTTGTCCTAATTCGTTTACTGGTTCAAATCCTTGAGAATTCCAGTGAATTTGTACGACACCATCAACAGGATTTTTTGTTGCTGAAATGCTTGTTAAAGGTGGAGGAGTTCTTTCATAAATGTTAACAACTTTTGGTTCTTCACCTTCTTTTGGTTCTATTGTTAAGCCAGTTGTATATAAATATTCATATCCAGGAGCATCAGAATAAGGGAAAGCGCCTAGAATATGAGTAATCTCAATTACACTTTCAGGTTGTGTTAATGGAGCAGGTGGATCATCTTCGCTATGTAGTGTATCCAACAACAAGCTACTAATTCTACCAGGAGTATTAAGTCTACTTTTTACACTGTCAAAATAAGTATCTTCTCCCTCAACACCTTTATCATATCCAAACCAAACAGAAGTAGTGTAATCGGTAGTTGATGAAACCATCCATTTATCTTTCATAGCTCCTTCAGGTATGCCGAATATTAAACCTTCATCACCCCAATCGGTAGTTCCAGTTTTTGCATAAACAGGGTAGGTTCTTTCAAGGATCTGCATATAATTGAAGTATGGACCAGATACATTTGCTTCCATCATATATGCTGCTAGAAAAGCAGCACCTTCTGATATTACCTGGTTTTGCTCACCGTTAACTTCAATTGGATCAGAGCCATCTAAAAATTCAATTTTTGAAACTGTATGTGGTGTATTGTATTTCCCATAATTCATCATTGTTGCATGAGCTGCAGCTAATTGAACAGGTGTTACAGTAGAAGCAGATCCACCAATTGCATAACCTAAGTCGAAATTATCTCGAGTAACTTGATCAAAACCAAGATCATTTAAGTATTCAATAATTGTGTTTGGTCCAACTGTATCAGCGACTTCTTGAAGTGTTTGTAGTGCAGGGGTATTCATTGAAGTACCAATTGCATCTTGAAGTGTCATATCACCTCGATATTCGCCATCAAAGTTATTTAATACTGTGGATGTTCCGCGATATTCGATTGGTTTATCTGTTACTACATGACTTGTAGCCCAGCCTAAATGCTCAAATGCCAGTGCATAAGATAGGTATGGTTTAACACTTGAACCGGGTTGTTTGTACATGTCAGTGGCACGATTAAACATACGTTCACCCTCATAACCGCGACCACCACCTAATGCAACAATTTCACCAGTCGAATTATCCATACATACTATTGCGATTTGCATTAAATCGTCTAAAAACTCAATATCTTCAATTTCTCCGTTTTGTATTTGGTCGATTGTTGCTTGAACACTTTGATTTAAATTAGTGTGAATAATCATCGGGTTTATACTAGGATCTAATCCAGTAAGTTCTATTGTTTCTTCAATTACAGCGTCAATATAGCTTTGATAAGGGTAATCTGTTTGGGACTGTGAAACATCTTCTGGCACAAGTTGATCTTCAATGTTGATTGACTTTGCTAAATCTGCTTCTTCATCAGTGATGTATCCGTGATAATTCATTAAATTAATTACGGTGTTTCTTCTTTCGGTAGCGTAATCTAAATTTTTATAAGGATTATATACATTAGGAAGATTAACGATTCCTGCTAAAAGGGCAGATTCAGATAGAGTTAACTCTGTTACATTTTTGTTAAAGTAATATTCACTTGCTTTTTCTACACCACGAATATTACCACCGAAATTTAATTTATTTAAATAATATGTAAGTATTTCTTCTTTACTTAAAATTTTTTCTAATTCAATTGACAAGTATATTTCTTGAAGTTTTTGTTCAACAGAGTTGTTTGCGATATATTCACCACTCATATAATATGAATTATCAATCAATTGCATTGTTAATGTTGAACCACCTTGAGAAAATACGAGTTTACCAGCAGCTAAAGAATCTTGAACATTTTCGATTAGAGCACGAAAAAATCGTGGTAAATCGAATCCGTTGTGCTCAAAATATCGACTATCTTCTATAGATACAAAGGCATCAATTAAGGATTGAGGCATTTGTTCATAAGTTACATTTTCTCTTAAATATACACCAAGTTCAGCTACAATTTCGCCATCACTATCTAATACTTTGGATGATTCTATATTTTCTAATACCTCTACATCAAGTACTGGGGCACGATCAATTATATCTATTCCAATGTATATGATTACACTACATGCTAGAATACCAATAGATATAACTGCCCATAATATTGAAGCTATAATCATTTTAGATTTACTTGACTTTATATTTTCATTTTTTTGAGTTGATTTGTTATCGCTCATTTTAAATACTCCTTACAAATGCCATATCATTATACAACATTCGATTAATTATGTACAACTATTGAGTAATAATTTGGTTATTGTATGCTTTTTTTTGAATTTAACATAAAATATGCTAAAATTAATACGAGGTGCTAATGATGATTGTCCATTTACATACTAGAAGTTGCTATTCATTGCTCAGCAGTACAATCAGCATAGATAATTTAATAAAAGAGTCAAAGAAACTTGGCTTTAAATCAGTTTCGTTAACAGATGTACATACAATGCATGGGGCAATGGAATTTTACAAAAAGTGCAAACAAGAAGGATTAAAACCTCTTTTTGGCTTAGAGTGTAGTGTGAGTCATCAGGATGAAATGATGGCTGTTTTAATACTTGCTAAAAATGATAAAGGATATCAGTCTTTAATGAAATTCAGCAGCATTCTTTCAAGTGGACAAGCTTTTCTTTCTTATGAACAAATAAATACTGCAAAAAATGATTTATTTATCATAGTTTATGGCGAGGGTGGAATATTTGAATCTCTTTGTGTTAATCAAGACGAAAAGGCTGTTGTAGATAAACTTCTAGAAATAAAAGAATCAATTTCATCATTTTATTTAGCACTATCTTATCAAGAAACATCTTATTGGAAGATAAGAAATGCTTTTTTAAAAAAATGTTGTAAAGGATTAGATATACAAACGGTGGCACTTAATAAAATTTATTATTTGAAAAGTGAAGATGAAGAAACATTTCGTATATTAAATGGAATAAAATTACAAAAAACTGTACTTGATCAATCATTATTGCATATAAAAGGAAGATACATACTTTCAGTTGAAGAAATGCAAAATTTATATGAGGAAGAAGATTTATTAAATACTCAATATATTGCCGATATGTGTGATGTGAAGATGGAGTTTGAAAAAACCACATTACCAGTTTTTGAGTGTCAAAGTGGACTTTCTTCAAAACAATATTTGTCTCAGCTTTGTATTGCTGGGTTGAGAAAACGATTTGAAAATCAGACGATTCCTCAAATTTATGTTGATAGAATGAAGTTTGAATTAGGTATTATCACATCAATGAATTTTGAGGATTATTTTTTAATTGTATGGGATTTTATACGTTATGCAAAATCAAAAAAAATATATGTAGGACCAGGAAGAGGAAGTGCAGCAGGTTCTCTTGTTTCCTATTGTTTAGGTATTACTCAGATTGATCCTATTGAACATGGTTTGTTGTTTGAACGCTTTTTAAATCCTCAAAGAATTTCTATGCCTGATATTGATGTTGATTTTCCTGATGATCGCCGTGATGAAGTAATTGAATACGTAAAAAGTAAATATGGAACTGAGCACATTGCTCATATAGCTACATTTGGTACGTTAGCTACAAAACAGGTGTTACGGGATGTAGGAAGAGTTTTAGATATACCATTATCAAAAATAGATATGATATGTAAGTCAGTACCCAATGCACTTAAAATGACTCTTAATCGAGCAATGAATGAATCAAGTCGGTTTAATCAAATAATTAATTCTTCATTGGCTCATATAAAGTTATATGAAATTGCAAGAAAACTAGAAGGGTTGCCAAGGCACATTAGTGTTCATGCAGCAGGACTTGTATTTAGTAGAAAAACATTAAGTGAAGTACTTCCAATAATGTCATTTGATGAAAATACATATTTAACTCAGTTTACGATGGAGTATTTAGAACAGCTTGGATTGATAAAAATGGATTTTTTGGGATTAAGAAATTTAACGATCATTGATGATATTGTATGTGACATCAAGAAGATTAAACCAAATTTTGAATTATTAAAAATTCCTTTAGATAATGAAAAGACAATGAAATGCATTCAAGATGTGGATACGATAGGGATTTTTCAACTTGAATCAGATGGAATGAAAAGTTTAGTTAGCAAAATGAAGCCGAAGGATTTTAATGAGATTGCATTAGTAATTGCATTATTTCGTCCAGGTCCAATGGAGAACATTGGGTTGTTCTTGGATTATAAACAACATCCTGAAAAAATTACTTATTTGCATCCGGTCCTTGAACCAATACTAAAATCTACTTACGGAATTATTGTTTATCAAGAACAAGTTATGCAAATTGCCCAAATCGTTGCAGGTTTCTCACTTGCAAAAGCAGATATTATGCGTAAGGCGATGAGCAAGAAAATTGAAAAAGAGTTATTGAAATTACAAGAGGATTTCATACAAGGTTGTATATCGAATGGATATGAAAAGGAACTTGGAGTTAAGTTATTTGAGTATATATTAAAGTTTGCAAATTATGGATTTAATAAGTCTCATTCTGTTGCTTATGCGTTGATTGCATATCAAATGGCCTACTTAAAGGCAAACACACCACTTTATTTTTATAAAGCTCTTTTAAGTAACGTGATTGGAAGTGTTAGTAAAACTGCTGAATATATTGATGAATGCAGAAGACGTAATATTGAAGTGTTAAAACCTTCGATTAATTATAGTAATGATGGTTATACTATTGAAAATAATTCTATTCGACTTGGATTACGTACGATAAAAAATGTAGGAGAGAGCGCAACAAAAGTGATACTTGAGGAAAGAAAAGAAAATGGTTTGTTTACTGATTTTTATGATTTTGTTGCACGTATTATGACACATCGATTTACTCAAAAAACGATTGAGTGTTGTATTGATAGTGGTGCATTAGATGAATTTAAAATCAATAGAAGCAGTTTAAGAGCTTCTTTAAATGATGCAATAAGTTATGCAAGTTTAGTAAGAATAGAATCAGATAATCAAATTAAAATAGATTTAAATCTTGTCTCTAAACCAGTACTTCTAAGTGTTAAAGATAATATTTTAGAGAAATCAGATCGTGAAAAGGAAGTGTTAGGATTTTATTTTTCATCACATCCGATTTTAGTGATTAAAAAACAAAAAAATATTCAAGTGGAAAGTCTTGCGATACTAAAAAGAAAGACAGGATATATAAAAGGATTTGCACTAATTAAGAAAATTAAGTTACATCGCACAAAACATGGGGATACGATGTCATTTGTGAATGTATATGATGAAAGTGGTGAAATGGATTTAGTGTTTATGCCCAAATCATATCAAAGGTTTCAGGAGTACCTTGTTAAAGGAAATTATTTATCATTTGATGCAAAAAAAGAAAAAGAAGATTCATGTATTATTCAATCGTGTGTTAAAATTGAATTATAATTATGTATAGAAAGCAGGTAAACCATGGCGAAATTATTAATTGTTGATGATGAACTTAAAATTAGAGAAGTTGTTAAAGAATATGCATTAATTAACGGATATGAAGTTAACGAAGCAAAAGATGGATTAGAAGCAATCGAGATGATTGAAAAATACAATTATGACTGTGTAATTTTAGACGTAATGATGCCTAGATTAGATGGATTTTCTGCTTGTAAACAAATTCGAAAAATTAAACCTGTACCTATTATTATGTTATCAGCTCGTCAAGAAGAGTATGATAAACTTTTTGGATTTGAACTTGGTGTTGATGATTATCTAGTTAAACCATTCTCTCCAAAAGAATTGATGGCAAGAATTAAAGCGGTTATTGAAAGAACCAGAGGTAAAGAAAATTCTACAATGAAGTTTGAAGGATTAATGATTGATATTGATGGACGCTCTGTTTCTGTGGATGATGTTAAAGTTAATTTAACACCAAAAGAAATTGATTTGCTTTTATATATGGTGAAAAATAAAAATATTGCTTTATCCAGAGAAAAATTATTGGATGAAGTATGGGACTATGA